>JAOPVI010000095.1 GCA_025966225.1 Mycobacterium sp. | reverse complement strand
CCACTTCGTCGACTGGTCTGGTCACAATCACACTTAATACACCACCCGACGGGGCGGCGGGTTTGGGTACTGGTGGGGCGATCCGATAACCTAAGCTGCCTTCGAACAGGTCCGAGTGGCGGAATGGCAGACGCGCTAGCTTGAGGTGCTAGTGCCCTATTAACGGGCGTGGGGGTTCAAGTCCCCCCTCGGACACTTTTGACTCAGTGAGTCAGCGCATACGACGGGCGAAGTCGGCGATGTCGGTGAGCGCGCGGTGGCGCCTGCAGACACGCACGCTCGCCGGAGGGACTGGCTCAGTACACGTCGCGCACATAGCGCTTGGTGGCAACGAGCTCGCGTTTGTATTCGTGTGCCGCGCCACCGGACATGCCACCGTGGGTACGGATGATGGTCGTCAGCGCGTCGTCGACGTCCTTGGCCATCCGGGACGCGTCACCGCACACGTAGAAGTGGGCACCGTCCTCGAGCCAGCGCCACACGTCCGCGCCATAGTCGAGCATCTTGTGCTGCACGTACACCCGGTCGGGCTGATCCCGAGAGAAGGCCAGGTCCAACCGATTGAGCAACCCGTCGCGGACCATGTCCTCCAGGTCGGCGCGGTAGTAGAAGTTCTCGGTGCGGTGCTGGTCGCCGAAGAACAACCAGTTCGGCCCGGGATGGTCGAGCGCACGTCGCTCCTGAAGGAAACCCCGGAACGGTGCGATGCCCGTTCCCGGGCCGACCATGATCATCGGGGTCGCACCATCCTCGGGCGGCCGGAAGTGCGGAGAGGGCTGTAGGAAGACGTCCGCGTGCGACCCGCGATCGGCGAGGAACGTCGAGGAGACCCCGCCGCGCTCGCCGCCGCGTGGGTTTCGATACCGCACGACCGAAACCGTCAACTGCACCTCGTGCGGACTCACCAAGGGGCTCGACGAGATCGAGTACGACCGCGGCGTCAGTCGGACCAACGCCTCCTGCCACTCCACCGGATCGGCGCGCACCCCGAACTCCGCGACGAGATCGAGCCCATTTCGCCCGAGCAGCCAACCGTCACGTTCGGACTTGGACTTCAGCAGCTTGGCGGCGTCGGCGCTGCGGTCGGCCAGGAAGCCGATCAGATTCGGAGTCACCTTGCAGACGTCGTAGGAGGATTCGAGCGCCTCCCGCATGGCCAGTTCGGCGCCGTCGACCTCCATCGGTTCCTGGCCTGAAAATCCAGTGGCGCCCAGCCAGGCGTCGACGGCGGCCGGATCGTTGGCCACGAACACGCCGAGCGCATCACCGACCGAGTAGTCGACGTCATGTTCGGAGATGTCGAATCCGAACTGCCGTACCTCCTTCGCCGACGTGCGCGGGGTCAGAAGGACGTTGCGGCACAGTGGTACCCGCAGCGGTTTGGCTCGCGTGAAGGGAGCGGAAGGCTTGGGCGCCGCGGTGCGGGGCGCGACGGGATCCAACGTGGTTCCGATGAGTTCGACGACGGTTTCGGCCCAGCGGGTCATCGGCTCGTCGTCGTATGCCTCGCAGTCCGTCCGGTCGACGAGCTTGGTCGCCCCGAGGTCGGTGAGTCTGCGGTCGAGTGACTTGGCGTGACCGCAGAAGTCCTCATAGGACCGGTCGCCGATGCCCAACACGGCATATCGCACACCGGCCAGGCCTGGCGCGTCGGCCGCATGCAGCCTGGTCCAGAAATCTGCACCGTTGTCCGGCGGGCCGCCGGCTCCGAAGGTGCTCGTGACGATGACGACGTCGCGCCGCTCGGTCAGCTCGTCCAGCGTCGCGTCATCCATGTTCCGCAGCCGAGCACCTCCGAGCCGGTCCGCCAACTGGGCCGCGAAGGCTTCCGCGGTTCCGGTCTGCGACGCCCACAGCACCAGCGGACCGTCTTCGCGCTGCGACTCGGCGGCGACCGACCGGGAGTATCGACCGGCGAGCAGTCCGTCCAGCCAAAGCCGGACCGACGTGCGCACCGGTGCCGAGGCCGGCAGCACCGGAACCCCAGGCACGCCGTCTCGGAGACCGGTGAAGAAGCCTCCAAGGTAGAGCTTTTCGTCGTCTTCCAAGGCCGGGGCGGAGTCCGGGAGGCCTGGGGTGGTATCGGTCGCGACCGGCGCCAACCGCACTGCGCACACCTTGAACTCGGGCTGAAACGACATCGGGTCGACGGCATCGTTGGTCAGCGCATTGACCGCGAGCTCATCCCCGTGCTCATCGTTCCAGTGGAACGGCGCGAAGCAATTGCCACGCTGCACGCGGTCGGTGACCAACGCAGGCAATACCGCCCTCCCTCGCCGCGAGGTCAACTCGACGAGGCCGCCATCGGCGATGCCGAGGTCCACCGCGTCGTCCGGGTGTACCTCCACGAACGGACCGCTGTTCAGCTTGTTCAGCTTGTCGACTTTGCCGGTCTTGGTCATGGTGTGCCATTGATGTTGCAGGCGGCCGGTATTCAGCACCACGGGAAACTCGTCATCGGGAAGTTCCTTGGCGTCCATGTGTGGGCGAGGGTGAAATACCGCCCTGCGCGAGGGGGTGGGAAATGCCAGGCGCGGCTGTTGGCCCGTCGCGTCGACGTAGACGTCCTGACTGACCCCGTCGTTGAGGTAGCGGATCGGGTTGCGGTCCGGTGCGCCGCCCGGTGCCACCGGCCATTGCAGCGGCGTCTCGCGCAGTCGGTCGTAGCTGGCGCCGCGCAGATCGTAACCGGTTCGGAGGTTGGAGAATTCGCGGATCTCGTCGAAGATCTCCGCACTGGACTTGAAGGCGAAGTCCGCACCGAAGCCCAGGTGCTCGGCGACCTGACAGATGAGTTCCCAATCCGGTCGGGCCTCACCGGCGGGTGGGATCGACTGCGCCAGCAGGGTGAGGTTGCGGTCGGAATTGACCATGACCATGTCCGACTCTGCCCACAGTGTTGCGGGCAACACGATGTCGGCATGGCGATTGGTTGCGGTGTCCCGGTAGACGTCCTGCGTGATGACCAGCTCGGCGGCGTCCAGACCATCGATGACCGTGCTCCGATTAGCCACCGTGGCAACGGGATTGGTGCAGATTATCCAGCAGGCCTTGATCTCGCCCGTGCCGAGTCTATTGAACATCTCGATGGTCCCGGGTCCCACTTCGGTCCGAATGGTCCCGTCGGGCAAACCCCATTGCCGTTCGACGAAAGCCCGGTCCTCAGCGGAGGTGACCGCACGCTGGCCGGGTAGCCCCGGCCCCATGTAGCCCATCTCACGCCCGCCCATCGCGTTTGGTTGGCCGGTGAGCGACATCGGCCCGCTGCCGGGCCTGCAGATCGTCCCGGTCGCCAGGTGCAGGTTGCAGATCGCGTTGGTGTTCCAGGTGCCGTGAGTGCTCTGGTTCAGCCCCATCGTCCAGCAGGACATCCACTCCCCTGCTTCGGCGATCATCGTGGCAGCCAGGCGGATGTCGCACTCCTCCAGGCCGGTCAGTTGCGCGACCACGTCCGGCGGGTAGTCGACCAGGAAGTCGGGCATCGCGTCCCACCCCTCGGTGTGCTCGGCGATGAATTCTCGGTCGATGTCACCTCCTTCGACCAACAGGTGAAGTATTCCGTTGAGCAGCGCCAGATCGGTACCGGGTTTGATCGGCAGGTAGAGGTCGGCCCTTTCGGCGGTCGTGGTGCGCCGCGGATCGACCACGATCAACTTTGCCCCGGCCTTGAGCCGGTCGAGCATTCGCAGGTAGAGGATCGGATGGCAGTCGGCCATGTTCGACCCGGTCACGAAGAACAGGTCGGAGACGTCGAAGTCGGTATAGGAGCCTGGCGGGCCGTCGGCCCCGAGCGACTGTTTGTAACCCGTTCCGGCGCTTGCCATGCAGAGTCGCGAATTGGATTCGATGTGCACCGTTCGGACGAAGCCCTTCGCCAGCTTGGTGGCCAGATACTGCGATTCGATCGACATCTGGCCCGACACGTAGATCGCAATCGCGTCCGGACCGTGCTCGTCGACGATGGCCCGCAGCCGACGGCCCGCCTCTGCGACGGCCTCGTCGACGCCGACGGGGGCCAGTTCCCCGTCGCGCGACGGGCGCATCAACGCCGTCGTCAGCCGCCCCTCGTCGGCGCGCATCAGCTCGGCGTGCGTCGCACCCTTGGTACACAACCGACCGAAGTTGGTGGGGTGCAACCGATCCCCGGACACCCTTGCGATCACGGGCAGGCCCGTATCGGGATCGACGCGGGTCTCCACCGAGATCCCGCAGCCGACCCCGCAGTACGAGCATGCGGTCCGCGTCGTCTGGGTCACCGTCAGCCGGCTCCAACGGGTGCAGGCGCCCGACCGACGTGCTCGCCGGTCACCGCCCGCACCGACTGCATACGCAGGAATACGAACCACGTCACCACGGCGCAGATCACGTAGAACGTGAGGAACACCCAGAATGCGTTGGTCGCCGACTTGGCCGCACCGGTGTAGGACAGGCGCAATGCGACGTTGATGAACACCCCGCCGAGTGCGCCCACCGCACCCGCGAACCCGATCAATGCGCCGGACATGCGGCGCGACCACGACGCCTTCTGCTCCGCACTCCAGTCGTCCATGTCGGCGGCCTTGGCCTCGAAGATCGACGGGATCAACTTGTAGGTGGAGCCGTTGCCGATGCCCGAGACGATGAACAGGACGATGAAACCGACCACGTAGCCAGTCATCTGGCCCCCGGTCGGGGCACCAGGCCTGCCGTCGTCGAGCACGCCTGCCGCCACCAGGATCCCTGCGGCGAAGATCATCGCGACGAACGTGGACAGCGTGATCTTGCCGCCTCCGATCCGGTCGGCCAGCTTGCCGCCGAACGGGCGCGAGACCGAACCGAGCAACGGTCCGAGGAAGGAGATCTGAGCCGCATGCAGCGCGGCCTGCGCTGCGTTGTCGCCGCCTGCCAGGAAGTTGATCTGCAACACCTGGCCGAACGCGAAGGAGAACCCGATGAATGACCCGAAGGTGCCGATGTAGAGGAAGCTCATCACCCAGGAGTGCTTGTAGCGCAACGCTTCTGCCAGTGCGCCGAGGTTGGACTTCTGGTTGCGCAGGTTGTCCATGAACAACGCCGCTCCGACCGCGGCCAGCCCGATCAGCACCAGGTAGACGGCGCATACCAGTTCCGGCGCGGTGTTGCCGACAGTCGCGATGACCAGCAGCCCAATCAATTGAACGACGGGTACGCCAATGTTGCCGCCGCCAGCATTGAGCCCGAGCGCCCAGCCCTTCAACCGCTGCGGGTAGAAGGCGTTGATGTTGGTCATCGACGAGGCGAAGTTGCCGCCGCCGAACCCCGCGAAAGCGGCCACCACCACGAACGTCGTGTAGGAGGTGCCGGGGCTCTTCATCGCCCACAACGTCAGCAGCGTCGGGATGAGGAGCAACAGGGCGCTGACGATCGTCCAGTTGCGGCCGCCGAACTTCGCAGGCGCCACCGTGTAGGGGATACGCATGAACGCACCGATGAGCGTCGGCATCGCGACCAGGTAGAACTTGCCCGCGGCGTCGATGCCGTAGACGTTCTGCGGCATGAAGAGCACCATCACCGACCAGATCGACCAGATCGAGAAGCCGACGTGCTCGGCAAAGATCGACCAAATCAGATTGCGCTTCGCGATTTTGGCTCCCCCCGCATCCCACGCGGAGACGTCCTCGGCGTCCCAGTGCTCGATGTCGCGGCTCCGCCGCGGGGGCTCGATGTCGCGGTCACGGGTCAGTCTCGACATGATGGCCCTTCAGCTGCTAGGTCGAAAGTTGCGTTGAAACAGATTTACGGCCAGCCCATTCCGCATCGATTGCCCTTCGGTGTCCGCATTGTCAATTGGTGCTCACATGTGGTGGAGCCGACGCCGTGCGGACAGGTATTCATGCCGGCATCGCCCACGAAACGACCCCGAAACAATTGCCCCCTACTCATGGGGCCATGAGCGACGGAAGCACCCCACGATTCCTGCAAGGCGCGTTCGAGTTCGAGGGCAACGGGCTCGACAAGCCGGCGCTCCTCGACGATTCACTGCGATACGTCGTGCCACCTGGGTCGCTGACGCAACCCGTCTACTTCCGCGGCGGCAATTCGACCGATGAGCTGATCACCGTGGTGCTGTTCAAGAACCGCAAGCCGATGCGCTACGTCCCGATCGCCGCAAAGGGAGCGACGCACGTGGCGCTGCGAGTGGTCGAGGATCTGCTGGGCGACACGGTGCTGGAGTTGTTCGTCGCCGCCCCGAGCGGCCTCTCGGGTACGGCGGTCGTCGACCTCGGATTGGTGGAGATCTGATGCGCAGGCTCGTCGTCGTCGGCAACGGCATGGCCGGAATCCGGGCCATCGAGGAAGTGCTAGCCCGCACCGGTGCCGACATGTCCGAGATCACGGTGTTCGGCGACGAGCCGTACGGCAACTACAACCGGATCCTGTTGTCGAATTCCTTGCCGGCAGCGATGATCCGGCGGAGATCTACCTCAACGGGCTGGATTGGTACTCCGACAACCGGATCGATCTCAGAGCCGGGGTGCGGGTGGTACGAGTCGACACGTTCGCGCATGTCGTACACGCCGACGACGGCGCCAGCATGAGCTACGACAAGTTGATCCTGGCAACGGGCAGCAGGTGATATGCCCGTTGCACGGGCACACCTTCGACATGTGCTCCGGAGCCGAGGCCGGTGGTGACCTGTCGGTGCGCAGCTACTCGGTGTCGGCAGTCGAGGGATCGATCCGGTTGAGCCTCGACGACGGATGAGGGCGCTCACATTCGGGCGTAGCGGCTCCGAACAAAGCTGTAGGCCCCGAACGCGGCAATGCCGAGCGCGGCCACGATGAGAAGGAACTTGCCGAACGGCGCTTCGCCGAGCGCCTTGACCGCGCCGTCGATGCCGGTCGCCTTCGAAGGGTCCGAGTGCAGCGTCGCGATGAGGACGAGGATGCCCGCCCCGACGAACACCAGCCCTTTGGCCGCGTAACCGCCCACTCCGAGCGCGGTGATTCCGCGGCCCGACGACACGTTGAGGTCCTTCTCGAACTTCTTGGACACGCCCTTGTACACGTGGTAGCCGCCTATGCCGATGACCACGAGCCCGATCACTACCAGAAGCGCTTTGCCCCAACCGGATTGCATCAACTGTGCGCTCATGCCCGCGTTATTGCGGCTGTTCGACTTGCCACTGCCCATGGCGAAACGGGCCGCAGAGAAGGCCATCGCGAAGTACACGACCGCCAAAGCGAAGGCCTTCACTCGTTTGATCGCCCCGCCGTGGTCGTCGGATTGGCGGCCGGACGCCTCGCCGGGTTTTGAGCCCAGCACCGTCTCGGCCAGCCGCCACAGCCCGAGCGCCACCAGTCCGATGGCCGCGATCCACAGCATGATCGCTCCCCCGGTCTGGCTGCCGAGCGTCGCCAGCGCGCCGGACTGGTCGGCGTTGCCCGACGGAGTCGGACCCCCGATGGCCAGACGAAGGACTATGTAGGCGATGAGCAGGTGGAGCACCCCACTGATCGCGTAGCCCGCCCGCGCCGCCTTCTCGAACCACTCGCTGTCGGTGGCGTTCCTGACCGCACTTCGGGTATCGCCCATTGCCAGCGGATACCCAGGCCGAGCAGTGAGCCAAACCATAAATTGACGTCGATGTAGGACGGCGCGCGGCTTACTCCTCGGGTTTGACCGCCAGGACTGGCTTCGTACATTCCAGCAACACCCGCTGCGAAACGCTGCCCAGTAGCAGCTTTCCGACCGGGTTGCGGTGCTTGACGCCGATCACCAGGAGTTCGGCGTTGGGACGCTCCATCGCCGACAACAGTTCTGTTGCGGCGTCGACGCCGACCGGTTGAGCCCACTCGAATGAAACCCCGGAGGTATTGAGCCGGGCCTGCACGTCGCGCACCTGGTCGGGTTGCGCGAACGCCGGGTCCGAATAAGCGTCGCCCGACGTCGAGTTGATGACCAGCACCTCGGTATCGCGGCGTCCGGCCTCGGCGATGCCGTGATCCAACGCGGCCTGTCCGAATTCATCTGCGGTGTAGCCGATGACGATCATTTCTACTCCTCGCGCAAGCGCTCGTCGGTCACATGCTCCTCGCGCAAGCGCTCGTCGGTCATGCCTGTGCCTTCTCCCGTTGGTCCTTGTCGTCCTCGACGATGAGCAACGTCTCCTCGTCGCGGTGTAGCAGTTTGAGCACCAGCGGGATGAGCAGCAACACCGCCATGAGGACATAGGTGACGATCGCGACCGGCTCGGTGAACAGGCTGCCCCAATCGCCGCCGCCGAGCTGAAGGCTCTGTCGCAGTGTGCGTTCGATGCGGGGGCCGAGGATGACGCCGATGATCAACGGCAGCACCGGCAACCCGAAGCGACGCATCATCAACCCGAGCAGGCCGAAGATCAACAGCAGCGCCAGATCCAACGGCTGAACGTTGACAGCGAACGCACCGAGGGTTGCGAAGAAGAGGATGCCTGCGTACAGGTACGGCCTGGGCGTACGCAACAGCTTCGCCCATAACGGAGCCAGCGGGAGGTTCAGCACGAGCAGCAGGAAGTTTCCGATGAACAAGCTGGCGATCAGCGTCCAGATGAGCAATGGTTCCTTGGAGAACAGCGTTGGGCCAGGCTGGATTCCGTACGACACGAACGCGGTCAGCATCACAGCCGCGGTGGCGTTGGTAGGCAGACCCAGCGAGAGCATCGGAACCAATGTGCCTGCCGCGGAAGCGTTGTTGGCCGCCTCCGGTCCCGCAACACCCTCGATGGCGCCCTTACCGAACTCCTCGGGGTGCTTGGAGAGCTTCTTCTCGGTGATGTAGCTCAGGAACGTTGGAAGCTCCGCTCCGCCCGCCGGCAGCGCGCCGAACGGGAATCCGAACGCCGTGCCGCGCAGCCACGGCTTCCACGACCGCCGCCAGTCGTCGCGCCCCATCCACGGCCGTCCGACCGGGATCACCTCGGCGGGCTTCCTCCTAAGGTGGGCGGCCACCCACAGCGCCTCGCCGACGGCGAAGATCGCCACCGCGATCACCACGATGTCGATGCCATCCGATAGCTGAGGTATGCCGAACGTGGCCCGCGGCTGACCGGTGAGGAAGTCGATGCCGACGATGCCGATCGCCAGCCCGAGCACCAGGGAGATGGCACCGCGCAGCTTGGACGACCCCAGCACGGCGGTCACCGCCACCAGGGCGAACAGCATGATGGCGAGGTACGACGGTGCGCCGAGCGTGACGGCGAACCGGGAGATCGCGGGCGCGAACGCGGCGAGCAGGATGGTGCCGATGGTGCCCGCCACGAACGAGCCGATGGCCGCCGTGGCCAAGGCCTGGGCGGCGCGGCCGGCCTTGGCCATCTTGTTGCCCTCGATCGCCGTGATCACCGACGATGATTCACCCGGCGTGTTGAGCAGGATCGACGTCGTCGAACCGCCGTACATGCCGCCGTAGAAGATGCCCGCAAACATGATGAATGCCGCGCTGGCCGGCACGTTGTAGGTGATCGGCAGCAGCAACGCGACCGTCATCGCCGGTCCAATGCCCGGGAGGACACCGACAGCCGTGCCCAGGAGCACGCCGATCACCGCGTACAGCAGGTTCATCGGGGTGACAGCCTCGGCGAAGCCCTGCAGGAGCCAGTCGAAGTTCTCCATTTACAGAATCCCGTCCAAGATGCCTGCGGGCAGCGGGATTCCGAGCCCGGAGTAGAAGGCGTAGAAGCTGGCCAGCGCCAGGATCAGGCCGATGACGAAGTTGCGGACATAGTGGTTACTGCCGAGGACCGTTGCGGCTCCTGCGAAGAAGAGTGTGCTCATGATCACCCACCCCAGCGGGTTCACCAGCAGGATCATCGCGACGAACAGCGCAATCAGAAGCCCGACGGTACGCCAGTCACCCGGCGCGTCGGGGTCGACGTCCTCGCCCGCGTCGGCTTCACCCTTCGATCCGCGCGGGATCGCGATGGCCAGGATCACCGCGAGCACCAGCGCTGCGACGCCAACTACCATCGGGAAGAGCTTGGGCCCAAGGGGATCCACCTTCGCGAAGCCTCCCGGCAGGGCCATCGCGCTGTACACGAGGTACCCGCCGACGATCGCCAACACGATGACGACGATGTACTGCGCGTAGTCGGGCTTGTGCTCCCCACGCGGGCGCTCGTCGGAGGACCGGCCGGACGGCTCTTCTGACTGCTGCTCGGTCGTGCTCACACCAACCCCAATTCGGTCAACGTCGACGAGACCCGGTTGTCCTGGTCCTTCAGGAACTTTTCGAAATCTGCACCGGTCATGAACGCGTCGGTCCAGCCGTTCGTCACCAAGGCCTCCTTCCATTGCGGAGTGCCGTGCATCTCCTCGAGCGCCTTCACCATCGCGTTTTTGTCCTTGTCGGAGATTCCTGGTGGCGCAAGGACTCCGCGCCAGTTGGCGAAGGTCAGGTCAATGCCAGACTCCTTCAGCGTCGGGGCGTCGACGCCTTCGACCCGTTCTTCACCCGACACCGCCAGCACCCGAAGCTGGCCCGCCTCGATCTGGTCGATGAGCTCGCCTGGACTCGACGTGCCGACTGTGATCTTCTTGCCGAGCAGCGCAGTCAGCAGGTCACCGCCGCCGTCATACGTGATGTAGTTGACGCTCTTCGGGTCGACGCCAACGGCTCTGGCCAGTTCCATGGGGAAGAGGTGATCGGGGCCACCGGGTGACGAACCGCCGCCGACGGTCACCTTGCTCGGATCCGCCTTCCACGCCGCGACCAGATCGTCGATCGTCTTGAACGGCGAATCGGCCGGGACGAAAACCGCACCGGGGTCCTCGATCAACTTCGCCAGGGCGGTGGCATCGGACGCACGCGCCGAGGATCCGTTGGTGAAGACGGAGCCGACGACCCCAAGCCCCATCGTCATCATCAGGTCGCCGTTGCCACGCTCGTTGATGAGCCGGGCCATCGCCACCGTGCCACCCGCACCGAGCACGTTGAACACTTCGACACGACCGGTGATGTCGTCGTCCTCCATGATCTTCACCGCCGTGCGGGCAGTCAGGTCATAGCCGCCGCCCGGGCTGTTGGGCACCATCATTCGGAGGCGGTGCAGGGCCGCCGGATCCTCACCGCGGGTCACCCCGCAGCCCGTCGCCAGCGTGGCGGCCAGCAGCACGACCGCCGACCCGAAAGCCCATCGGCCCCATCGATGGCATATGGACACATCCGTCTCCCTCGTTCACTGTGATGCTCAGCAATACTGTTCCCATTAGTGACGTGGGTCACTCTTTCGGACGAAAAGGAAGTTGTGGTCATTGAGGTCGTGGTCTCTGAGAAGCGTGTCTGCGCGAAGCCTGGCCGGCCAATTCCTGGCCTTCCAGTTGCTGGTGGTCGCCGTGGTGCTGGCCGCCGTCGCGGCTGTGTCGGTAGCGCAGTCGACCCGTGAGTTCCGTGAGGTCCGCGGCCAGCGCATGATCGCCGTAGCCGAGAACCTCGCGTCAACGCCCATCGTGCGCGATCGGTACGCAGACCCGTTCGCCGCCAAATACCTGGCGCCCGACCTCGACCGTGCGGTCGCACTCTCCGGGGCCCGACTGGTCGACCTCATCGGCCCGGACGGCCTGGTGCGAGCGTCGACAGACCCGGCTCGAGTGGACCACCACACCAACTTCGGCCGCAGCCGAGTGACCGACGGTCGCGCGTGGTCGGGCGACCTCGACGTAGAGGGCGCCCACTCCCTCGTCGGCCAGGTCCCGGTGCTCTCGACCGACGGAGCGGTACTGGCGGTGGTCTCGGTCAGCGAGCCGTATCCGTCGCTGTGGCAGTCGCTGTCCGGCGCAGGCGAACGCCTCCTGGTCTACCTCGGGTTGGGTGCGGCCCTCGGCGTCCTTGCGTCGTGGCTGCTGTCGCGTCGCATCAAGCGACACACCCGGGGGCTGGAGGTGACCGAGATCGCCGGGCTCGCCGATCACCGGGAAGCGTTGCTGCACAGCATCCGCGAAGGCGTGGTGGCAGTGAACACCGATGGCGTCATCACACTGCTCAACGACAGCGCACAGGAGCTGCTTGGAGTGAGTGCCGAGGCCGTGGGGCGGCGCGCGGACTCGGCCGGGCTGGATCCGGCAGTCGAGGAGTTCCTGCTGTCGGGCGAGGACGGTCGTGACGTCGTGATCGCCACCAGGACAAGGGTGCTCGCACTGAACCGGCGCGCGGCGAGCACACGCGGCGAGCGCATCGGAACCGTCACCACGATGCGCGACAGCACCGAGTTGGCGTCGATGCAGGGCCAGCTGTCGTCGCACAAGAGCGTGACCGACACCCTGCGCGCGCAGACCCACGAGTTCGCCAACCAGTTGCACACCATCTCCGGTCTCGTCCAACTCGGAGAATACGATTCGGTGCGCGACCTGGTCGGAACGCTGACCCGCCGCCGCGCCGAGATCAGCGATGCCGTGACGCGACGTATCGCAGATCCCGCGGTCGCGGCGCTGCTGATCGCCAAGACGTCGCTGGCGGCCGAGAGCGGGGTGGCGCTGATCGTCGATGAGCGTAGCCATCTGAGCGCACTCGATCCCGCGCTGGCGACCGACGTCATCACGGTGTTGGGCAACCTCGTCGACAACGCCGTGGACGTCTCGGAGGGCTCCGACCGCGCGGCGGTGACGGTGATGGTGAACGATGCAGACGGACTGACGATTTCGGTTGCCGACTCCGGCCCTGGCGTCCCCGAGCACCTGCGGGAGTCGATCTTCGCGCGCGGGGTCACCTCGAAGCCGGACGTGCCCGGCGGCCGGGGCATTGGGCTCGCGCTCGTCCGGTTGGTAAGCGCGCAGCTCGGCGGCTCGGTGACGGTGTCCGACGGACCGGACGGCGGCGCCGTGTTCGAGGTGCGACTACCGCAGCCGCACCGCGCCGTTCGGCTCGCAGCGGTGACCGGGCAGCCCGCCGATGCGTGACGTGCTCGTCGTCGACGACGACTTCATGGTCGCGGAGATCCACCGTAGGTTCACCGATCGCGTCGACGGCTTTCGCTCCGTCGGCGTCGCCCGCACCGGCGCCGAGGCCCTCGAGCAGGCGGCCTCGTTGCGGCCCGATCTCATCCTGCTCGACGTCTACCTGCCGGACATGACCGGACTGGAGGTGTTGCAGCGCTTGCGGTCCGCAGGCGACCGCGTGGGCATCATCGTGATCACCGCGGCCCGTGAACTCGACACGGTCGCGGGCGCACTGGACGGAGGCGCCGCCGACTACCTGATCAAGCCATTCGAGTTCGAGCAGTTCCACGCCAAGCTCACCGCGTTCGCCGCACGCGAGGACGCGCTTGACAGCGCAACGGGCGTCGACCAGTCACTCGTCGACACGCTGTTCGGTGGCAATTCCCGCGGTGCGCCCACCACCGAACCCCTGCCGAAGGGGCTCGGCGGGGAGACCGGCCGCCTGGTGCTCGATGCCGTCCAAGCGGTTGGTGAGGTTTCGGCCGCCGAATGTGCTGAGCGCGTTGGAATCTCGCGGGTCAGTGCACGTCGCTATCTCGAGCACTACCTGAGCACCGGCGAACTGAACTTACGCCTGCAGTACGGCGCCGGGCGACCGGAGCGACGTTACAGCGCGTCCTGAGCGCGGCGGACGGCCTCTTGGGCCAGTTGCACCCGCGACGTCAGCCCCACCTTCGCGTACACGTGCGTCAGATGCGTCTGGACGGTCCGCGGGGACACGAACAACCGCGCTCCGATCTCCTTGTTGCCCAAGCCCTCCCCGACAAGGCGGACCACGTCCCGCTCGGCTGGCGTCAACGACGCCCACCCCGATGATGGACGCCTCCGCTCACCGCGCCCCCGGCGGGCGTAGGCGATGGCCTCCTCGACTGACAGTGCAGCACCCTCGGCCCAATGAGCTTGGAAGCCATTCTCGCCCAGCGCTTCTCGCAGCAACTGCATCACTTCATCGACGGCAGCGTCGTGGATCTTGAAGCGCACCGCGCCCATGTCACGGCGAATGCCCGATGCCGCCCCGTACAGCCGGGCGGCCTCTTGATGACTCTCTGCCTTGGCGGAGAGCTGTCCGAGGCACTCAAGCGCCTCAGGCAGCCCCAGCCGGATGGCGGACTCCGAAGCGATCGAAAGTGCCTGGTGTACATCTGCTTCCGCGGCCTCAAGGTCATCGGTGGCCGACCTGACTCGCGCTCGCCCGATCAGAGACATCATGCGATGCCAGCCGCGCGCCATTTGAACGCCTTCGTTCGCCCATCCCCGGGCAGCCTCAACGTCACCGATCGCGAGCTTTGCTTCAATCCTTTGCCAAGTGAAGATCGCGCCGATTTCGCTCTGGCCACCGATGGCCTGCCAGGCGAGCTCCATGGTGTCCTCGGCTGCGGCGACGTTTCCGGCCGCCAGTTCGGCAAGCGCCTGCACGGAGTAGCCCGTGCCTTCCATGGCGGGACCCAGACCCGCACCGAATTCGACGCTTGCATCGGCAGCCGCGCGGGCCGCGGTCGTATCCCCTTGAAACGCCAACCCGTGGCTCTGATGCATGTGCCCCAGGAAGAGGTTGAGTTGGTCCCGATCTGCAGCGGCCGCCGCGATTACTTCTTGGCTCTGGACGACCATTCCGGACAGCTCGCCCTGCATCACCATGGCGACCCCGAGTCCCCAGCCGCGACAGAATCTGGCGATGAATCCGTCCCCGACGGCGTCGGCGAGTGCGGCGCCTTCGGCACCTGCAGCCCGGGCGAGCTTGGGGTCGCCGGCGAGGGAGGCCGAATAGGCCTGCCAGCCGAGCACATGGCACAACCGCCATTTGTCGTCGAGCGAGCGCGCCAGTGCGATGGCCTCGCCGAAGTAGGGCTCGGCGTTGGCCAGGTCATATGACGCGATGCTTCCGCACGCCGCGAGTGCGCGCGCCAGCAGCGGTGGGTCGTCCAGTTCGCGCGCGATCGTCACTGCCTGTGCGGCTTGGCTGACGTCGTAGGAGGCGACCCCCCACGCATCGAGCATCGTCTTGTCGGCGTATGTCCGGGAGAGCACAGCGGGCGGCAGGGCGTTCATCCGCACCGTGTCGGCCATCAATGCCCGAAACCACGCCATGCCCTCCAGAATGCGACCGCGCGCAATCCACAACGGCAGCAACGACGATACCAATGAGAGCGCGGTCTCGAAGTCATCCCGGTCGCGGCTCCAGTCGAAGGCCGCACGCAGATTGTCGATCTCGGTCTCGGCGGCATCGAGCCCCCGTCGATGGCTCATACCTGCCGGCGTGTCGAGTACGGCCGCCACGGCGAGGTAGTGGTCCCGATGCCGCGCCCGCACCGCGTCGGCGTCGCCTGACTCACCCAGCTTTTCGAGCCCGTACTGGCGGACTGTCTCCAGCATGCGGTATCGAGTGGCGACCGGTCCGTCCTCCGCGACGACGAGCGACTTGTCGACGAGCAGCGCCAGCAGATCCACGATCTGGTGCTCCTCGACGTCTCCACCCGCGCCGACGGACTCCGCCGCGTCCGCGTCGAAGCCGCCGACGAACGCGGCCAGCCGCCGGAACAGCACGCGTTCTGGGGCGGTCAACAGGGCATGCGACCAGTCCACCGAAGCACGCAACGTCTGCTGCCTGCGCACTGCCGTGCGCGCCCCACCGGTCAGGAGTCGGAACCGATCCTGGAGTCCGGCCAGAATGCCCGCGGGCGCGATGGCCCGTACGCGCGCCGCCGCCAACTCGATCGCCAGGGGAATCCCATCGAGCCGACGGCAGATCTCGGCCACCGTCGCGCCGTTCTCGTCGCTCACGACGAAGTCCGCCTTGGCCAGCCGAGCGCGATCGGCGAACAGTTCTACTGCCTCGTCGACCAACGACAGAGACGGGACTCGCCAGACCGATTCGCCCGGTATGCCGATCGGCTCACGGCTGGTCGTCAGAACCGTGATTCCGGGGCCGGCCGCGAGTAGCGCAGTCACCATCGTCGCGACCGCATCCAGCAGGTGTTCGCAGTTGTCCAAAACCATTAGCACCTCGCGTTCGGCGAGGAATCTCGTCAACGCATCGATGGTCGAGCGGCCCGGTTGATCAGGCAGGCCGACCGCGCGTGCTGTCGTCTTCGAAACGAGGGCCAGATCGACGATCGGCGCCAGGTTCACGTACTTGACACCGTGGCCGAAGTCATTCGCCACGCGGCCCGCGACCTCGACGGCCAACCGCGTCTTCCCCACTCCGCCGGCCCCCGTGAGCGTGACCAAGCGGTTGCCGGTAAGCGCCTCCGCGACGTCGCGCGTCTCGGTCGCCCGCCCGACGAAACGCGTCAACTGAACCGGAAGATGCTCGAAGACAGGCACTTTCATCGTGCGCAGGGGTGGGAAGTCGTTCTTAAGGTCCGGATGGCACAGCTGCAGCACCCGCTCGGGCCTGGCCACGTCGCGCATCGCATGAGTCCCGAGTTCGATGAGCCACGCCGCCTCAGGAAGGTTGTCCTCCAACAACTCTGCCGCCGGACCGGACATCACCGTCTGGCCGCCGTGGGCGAGGTCGCGCAGCCGGGCCGTGCGGTTGATCGTTGGGCCGATGTAGTTGCGCTCGTCGCGCAGGGCGGGCTCGCCGACGTGTACCCCGATGCGCAGTCGGATCGGGGCCAGCGGGGCCGCCTGCAGGGCCAATGCACAGGCCACCGCATCACTGACCCGGGTAAACGCGATGACGAAGCTGTCGCCCTCGCCTTGCTCGACGGGCCGCACACCGGCGTGCGCGGACACGACCTCCGCCAGCACTCGATCAAGCCGCGCGACGGCCGCCCGAATCTCCTGGGGCTGGGTCTCCCACAACCGCGTCGATCCCTCGACATCGGCCAGGAGCAACGTCACCGTCCCCGTCGGCAATGCAGGCAACTCCGTCACGCCAAGCTCACCCCACTCAGTCGCGCTCATGGTATCCAGCGTGCGACGTCGTGGGCGCCTAGAACATCGGCGATTGCGCGCATATATCGCCACCTACCACGCACCCGAGAACCGGTCACGGTACGAACGTCCGTCGGGGTCATAGATCAGCCGGTAGGCCGGCTCCGCCCACAGTCGGGTGAAGAAGCCGAGCTTCTCGGCTTCGTGCGTACGGAGCCGGCCGGGTGGTCGATCGCCGACGCAACCACCTGAGTGCCAGTCGTCGAGCGCCTTCGCGGTCGCTTCCACGAGTTCGACCACGGAGGCGGGGTCGACCAGCCCCTCGTCCGCACTGCCGTCCGCGGCGCGGTCCAGGTGCTCGCGCAGAAGCCGCAGCCGTAGGTCGCGTGCGAACACCCTGGCCCCGTCGCCACGTCCGGCCGGATCGGTCGGTGACCGTTCATCATGGGTGTCATCGATTACGGCACAGGATAATTCGCTGTCGTGGGTCCACGACCGCCGGTTGAAGTTGTCGCTGCCGACGCAGGCCCACACGTCGTCAACGACGCACACCTTCGCATGCACGTAGACCGGGGTGCCCGCATGGTTCTCCACGTCGAACACGTGCACTCGGTCCTGGCCGGCGCGGCGGCAGGCCTCAATGGCCTGGTGACGGCCAACCTGGTTGGGCGGCAACGCAAATCGGCCATCGACGTCAGGGTAGCGCGGCACCACCGCCACCAGGTGTAGTTCGGAGTTGTCGCGTAGGGCAGCGGCGAACAGGTCCGCAACCTGCTTGGACCAAAGGTATTGATCCTCCAGGTAGATCAGCCTCCTCGCGCGCTTGACCGCCTTGGTGTATCCACGCGCGATACTGCGCTCGCCATGGGGTGCGAACGAGTAGTCGAAGTGTGCGTCGGGATAAGTCAGCAACGGCTGCACCGCATGCGGTCCGCGAACCGGCGGGGTTTCCGGCTGCTCGGGCAAGCGGTCCGGCACCAGATCGGCGCCGCTGATCCTGTCCTTGAGCCAGGCGACGGGCGACAGCGCATCCAGCGGGGTGGGGTCCTTCCAACGCTCCCGGAACGCGGTGTCCAACGCATCGACGATCGGCCCCCGAAGCCGCAGTTGGACGTCGTGCCACGGCGGACGGTCACCGTACCGCGGTGACATCTGGACCGTCTGTGTGTCGCCGAGGTGCTGCTCGTCGTCGCGGCGCGAATGACACAGGTCGATGCCGCCTGCGAACGCCACGTCGCGCTCGGGTGCCGTCGGGTGCCTGATCACCACCAGCTTCTGATGGTGCGATCCACCAAATCTGACCCGCTGGTCGAGCAGCACCTCGCCGCCCATCCGCTCGATGTCGTCGCCGAGGTGGCGGTTTTCTTCCTCGCTGTATTGCAGCTTGTCCAGGTGTGAACGCCACATGAGGCCCTTGACGATGACGCCGCGTTCGGCCGCCGCGGAGAACAATTCGGCAACCGTTGGGCCGTCGTCGCACATCTTCTGGTCGGGGTCGCCACGCCAGTCGGTGAAGAATACGTAGTCGCCGGGGCCGCAGGTCTCGACCTCGGCGGTGAGCGCCTCGAAGTAAGTTCTGCCGTGCACCAGCGGATCAACCCGGTTGCCCGCGCACCACGCCGGCAGGTCGGTGTGCGAGTTACCCCGTTCCGATGCGGTCAGGAACCAGTCGGTCAGATCCATGCGTCATCCCCTTGCGGGCGCCACGACGGCGCTACCACGAACATGACCCGCGCGCGCCCTAGCTCAAACCTCATCCAGCATGCCAGCGGAAACGCGTGTCCGTGCCGCGGCCGCTCTGTCAAGATCGGGCATGCCCTTCCGTCGGTTGTTCGCCGTGGTCAGCGCCTTCCTCGTACTGAGCGCCTGCGCTCTACCCGCCGAACGGCCGTCGTCACCGCCGCCGACCGTCGACACCGCCAAGGTGGACGCCGTCATGAAGATCGTCACGGACACCATGGCCGAGCAGCACCTGAAGGCCGTCATCGTCCGGGTCAGCATCGATGGTCGGGAACTGCTGACCAGGGCCGTCGGCGAGTCCATGACCGGCGTGCCAGCCACCCCGGCGATGCATTTCCGCAACGGCGCCGTCGCCATCTCGTATGTGTCGACCCTGCTGCTGCGCCTCGTCGACAAGGGCACGGTGAGCCTCGACGACAAGCTTTCGAAGTGGCTGCCCGACGTGCCGAATGCAGATCGCGTCACGCTCGGCCAGCTCGCTCAGATGACTTCTGGTTACGTCGATTACGTCATCGGCAACACCAAGTTCAACGACGCGTTCTACCGGGATCCGTTCCGGCAGTGGGAGCCCGACGGACTTCTCAGCTTTGCGACGTCGAAACCGCTGCTCTACGAACCCGGTACCAACTGGAACTACGCCCACACCAACTACGTGCTGCTGGGCCAAGCCCTGGAAAAGGCGACGGGCCAGGACATGCCCACGCTGCTACACGACGAAGTATTGAAGCCGCTGGGGCTGACCAACACCGCCAACTCGTTTACTCCCGAGATCCCGGTCCCCATCCTGCACGCGTTCTCCAGCGAACGTCGCCGGGCGCTCCAAATCCCCAGTGGCACACCGTTCTACGAGGAGTCTACGTACTGGAATCCGTCCTGGACCATTACGCACGGGGCGATCCAGACGACGAACATCTACGACATGGAAGCCACCGCCGTCGGGATCGGATCGGGCAAGCTGCTGTCGAAGAAGTCCTACGACCTGCTGGTGTCCACCGACCTTCGCGGCAAGACCCACCCACTGCCTGGATGCACGACGTGCGCGGAGCTGAACGACGGCTACACCTACGGGATGGGCCTGGTGATCTCCGGCGACTGGCTGCTGCAGAACCCGCTGTTCGCAGGCGAGGCGGCGGTCGAGGCATACCTACCGTCCAAGAAGATCGCCATCGCGGTCGCCGTCACCTATCAGCCCAAGGCGTTCGACGACCAGGGCAACTATGCCAACGCCGCCGACCCGCTGTTTCGCAAGATCGGCGCCGAACTTGCGCCCGACGACGCCCCACCGGTGCCACCGAGCTGAGCTGCCCCAGTGCGGCTTAGGGTGCTCTGGTGGCTCCGAGCGTCCTCTTCGTCGTCAACGATCCCGTCGCGCCGCCCGCCATGCTCGGCGACGTCTTCGCCGAATTCGGATACGACATTCACACGTTCAACGTCGTTCCCGAGGGCCAAGGCGACGACCCGGCTTCCGACGTCGAATTTCCCGACCCGTTGAACCATGACGTCATCGTGCCTCTCGGCGCCCGGTGGGCCGCATACGACGAGCGGCTCCTGAACACTTGGGTCGGCGACGAGATGAAGATGGTGCGCGCCGCGGACGCGGCAGGCGTAGGCGTGCTCGGCGTGTGCTTCGGCGGGCAGGTGCTCGCACAGGCGCACGGCGGCACCGTGGAGCGCTCGACCGACCCCGAGATCGGCTGGCACCAGCTCACTACCGACCTACCGAGTCTGATTCCCGAAGGCCCGTGGTTCCAATGGCACTTCGACCGGTTCACGTTGCCGCCGGGAGCGGTGGAACTCGCCAGAAACGGCCGTGCTGCGCAAGCGTTCGCGATCGGGCACACCATCGGACTCCAGTTCCACCCCGAGCTCGACGGTCCCTTGTTGGAGGCGTGGCTGGCTAACGACGGCGCAGAGGCCACCAGACTTGGACTCGAGCTCGACGAATTGCGCTCGGAGACAGCCCGTTTGCAATCCGATGCGGCGCGCCGACTACGCGCCCTGGTGCGTGGGTTCATCGATCGGGTGGCTCGTCAACCGTGACCCAGCTGGTGGGCCAACGCGTCGGCTAGCAGTGGCTGCCGGAAGCGGTGCCCCATGGCCTGCAGCTTCACCGGCAGCACACGTTGGTCGGCCTCGGCGAGTTCGCGCACACCCTGCTCACCCAACAACAGCCGGGGACCGAAGGACGGGACGGGCAGCAGTGCGGGCCGGTGCAGCACCCGTGCCAACGCTTTGGTGTAGTCCTCGTTGCGCACCGGCGTCGGTGCCACCGCATTGACCGGGCCCGCGAGTCGGTCGTCGTACAGCGCCCGGTAGTACACGTCGATGAGGTCATCGAGCCCTATCCACGACAGCCATTGCCGACCGCTGCCGAGCCGACCGCCAAGTCCGGCGCTGAACAACGGGCGCAACAGTCGCAACGTACCGCCGCGCGCAGCTTGGACGATCCCTGTCCGCACCGCCACGGTGCGCAGTCCCGCCTCCGCGGCGGGCGTCGTCGCGGCCTCCCAGTCGGCGACGACGTCAGCCAGGAAGCCGTCGCCGCGGACGCTCTCCTCACACAGCAGCGCGTCACCGCGGTCGAACCCGTAGTAGCCGATGGCCGATGCGGTGACGAAGACGCGTGGGCCGTTCGTGCTGTGAGCGGCGACCTCGGCGAGGCGGCGCGTCGGTCCGATGCGGCTATCGCGGATCGCCGCCCGATGGGCATCGGTGAAACGGCCCGCGATCGACGAGCCGGCGAGGTGCACCACCGCGTCGACGTCGTCGAGTAGCCCCGCCGCGGGCTCATCGGTGTTCCACTGCCGTTCGTTCGGCCGGTTCGACGAATGCCTGACCAGGCGGATCACCTCGTAGCCGCCGCTACTCAGCATCGCGGTCAGCTGCGATCCGACCAAGCCCGAGGCCCCTGTTACGGCAATGACGAGCGGTCGTGGCCCGCACAGCGCCGCGTCCTCGTGTGCCGCGAGGTCGTCGGCCAGTTGGCGGTGGCGGTAGACGAACGTCGAGCGCAATGCGGCCGCGGGCAGCGGAACGTCGACGCGGTCGCGGACCCTGGTCCGGCCGCCCGGTAGCCCCTCGAAGTCGTGCGTGTGGCGCCAGTGCCCCACCAGGCGCGGCGGCCAGGACCTCACCCCATCGGAGGACAATTCGTCGACGAAGCGGCGCGGGGGGTCGTAGGAACCGGCTTCGTGCTGCGCTATCCACCGCAGGCCACCTGGAAGCCCGAGCACGGCGCGACCATCGGCCAACGACTCCGTCTCGGCGACCACCGTCATCGGCTGCCACGGCGGTACCAGCCGCGGCATCGCTCCGGGACGGGTGTGCCAGGCGAACACCTCGTCGAGCGGACGGTCGACGGTGCTCTCGTATTCAATGCTCACGACCGTGGATTCGTCGCCGAGCGCACCCCGGATGGCAATCCGCACCGCGACGTGCTCCGAATCACCCTGGTGACATCGAACGTTGACCTCACCGGAGGCGTGTTGGTGCTTCCCGGTGGCCGACCAAGGAGCGTCGCGCGCTCGCGCCCGTGGCAGCTCGCCAATCTGCGGGTCGGGCTGTTGGCCCGCGCGATGCGGAGGCGGCTCGGTCCCGGGGTCGACGTACGCCTGGTGCGCTACCGGGTGCGGGGTTGGAATCCCGATCGGCTCGACGCGCTCCGGGACGCCAGAATCGCGCTGGACGCGCTGCGCCGACGCTTCGAACCCGCCGACATCGTCGTCGTCGGCCATTCGATGGGAGGGCGCGTGGCGGCGCACCTGGCGGCGAGCGGCGACGTCGGGGCCGTCGTGGCGTTGGCGCCATGGTGGCCAGCAGCCGACGCCGGCCTGGTGCCGGTCGGGTGCCGGCTACTGACGATGCACGGCACCGCCGACACGTGGACGGATCCCGTTGCGGCACAGGCACAGACTGTGCGCGCTCAGGAGCGTGGCGTAGGCGCACGATGGGTGGCCGTCGAGGGAGGCGGCCACTTCCTGCTTCGCGACTACCCGTGGTGGCATCGAGTGACCGCCGATTTCGCGATGGCACAGTTGGCGGAGCGCTCCACGCCTTAGGCTGCTGGTATCCCGAGCCCAATCTTTCAGCGGACGTTCCGGGACCGCCGCGAGGCGGGCCGTGTCCTGGCGGGGAGCCTGTCGGCCTACGGCGGCCGCCCCGACGTCGTGGTGCTGGGCCTTGCCAGAGGCGGTGTGCCCGTCGGGTGGGAGCTCGCCGCGGCGCTCGGTGCGCCGTTGGACGTCTTCCTGGTCCGCAAACTGGGGGTGCCGCAGTGGCCGGAACTCGCCATGGGGGCCATCGCCAGCGGGGGCGCCGTGGTCATGAACGAAAAAGTCCTGCAGAACCTGCGCATCACCGATTCGCAGCTGCGGGAGGTGCTGGAACGGGAAACCGGAGAACTCGAGCGACGGGAGCTGGCCTATCGGGGCGGGCGCGAGCGGGTCGACGTTCACGGGAAGGTCGTGATCCTCGTCGACGACGGCATCGCCACTGGAGCAAGCATGCGGGCTGCCATGACGGCGGTCAGGACCGCTGCGCCTGCGCGGCTGATCGTCGCGGTACCCGTCGGGCCACGCCGGGTCTGCCGAGCACTGCGTCCCGACGCCGATGAGGTCGTGTGTGTCGCGATGCCCGCGCGCTTCGAAGCCGTCGGCCAGGTGTTCGCCGACTTTCATCAGGTCAGCGACGATGAGGTGCGCGAACTACTGAACTCCCCCACCACTGGCAAATGAGCGGCAAAGCCGTTGGACCGCAGCCTATCTAGTCGTTTTTGGCGGGATCTGCAGCACCGTCATCCGTCTTGTCGTTGGACACCCCGACGGGCTCCGACACCTCGGTGACGGGTTCCTCGGGGTAGTCCTCGGCCGATTCGACGGGTTCCATCACAGCGGTGGCATCGTCGGTGTGGGCGACGTCGCCGTCATCGCCGTCGTCACCGTCGTCACCGTCGTCGGCAGCGTCATGGGAGCGTTCTCGCACCGCGTCGACGATGAGCAACAGCACGCCGATGACGCTGGCGGCGATGCACACCCACGCGATCAACTCATTGCTGGTGACGACGGCCGTCACCAACGCGGCGAGCCCGATGACGGCGAGTACTAGCGCTACGATCAGCATCAATCAGTTGTTTCCTCGGTTGAACTGGTTGAACCCGCCGCCGTCGTTGTTCGCGGTCGAGTCAACCGGCGCTGCCGAGCCTCGCTGTCCGAGCTCTTCGAGCTGGGACTCCAGGTAGGTCTTGAGCCGGGTGCGGTATTCGCGCTCGAACGTGCGCAGCTGCTCGAGCCGACCTTCCAGCACGGTGCGCTGCTGGTTGATGGTGCCCATGATCTCGGAGTGCTTGCGCTCGGCGTCCGCTTGCAGTGCATCGGCCTTCTCCTGCGCCTGCCGGAGTTGCGTCGACGAACGCGTCTCGGCGTCAGCCAGGAGTGCGTCGGCCCGCTGCTTGGCGTCGGCGAGCGTGGTCTCTGCCGTGTGCTTGGCCTCGCTGACCATAGCGTCGGCCTGGGCGCGGGCGTCGGCGAGCAGCTTGTCCGACTCGGCCTTCGCGGTGCCGGTCAGACGGTCCGCCGTGTCCTGGGCCAGGCCCAGGATCTTGGCGGCCTTGATGTGCGACTCCTCGCTGACCGGAGCCAGAGGCTGCGGTGGCGCCTCGTAGACCGGGGCGGGCGGCGGTGCGTGCACCGGCTCCGGCTCGGGTGGCGGGGGCTGGTACGCGGGGATGGACTGCGTCGCCTGGACGCCGCCGCCTGTACGGGCGGTCGCGAGCTCCTGGTCCAGCTCGGACACCCGCTGACGAAGGTCAGCGTTCTCTTCGATCAGCCGTTGCAGCTCGTTCTCGACCAGATCGAGGAACGCGTCTACTTCGTCTTCGTTGTAGCCACGCTTGCCGATCGGCGGCTTGCTGAATGCGACGTTGTGGACGTCTGCAGGTGTTAGCGGCATTGTCTGCCCCCTAGGAGTCTGGACCGTCTACCGGTCTCAAAGTGTAGAGCCATGGTGGAAGTAACTGGCGCCCATCCTGTCACAACAGACTCTACGGTTGCAGTGGAGGTAGAGAATTAAGAGCGAATTTCAAACTTCGGCTCGAATACTTAATCCGGCAAACCGCACTCGGCAACGTCAAGCACCCGCCGCTTGGAACGCCAACTGCATACCGATGAACGCCGCGAGAAGCAGCACCATGATGGACAGATCGAACCGAACCGCACCTATTGTGAGCGGCGGAATCAGCCTGCGCAGCAGCTTCACTGGCGGGTCGGTCAGGGTCAGCATGATCTCGAGGATCATCACCGTCGCACCCTTGGGTTGCCAGTCGCGACTGAACGATCGGATGAATTCGACGACCACCCGCGCGATGAGCAGCAGCCAGAAGACGAACAGCGCGAAGCCCAAGATTTCGAAGAACAGGGGCAACTGGGCGACCTCACTCCAGGCAATTGTGTGACGTTCCGACCAACGCTGATCGAATAGTCGTCAGCCTACCCGGCCGCCTCGAACCTGCCCGCGCCTACTGATAGGCGTAGAAGCCCGCCTCGGCGATCCGCCTGCGCTCGTCGGCCGTCACGTCGACGTCCGCGGGCGACAGCAGGAACACCTTCGTTGCGACCTTGTCGAAGGAACCACGTAGCGCGAATGCCAGCCCGGCGGCGAAGTCGACCAACCGCTTGGCGTCGGCATTGTCCATCGTGACCAGGTCCATGATGACCGGCGTTCCGTCGCGGAAGCGTTCGCCGATGGTGCGCGCCTCGCTGTAGTCCTTGGGCCGCAGCGTGGTGATCTTCGCGAGTGGACTGCCCGCCTCGAACAGTTCGGCCATCCGGCGCGGTTCCATGGCCACCGAGCCACGGGTCGGAGTGCGCATCGCGTTGAACCGAGGCCGCTCGAATTCGCGTCGTCCACGGAATCCTGGCTCTTCGGCGTAGGCGCCACGGTAGCCCGCAGGGGCGCCGTCCATGTCGCGGCCGAACTCCCGGTCCTCGTAGCCGCGGCCCTCGGTGCGCACGTATCCGTCGTCCTCGAAGCGGTCTTCGCGACCCCGCCGGGCAAAGGACCGTGACGAACGGTCATCGTCCTCGTAGTACTCGTCGTCGTAGTCGTCCATAGGCGCCATACCGAAGTAGGCCTTGACCTTATGCAATGTGCTCATCAAATGACCCTTCTGATGACCTGTGAGGTGTTGCCTGTGATGAAGATGTGACTGGAGTGACTGCTCATGGTGACGTTAACGGTCGCTGCCCCAATAGGGCGGTTCCGACACGCACACACGTCGAACCATGTTCGACTGCCGCTTCGAGGTCGTTGGACATACCTGCCGAAAGACCAAGGCGGTGCTGGTAGTCCGCCTGTACCCGCTCGCGCTCCGCCGCCAAACGTGCGAACGCCTCGGCCGGGTTCGACGACAGCGGCGGGACGCCCATGAGGCCGACGAACTCGAGCCCGTCGGCGCAGGCGACCGCAGCGCACACTTCGTCCACCAACCCCGGCGCTCCGATGTCCGCCCCTCCTCGTGAGGGGTCGCCGTCGAGGCTCACCTGGACGTAGACCTTCATCGGTTTCGCGCGCCTGCCAGCGTCGAGCGCGGCCGTCGCGGCCCGGTCCAGGGCCGCGGCCAAAGCAGTGCCGTCGACCGCATGCACGGTGTCCGCCCACCCCGCGATCGCGCGCGCCTTCTTGCGTTGGATGCGCCCGACCATGTGCCAGCGAATTAGCGGCGGTGGCACTTCAGAAGCAAAATGGGCCGCCACTTCGGCCACTTTATTCGACGCTTCCTGTTCACGTGACTCACCAAATTCAGTACACCCAAGCCGTCGCAATTCAATTACATCGGAGGCGGGAAAGAATTTCGTAACGGGCAACAATTCAATTTCCCCGACGGCGCGTCCGGCGGCCTGTGCGGCGGCCTCCAGCCGACCCCGCAGCGCGGCCAGCGACTCGGCGAGTTCGGCTGCCCGCGAAGCGGTCATGCCATCCACACCAGAGCCGCCAGTCGCCCCGTCGGTGCGCCGCGCCGGTGACTGAAGAGGTTGGGGTCGTCGACTGTGCAGCGCGGGTCTGCATCGACCGCCGTCACACCCAAATCCCTTAACTGCCTTGCGATTCCGGCGCGCAGGTCGAGCCCGGCAGTGCCGCGCGCGCTAGTGGTGCGACTGCCGGGCAACGCCGCCTCCACCTCGGCGGCCATCGCATCTGGTACTTCGTAGTTGCGGCCGCTCACTGCCGGACCGAGCAGCACCGAGATGTGCTCGACGTGTGCCCCTTGAGCCACCATCGTCTCGACCGTCTTGGCGACGATCCCCTTCTGCGCACCGACCCGACCCGCATGAACAGCGGCGATCACGCCGGCGCGCGCATCGGCCATTAATACCGGCACGCAATCGGCGGTTACCACCACGAGCGCCAATCCCGGTTTCGACGTCACCAATCCGTCGGTTTCGGCGAGCGTCGGGCTTGGACCGTCCACCACGACCACGTTGTCGCCGTGCACCTGGTTCATCCAGACCAACCCGTCGTCACCGAGGCCGGTGGCCGCGGCCAACCGCCTCCGGTTGGCGGCGACCGCAGCGGGATCGTCGCCGACGTGGTCGCCGAGGTTGAACGTGTCGAACGGCGGCACCGAGACCCCGCCCGCACGGGTCGTGGTCACGCGTCGGATGCGGAGGCTCACGGTGTCCAGTATCGCGACCCGATGCTCGGGGCTGCCCGCGTGGTCAGTGCCGCATGAACGGCGGCACGTCGACGTCGTCGTCGTCATCTCCGCCACCGCCGCCGATGCTCACCGTCGCACCGTTGGTGTGCAACGGGACGCTCGCCGCATCGACCGGTTCGAACACCGGCGAGGTCACCCTGCCGGCACGTCCCGGGCTGATCGCGGGCCCAGCGCCCACGACCGGCTTGCGACTGGGGCCGGTGGCATCGAATCCCGCGGCGATCACGGTGACCCTGACCTCGTCGCCCAGCGAGTCGTCAATGACGGTGCCGAAGATGATGTTGGCTTCCGGGTGCGCGGCATCCTGGACCAGTGAGGCGGCCTCGTTGATCTCGAACAGGCCAAGATCGCTGCCACCGGCGACCGACATGAGCACGCCCTGAGCCCCCTCCATGGACTGCTCGAGCAGCGGGGAGTTGATCGCGATCTCGGCCGCCTTGAGCGCCCGGCCATCGCCGCGTGCCGCACCGATGCCCATGAGCGCGGTACCCGCACCCGACATGATGCCCTTGACGTCGGCGAAGTCGACGTTGATCAGGCCCGGTGTGGTGATCAGATCGGTGATGCCCTGAACGCCGTTGAGTAGCACTTCGTCCGCGCTGCGGAAGGCGTCCATCAGCGACACCGCCGCGTCACCCATTTGCAGAAGCCGGTCGTTGGGGATGACGATGAGCGTGTCGCAGCTTTCGCGCAGTGCCGCGATGCCGATCTCGGCCTGGTTCGACCGACGCTTGCCTTCAAACGAGAACGGCCGGGTCACGACGCCGACGGTGAGTGCGCCGAGCTTGCGGGCAATGGTCGCGACGACCGGTGCACCGCCGGTGCCCGTGCCACCGCCCTCGCCCGCCGTGACGAACACCATGTCGGCGCCACGCAGCAGCTCCTCGATGTCGTCCTTGGCGTCGTCGGCAGCCTTGCGGCCCACCTCGGGGTCGGCTCCGGCGCCGAGGCCTCTGGTGGAGTCCCGGCCGACGTCGAGTTTGACGTCGGCATCGCTCATCAACAGCGCTTGCGCGTCTGTATTGATGGCGATGAACTCCACGCCTTTGAGACCTTGCTCGATCATGCGGTTGACGGCGTTGACGCCGCCACCGCCGATGCCGACCACCTTGATGACGGCGAGATAGTTGTGCGGGGGCGTCATCGGTCGTCTTCCTCCCTGATTGCGTTCGT
Organism: Mycobacterium sp.; assembly: GCA_025966225.1. Taxonomy (GTDB): domain Bacteria; phylum Actinomycetota; class Actinomycetes; order Mycobacteriales; family Mycobacteriaceae; genus Mycobacterium. The sequence goes on along the minus strand of JAOPVI010000095.1, from coordinate 15,895 downwards.
GGAGCGGAATCCCTGCAAACCCTCAACCTCAACCATAGGCTTAGAGTTATGTCAAGTAGTTCCGCGCAAACAGAACGGTAGGGCGAGGACAAGAGGTATCGACGCAGGCGCGCCGACGAAATGCGGCATTTCTGCACGAACCTCGGGGGCCGGTGCTACTTGACCGTCGGCAAATCCGGACTGGAGACGTCGTAGGTGGTGCCGGGCTGAGTGAGCAGCGCTCCGAGCTTCAGCGCCTTCTCATCGGTGCGGTCCGTGGTACCCCAGATCACTTCGCGGCCATCGTTCAAGGTCAACGTAACGGCGGCAACGGACGGGGCTGCGACGCGGCTCACCTGACCGAACACTTCCGGCCGCAACGCGGTGAGCACCTGGAGCGCGGCCTTGGTCGGCGGATCGCTGGGACCGGGGTTGTCGGCATCGAGGTACGGCAGCCCCGGTGGCGGTGGCGCAGTGGCGAAGTCGACGCCGTCGCGGTCGAAGAGGTGTGGGCCGTCGGGATAGTCCTTGGCCACGACGGGCACGCGCTCAGTGATCGTGATGCGCAGTGTCGATGGGTACTCGCGCTGCACTCGGGCGCTCGCCACCCTGCGAATGGTCGCGACACGCTCGGCTACGGCGTCGGTGTCGACTTGCAAGAGCGGAGTGTCCGGTTTCACCGCGGCGGCCTGTTCGACCTCATCCTTAGTGATCACACCGAGTCCGGTGATCACCGTGGACCTGGCGGCCATGATGGGCGTGAAGTACAGCAGCAGCCCAAGCCCCACGACGACGATGCTGACCCCGGTCGTCCACAGGAGTGCCTTCAGCCCCCGAACCAGGCCGCGCGCAGGCGTTTTCGGTTGCGCATCCGGGCGTCCCTCGACGCGCCGCTTGGCAGCACGACGAGCGTCCTCGATCGCGACGGCCCGAGCCTGTGCGGCACGGCGCTCTTCGCGTTCGCGACGGGCCCGCCGACGCGGTCCTTCGGCTTCGGCTTCGGCTTCGACGTCGGGTTCGGCTTCGGCTGTCGGCTCGGCCTCGGCCTCATCAGGCGGCTCGACCACACCGGGCTCGGGTTCGGGCGCTTCGTCGGTATCCGTCGGCCCGGTCATCTCGACCCGGCCCTCGCCTGCAGTGCCGACAGGATCTCCTGACCGAGCAAGGTGACGTCGCCGGCGCCCATCGTGACGACGACGTCACCGGGGCGGGCCGCGGCGGCAACCCGATCCGCCACCGCCGAGAAGTCGGGCACGTAATACACCGGCACCTCGACGTGTTCGGCAACACTTGCGCCGCTGATCCCCGCCATCGGCTGTTCCCGCGCTGCGTACACGTCGAGCACGAACACCACGTCTGCAACGCCGAGGGCCTGGCCGAACTCCCGCGCGAATGTCTTCGTGCGGGAATAGAGGTGCGGTTGGAAGACCACGATCGATCTGGACTCCCCCGCGACCGCGCGCAGTGCCTCGAGCGTTGCCCTCACCTCGGTCGGGTGGTGGGCGTAATCGTCGAACACGCGCACCCCGGCCGCCGTGCCGACCGCCTCGAAGCGGCGGCGCACACCTTCGAAGCCGGCGAGTCCGTCGAGTACCGATTCCACGTCGGCACCGGCCTGGATCGCAGCGAGCGCCGCCCCGAGCGCATTGAGTGCCATGTGCCTACCGGGTACCGCCAGGCGGACTCCTCGCGGGTGAGGCTCCCCGGCCAACCGCACCGTCGCGACTCCCCCGGTGCCTTGTTGCTCCCAATTTAGAAGGGCACCAGCAAGATTCGGGACCTCCCCGCTGCCATACCGCAACACCGTGACGCCGAGTCCGGCCGAGCGATCGGCGAGCGTCGCGGCGCCCTCGTCGTCGACGCAGACCACCAACACGCCGCCGGGCCGGAGCCGGGCGACGAACTCGTCGAACATCGCCGAGTACGCCTCGGCGCTGCCGAAGAAGTCCAGGTGATCGGCCTCTACGTTGGTCACGACGGCGACGTCCGGCGTGTACTCGAGCAGCGAGCCATCGCTCTCGTCGGCCTCGGCCACGAAGCTGGTGCCGCTACCGTGGTGAGCGTTGGTACCCGCCTCGCCCAGGTCGCCACCGACAGCGAAGGAGGGATCGAACCCGCTGCGCTGCAACGCGACGATGATCATCGACGTCGTCGTGGTCTTGCCATGCGTGCCGGTCACCATCACGGTGGTGTACCCGTCCATCAGCTTCGCGAGCACCAGCGGCCGCATGATCACCGGGATGCCACGCCGTCGGGCCTCCACCAGCTCGGGATTGTCCTGCGGAATCGCGGCACGAGTGCTCACGACGGCGGTCGGACCGCCGGGCAGCATGTCGAGCGCCGACGCGTCGTGGCCAATCCGGATCGAGGCACCGCGGGCGCGCAGCGCGGCCACTCCCCTCGACTCCTTCGCGTCGGAGCCAGAGACCAAGCCACCGCGGTCGAGCAGGATGCGGGCGATCCCCGACATCCCCGCGCCGCCGATCCCCACCATGTGCACCCGCTGCAGGTCGGCGGGTAGCGTCCGGCCAGTCATGATTTAGCTCGGAACTGCTCAGCCACGTCCAGTGCCACCTGCGCTACCCGCTGTGCGGCGTCGCGATGCCCGGCCAGCGCCGCTGCCGACGTCATCGCCGCAAGCGCCGGCTCGTCGCCGAGGAGCTCGCAGACGGTGTTTGCGAGGAAGTTCGGCGTGAGTTCGGCGTCGCCGACGAGCAGTCCGCCGCCCGCGCCGACCACTGGCAGCGCATTGAGCCGTTGTTCTCCGTTGCCGATCGGCAGCGGCACGTACACCGCTGGGAGTCCGACGGCGGTGACCTCGGCCACCGTCATCGCACCCGACCGACAGATCGCCAGGTCTGCGGCGGCGTACGCAAGGTCCATACGACTCAGATAGGGCACGGCGACGTATGGCGGATCACCCGCCGCAGGCTCGCGAAGGTCGAGTACGTTCTTGGGTCCGTGCGCGTGCAGCACCGAGATTCCGGCTGCGGCAAAGTCTTTGGCGGCAGCAGCGACGGCGCGGTTGATCGACTGAGCGCCCTGCGACCCACCGAAGACCAACAACACGCGGGCATCGTCGGCGAATCCGAAGTGGGCCCGCGCCTCGCCGCGCATGGCGGCCCGGTCAAGGGTCGTGATGGCCTCGCGGACGGGAACGCCAACCACCTCGACGCCCCGAAGTCCGGGATCGGGCACCGCCGACAACACGCGGTAGGCGGATCGTGCCCCGACGCGATTGGCCCAGCCCGCGCTGGCATTGGCCTCGTGAACGACGACGGGCACCCGACGCCGTCTGGATCCGGCCAGGCTGCCGCGGGCGGCGAGATATGCGGGCAGCGCAACATAGCCGCCGAAGCCGATGACGACATCGGCGTCCACGTCGTCGAGCACCGCACGCGCCTGCCGCACGGCCTTGCGCACCCGGAGCGGGAGCAGGACCAGATCACCCGACGGCTTACGCGGCAGCGGCACCGGCGTGATCAACTCGAGGTCGTAGCCACGCTCGGGAACCAGCCTGGTCTCGAGACCGCGATGGGTGCCAAGCGCAGTAATCCGGATGCCCGGATCCAGCGCCTTCAGTGCATCGGCCACTGCCATGGCCGGCTCGACGTGGCCCGCCGTGCCGCCACCCGCGAGCACGACCGAAATACTCCCGCGGTCGCTGCGCTCCTGCCCTCCGGCTGTGTCGCTCCCCGGGTCGCTGCGCTCCTGCCCTCCGGCTGTGTCGCTCCCCCGGTCGCTGCGCTCCTGCCCTCCGGAATATGGGTGATTCACCCGTAACGTTGACCTTCCAATGGTCGAGCCCGTCGGCTCGGTTGGCGCTGACGGCCTCCATGATGCCCTGAGCGCTTAACCGACTCATCGGCCGCATGGGCCGTCCTGCGCTTGGCGTCCTTGGCAGGTTTGCGCGCCGGCTCCGATTTCGGCTTGGGCTTGGGCTTCGGCGCGGCCTTGGCCTGACGGGTCCGCAACCGGTCGCGAACCGACTCGAGTCGCGTCGGCACGTAGGGCTCGGGCAGGGGCAGCCTCAACAGCCGGGTGACGGTGTCGTCTCGGCCCGCGCGCAATGCCGCCACCGCCTCTGGCTCGTGACGTGCGGCGTTCGTGATCACGCCGAGTATCAGAAGTGTGGTGGCCGTGGATGTTCCACCCGCCGATATCAGGGGCAACTGCAGTCCGGTGACCGGGAGCAATCCGACCACGTACCCGACATTGATGAAGACCTGACCAAGGATCCACAAGGTTGCGGTCGCGGTCAGCAGCCGCAGGAACGGGTCCACGGACCGGCGCGCGATGCGCGTCCCGGTGTAGGCGAAAACGCCGAACAGGCACAGCAGGCCGGCCGCACCGACGAACCCGAGCTCTTCGCCGATGATGGCGAAGATGAAGTCGTTGTGGGCGTTGGGCAGGTAGTTCCACTTCGCCGTGCCCTGCCCGAGGCCGTCGCCGAACAACCCGCCGTTCGCCAGCGCGTAGCGCGCCTGTTTGGCCTGATAGCCGGAGCCCTGCGCATCTGCGCCTGGGTTCAGCCACGACTGCACCCGGTCTGAGCGGTAGCCCTCGGAAACGGCCAGCACGGCCGCCGCTGAGATGACCGCGCCAAGGGAGGTCATGAACACACGAAGCGGGAGCCCGGCGTACCAGAGCAGGCCGAGCAGGATGATGCCGAGCGACACCGTCTGCCCGAGGTCTGGTTGAAGCACGATCAGGAACAGGGCGAGCACCGCGGCAGGCACCAACGGGAACAGCATCTCGCGCAGCGAGGCTCGCTCCAGGCGGCGCGTGGCCAGCAGATGTGCACCCCAGATGGCGAACGCGATCTTGGCCAGCTCCGATGGTTGCATCGAGAAGCCCGCGACCACGAACCAACCGCGGGATCCGTTGGCTTCCTTGCCGATTCCGGGAATCAACACGAGGATCAGCATCACGATGGTGACTGCGAACGCGGGGAAGGCCAGCCGCCGCATGAGGTTGACGGGCATGCGGAGGGCCACGTAGAACGCGAACAACCCGACGATGGTCCACAGCAACTGCTTGGCGAAGATCACCCATGGCGAGCCGTCCTCGTCATAGGAGTGCACACCGGAGGCCGACAACACCATGATCAGCCCGAGCGTGGTCAGCAGCGCCGTAACCGCGATGATGAGGTGAAAGGACGTCATGGGGCGCCCGAGCCACGCGCCGAACTGCGTCCGAGGCTCGCGGACCGCCTCGCTGGAACCCGTTACGGCGGCCTTCGCCGCTTCGGCCGGGGCTCCGCGGCGAAGGCGGAGCCTGGCGAGAATTGCACTCACCGGCGCGCCGTCGACCGATAGTTCACATGAGTCACATAGTTAACATCAGACTCAATCGTCCCTTGCACCCCAAAATCCTCCCCCGTCACGTGCGGAACGACGGGGACATCTAGGGCGTGTCGCAAAAGTGCACCCATCTGCTCTTCGCGCAAGCGCTCAGGGGATGGCTAGCCCCCGACCGCGGCCAGCCACTCGCTATAGAACAGCGCGACGCCGAGGCCGCACGCGATTGCCGTGAGCAGCCAGAACCGGATGATCACCGTGGTTTCCGCCCAGCCGACGAGCTCGAAGTGGTGATGGAAGGGCGCCATGCGGAACACCCGTCGGCCGGTCGTACGGAACGCCAGGATCTGCACGACCACCGACGTCACCTCGGCCACGAACAGCGCCCCGAGCACGACGGCGAGCGTCTCCGTCCGGCTCGTCACCGACAGCCCCGCGATGATGCCGCCCAGCGCGAGCGAACCGGTGTCGCCCATGAAGATCTTCGCCGGAGCGGCATTCCACCACAGGAACCCGATGCAGGCGCCCGCGGTGGCCGCGGCGACCAGGGCGAGATCCAGGGGGTCGCGCACGTTGTAGCAGCCAAGGCCAGGGCTCGTCGCACACGCGTTGCGGTACTGCCAGAAGGTGATCAGCACGTACGCAGCGCTGACCATCGCCATGGCACCGGCGGCCAATCCGTCCAATCCGTCGGTGAAGTTCACCGCATTGGACCACGCGTTCACGATGACGACCGCGAACAGCACGAACACCGCGGGTGCCAGGGTGACCGTGGCGATCTCACGAACGTAGGACAGCTGGGCGCTGCCCGGAGTCAGTCCGTCGGAGTTGTGGAACTGCAGGACCAGTACGCCGAAGAGCACGGCAGCAGTGAGTACCCCGACGGTCTTGGCCGTCTTGTTCAGGCCGAGGTTCCGGGAGCGGCGAATCTTGATCAGGTCGTCCACGAACCCGACCCCGCCCAGCGCAGTGGCCAGGCCGAGCACCAGCAGCCCCGACGCGGACGGGCCCTCGCCGTCCATGGCCAGCCCGACGAGGTGCGTGCCGAGATAGCCGGCCCAGATGCCCGCGATGATGGCCACGCCACCCATCGACGGCGTGCCGCGCTTCTTCTGGTGGCTTGGCGGCCCGTCCTCACGGATCTCGTGGCCGAAACCCTGCCTGGTGAAAAGCCGTATCAGGGCGGGCGTCAGCAGGATCGACACCGTCAGGGCGATGCCGACCGCGATCAGGATCTGCCTCATCGGTCACCATCCCCGGCCAGTGCGTCGGCAAGCGCGCCAAGTCCGGCCGAGTTCGATGCCTTCACCAGCACCACGTCACCGTCCTGGAGTTCGGCCCGGAGCAACGCAAGGGCCGCGTCGGCGTCCGCGACCATCACGGCCTCGCTGCCCCACGACCCCTCCATCACCGCCCCGTGGTGCATGGCGCTCATTGACCTCCCGGTTCCGACGACTACCAGTCGTGACACATCTAAGCGCACGGCCAGTCGTCCGATGCTGTCATGTTCGGCGATCGCGTCGTCGCCGAGTTCGGCCATCTCGCCCAACACCGCCCAACTCTTGCGTTTCTGGCCGGGCTCCGGCCCGCCGGACTTGGCCATCCAGGCCAGGGCCTTAAGGCCAGCCCGCATGGAGTCGGGGTTCGCGTTGTAGGCGTCGTTGACCACCGTCACGCCATCATCGCGGGTATGCACCTGCATGCGATGTCGCGACACCGGCCCGGCCGTGTCGAGCGCCGCCGCGACCTGATCGAGGCTGGCCCCGCACTCCAGGGCGACGGCGGCCGCGCACAGCGCGTTGGACACCTGATGGTCACCGTGTACGGCGAGGGAGACGTCGGTCTGCGCTCCGGCAGCGTGCAGCGTGAACCGGGGTCGGGCCAGTTCGTCGAGGGTGACGTCGTCGGCCCAGACGTCCGCGTCCGACGAACGCGCGACGCGCACCACTCGCGCTGCGGTCTGGTCGGCCATCGCGGCGACGACGGGGTCGTCCGCGTTGAGAATCACCACTCCAGACGCCGGAACCGCCTGCGGCAGTTCCGCCTTCGTCGCGGCGATGGCCTCGCGGGAACCGAACTCGCCGAGATGGGCCGTCCCGACGTTCAGCACGACGGCGATCGAAGGCGGCGCGATGGCGGCCAGAGCCGCGATGTTGCCTGGGTGTCTGGCCGACAACTCCAGAATCAGATAGTCGGTATCGGTGGTGGCGCGCAGGACCGTCCAGGGATGGCCCAGTTCGTTGTTGAACGAGCCAGGGGGCGCGACGACCTCGCCAAGTGGAGCCAGCACGGCCGCCAGCAGATCCTTGGTGGACGTCTTGCCCGACGATCCGGTGACGCCGATGATCGTCAGCCCCGCCGCAACCAACTCGGCGGCGACCGCACCGGCCAATAGGGCGAGTGCCCGCAGCACGGCCGCGCCGGAGCCGTCCACGTCGTGCTCCAGCACGCTGGCACCCGAATCAGCTTCGGCGACAGCATCATTCCCAGATTTGACGATGACGGCGGGGACGCCGACGGGGCGGGCGGCCAGCACCGCCACTGCGCCGGCGGCGATGGCTGCCGCGGCGTGGTCGTGTCCGTCGGACCGAGCCCCTGGCAACGCGAGGAACAACCCTCCCGGCGTCACTGCCCTCGAGTCGAACTCGACGGTCCCGCTGATTCGGATGCGGTCGGCGTCGGCAGGCGATACGTCGACGAGCTCGCCACCGACGATGTCGGCCAGCTGGGCCAGCGTCAAGTCGATCACTTCGGTGTCCGCAGTTCCGCTATCGCCGCGGCCAACTCGTCGCGGTCGTCGAACGGTGTGGTCTTGCCGCGACTGGTCTGGCCAGCTTCGTGGCCCTTGCCCGCGACCAACACCACGTCGCCAGCCCTGGCCCAGCCGACCGCGAAGTCGATGGCGGCCCTGCGGTCACCAAGCTCGACGAGCTGGGCGTCGCTACCAATTGCTGACGCGCCCGCCATGATCGCGGCGCGTATGCCGTCGGGGTCTTCATCACGCGGGTTGTCGTCGGTCACGACGACCAGATCGGCAAGTTCCGCAGCGACGGCACCCATCGGCTCGCGCTTGCCCGGATCACGATTGCCGCCGGCGCCGAACACCACGGCGAGTCGGCCGCCTGAGCCATCCCCCTTGTCGCTGCGCTCCTGCCCGCCGAGATGCGCTCGTAGGGTCTCGAGGACCGCGCGCAGCGCGCCAGGCTTGTGCGCGTAGTCCACTACCGCCAAGAAGTCCTGACCGCCGTCGAGCGGCTGCATGCGGCCTGGCACGGTGGCGGTCCGCAGGCCAGGCGCGGCCTGTTCCGGCGAGACGCCGACGGCGTCGAGCAATGCGAGCGCAAGGAGTCCGTTGGCCACGTTGTAGCCGCCGGGCAGCGCGATCCGCACGCGATGGTGCACGCCCGCGGGATCGGTTGCGACGAACTCCTGACCGCCGTACTCGACCGTGTGCACGTGCTCGCTGCTCCACTCGGCATCGCGTCCGGTCGCGCTCACCGTCGTCGGACGATGGGCCAGCGCCGCGATCGTCTGCCCCGCGTCGTCGTCGACACAGATCACGGAAACGTCTGCGTGATTGGCAGATTCAGGATCGAACAGCCGCGCCTTGGCCTCGAGATAATCCTGCATCGTCAAGTGGAAGTCGAGATGGTCACGCGACAGATTGGTGAATCCGCCCACCGAGAAGTGCACGGCGTCGACCCTGCCCAACGTCAATGCATGACTCGACACCTCCATCACGACGGTGTCGACACCCCGCTCGACCATGACGGCGAGCAGGGCCTGCAGATCGGGCGCTTCGGGCGTGGTCAGGGCGCTGGGCTCGGCTCGCCCGTCGATGCTGATCCCGACCGTCCCGATCAGCCCGGCCACCCGGTCTGCCGCGCGCAACCCCGCTTCGACGAGGTACGTCGTCGTGGTCTTGCCCGACGTGCCGGTGACGCCGATGACGCGAAGCCGCTTCGAGGGGTTCCCGTAGACCGCGGCGGCCAACTCGCCGAGCACCGTGCGTGGCGCCGAGTGAACGAGCACCGGTACATCGATGCTCGATGCCAAGGCCTCCAGCCCGGCGGGATCGGTGAGCACGGCCACCGCACCACGGCCAACGGCGTCGGCCGCAAAGCGCGCACCGTGCGCAGATGCGCCTGGCAGCGCCGCGAAGAGGTCACCAGCGACGGCGTCCTGGCTGCGCAACGTAACACCCGTCACCACCAGGTCCGACGCGGGAACTCCGGGCGCGACGACGGCCCCCACCCGCTCGGCCAGTGGCACGAGGGCTTCACCCACCGGGCGCGAAGGACGCAACTTCATGGCGATGACACAGTACCGGCCCGACCCCGGGCGCCCTGCCGGTCAGGCTTGCTGCAGCGTCAGCGGCGGACCGGGGTCGGCCGACAGCGGCACGTTCTCCCGCTGAAGCAGCCAGGCATCGATGTTGTGGATCAGCGGCGCCGCCGTGGTCCCGGGCGATCCGTCGGCCGTGCGGTGCGGGTTGTCCATCATCACGCCGACGATGTAGCGGGGATCGTCGGCGGGGGCCAAGCTGGCGAAGGTGATCCAGTACACGTCGTCGTAGTAGCAGCCGCAGCCCGGGTTGATCTGCTGCGCGGTTCCCGTCTTGCCCGCGATCTGGTAGCCCTCGACGGCAGCCCCCGAACCGGTGCCCTGCTGGACCCCGCGCGGATCCTTCTGGATGACCGCCCGCAGCATGTTCCGCACGGTCTTCGCCGTCTCCGGCGATACGACGCGCACGCCGTCGGGCCTTGGCTCTTCGACCTTGGTGCCGTCGGCGGCCGTCGTGGACTTGATGATGCGCGGTGGCATCCGCAGGCCGTCGTTGGCGATCGCCTGGTACATCCCCGTCATCTGCAACAGGGTCATCGAAAGCCCCTGTCCGATGGGCAGGTTGGCGAACGAGCTACCCGACCACTGGTCGATGGGCGGAACCAGTCCCGAGCTCTCGCCCGGCAACCCGACGCCGGTGCGTTGGCCGAGGCCGAACTTGGCTGCCATGTCCGCCCAGCGCTCGGGGCCGACTCGCTGGGCCAACATCAGCGTGCCGACGTTGGACGACTTTCCGAACACACCGGTCGTGGTGTACGGCGCAACCCCGTGGTCCCACGCGTCGTGCACGGTCACGCCACCCATGTCGATGGAGCCGGGCACCTGCAGCACTTCGTCGGGGTTGGTCAGCCCGAATTCGATGACCGACGACGCGGTGATGATCTTGTTCACCGAGCCTGGTTCGAATGGCGAGGACACGGCCAGGTTGCCCAACTCCCTGTCGTCCTGGCGTCCGATGTCCTGTGAAGGGTCGAACGTGTTGTCGTTCGACATCGCAAGGACCTCACCGGTTTTCGAATCGAGCACGACGGCCGAGACGTTCTTGGCCCCGCTCAGGTTCTTGGCCTGCTGCACCTGTTGTTGGACATAGAACTGAATGTCGTCGTCGATGGTGAGTTGAACCGTCGACCCGTCCACGGCGTCGTGGCGGTTGCGGTAACTGCCGGGAATCACCACACCGTCCGAGCCCCGGTCATAAGTCACCGAGCCATCGGTGCCCGCCAACTTGGAGTCAAGCGAGTCCTCGAGTCCCAGCAGGCCGTGTCCGTCCCAATCGATGCCGCCGACGATGTTGGCGGCCAGCGACCCGCCGGGATACTGTCGGATGTCTTGACGTTCCGCACCGACCTCGGGGTACTTCTTAGTGATCGCGTCAGAGATGGCCGGGTCGACGGCACGAGCCAGGTAGACGAACGAGTCCTTGCTCGACAGCTTCTTGAGCAGAGTTGCGTTGTCCGGCTTGTTGTTCAGTAGGCCGGACACGCCTGCGGCGATCTCGCGCAGTCGGGCCTGCGGATCCGGGGCGTCGGGCTTCTTCGCCTTCTCGTCGGCCAGCTGCTTCTGAATCCTGGCCGGCTGGAAGGTCAGCGCGCGGGCGGCAATCGTGAAGGCCAACTTGTCGTCGTTGCGGTCGACGATGCTCCCTCGCACTGCCTCTTCGACGTCGGTGACCTTGAGCTGTCCGGCCGCCTCGGCGCGCAGCCCCGATGCCTTCGGACCCTGGAGCGTGAACAGCTGCGCCGCGGCCACGACCAACACCAAGGCGATGACCCCATTGCCCACCCGATGACGGAACACGAACGAGGCGGTGCGCAGACCGTCGCCCGCCGAGGCCGCCCTGGTGCGGCGGGCGCGCGCGGAATGCGGCTGGGCTGAGGGCTTTTCAGCCTTGGCCTTGCTCTTGGCCGTTGCCTTTCCCTTGGCAGCCGGCGCCGCGGGCTTCTTGCCGCGCCGATCGCCGCGACTCACGCGGGCGTTCCGGGAACAGGCACCGCGATCGGCGCGAGCGGGTCGGCGGCAGCAGGCGGGCCGGGAAGCGTGGGCGCTGTGTCGATGGGTGGCGCGGCAGGCGCGGCCACCACTGGCACCTCGGCCCCAGCGGTCGGTAGGGCTGGTACGGCTGGCGCACCGGGTGTGGTGTCCACCGGCGCGGTGGGGAGCGCAGCTCCTGGATTGGGGGCGACGACGGGCGCGGGTGGCAGATGGACGGTGACCTCACGCGGTTCGATGACGCGCGGCGCCGGCGGCGGTGGTGGTCCTGGCGGCGTCGGGTCGGGCAACGGGGTGTTCAACGGCGGCGGCGGAACTCCCTCGGCCGGCTTGGGACTCCCGACGACAACCCAAGCGCCCGAAGGGTCCTGGACCAGATGGGCAGTGTCCTTGGACGGGATCATGCCGAGGTTGCGCGCCGACTCCGCGAGCGCGGGTGCGGCCTGCGCCTCCAGTACGTCGCGCTCGAGCGCATCCTTCTGCTGCATCAGCGCTTGGTTGACTTCACGCGCATGACTCAGTTGGTAGGACCTCTCGGCCGCGTCGGTCGACAACCACAGCGTGACGCCGAGGCCGAGGCCGAGGGCCCCGATGACCAACACGACGAAGGGCACCCTGGTGACGTAGTTGCGCGGATTGAGGTCGATGGACGACAGCTTGATGAGCAGACGCTCGCGGAGCGGCAAGCGAACGACCTTGGGGGCCTTGGCTTTGCGTGCCTTGGACCTGGCCTTGGCCTGGGCCGCGTTCTTGGGCCGCGCAGGTGCACCGGTAGGCCGGGGAAACGGGTTGGTCCGCGGAGCGGAGCGGGTCGGCCGCTGCTCGCGCGACGACTTGCGTCCACGGGGTGGCGCGTCACCCGACCGGCGTGCGGCGTTGCCCTCTGGAGCCCGGCGACGTTCCTTGCTGCCTCGCACCGGTTCCGTACGCTTGGCCATCACGAATCTTCCCTTCTGACTGGGTTCTTCTCCAGTGCCCTTAGCCGAACCGATGCGCTGCGCGGGTTGAGGTCGAGCTCGACGGCGTTGGCCTTCTCCGCACCTCGAGTCAAGGTGACGAAATACGCTTCATGGCCTGGCAAGTCGACCGGCAGGCCTTCGGGCGTCCGCGACGCGGTCGCGGCGGCGAACTGGCTCTTGACGATCTTGTCCTCGAGCGACTGGTAGGACATGACGACGATCCGTCCGCCTGCGGACAGCGCCTCCATCGCGGCGGGCAGCGCGTCGCGCAGCGAGTCGAGTTCGCCGTTGACGGCGGTGCGCAGCGCCTGGAAGGTGCGCTTGGCCGGGTGGCCGCCGGTGCGCCGGGCGGGGGCGGGGATGGCCACGTACAGCAATTCGACGAGCTCCCGGGTGGTTGTGAAGGGCTGCTGGTGTCGACGGCGCACGATTTCGCGGGCAATGCGGGAGGCGAACCGCTCCTCGCCGAACTCGCGGAGCACTCGGGCCAGCGCCTTCTCGTCGTAGGTGTTGACGACGTCGGCGGCGGTCAGCGGTGCGTCGGGGTCCATGCGCATGTCCAGCGGCGCCTCTTGTGAATACGCGAAGCCCCGCTCGGCCCTGTCCAGTTGCATCGACGAGACGCCGAGGTCGAACAGCACGCCGTCGACAGTCCCCTCCGCGGCCTCCGCGCGGTCTGACCAGTACCCGTCGTAGCGGGTACGCACGTAACTCACGCGGTCGCCGAACCCGCTCAGCCGTTCGCCCGCGATGGCCAGCGCCGTGGGGTCGCGGTCGAGGCCAACCAGCCGCAAACCGGGTAGGTCGGTGAGGAATCGTTCGGCGTGCCCACCCGCACCAAGCGTGGCGTCGACGAGCACGGCACCGGAGCCGTCGGGGTGATGGCGGGTCAGTGCAGGCGTCAGCAATTCGACGCAGCGGTCGAGCAGTACGGGGACGTGAGGATGGTCATCGCGGGCTTGTGGCATCGCAGCACCCTCGGGAAGAAGGGGTGCCCCTGCACCGAGGTCCCTGCCCGAGTTGGCGGACCTGGCGTTGGGGAAGTACGCCAGGGCCGATTCGGGCAGAGGCCACGATGCAAGGGCACCGGGCGGGTCGGCGGGAGCAGGCCCCCGTCTAAATGATGTCGTGGAGAGCTTCATCGGAGGCCGCTGAGAAGTTCTCTTCGTGGGTGTTTTGGTAGTCCTGCCAGGCCTGGGCATCCCAGATCTCCAGGAAGCGAACCGAACCGATCACCACGCATTCCTTGGTGAGGTTCGCGTAGCGGCGGTGGTCGACCGACAAAGTGATCCGCCCCTGGGTGTCGGGGTGTTGCTCGTCGGTGGCGGCCGCCAGGTTTCGCAGGTAGGCGCGGGCCTCCGGGTTGCCGCGCGACGCCCGCTCGTCCTTCTCGGTGATCATGGCTTCGAACTCTGCCCGCGGATACACGGCGAGGCTGTGATCTTGACTCTTGGTGACCATCAACCCCCCTGCCAGCGCATCGCGGAACTTGGCGGGCAGCGTCAGCCGCCCCTTGTCATCGAGCTTGGGCGTGTAGGTGCCGAGAAACATCCCGCCACCTCCCACCACTCGGTTGCCCCCGAGTCGCGTCGCTGCTGCCCTTCGGAGCACCTAATCGCTCCGCTGCACGCCACTTTACCCCACAATCCCCCACTTAGCTCCATTCACCCGCAAAAGTTTGGCCAATCGCCCCACTAGCTGCCACAAGCGCAGCCGGAGACCCCACGCACCGCGGACGTGACCTCAGCAGAAATGGGAAAACCCCAGCTAGTTGCGCCACGAACGGCGTGTGGGGCGGAGTGGGGCGCAGAACCTCGTCAGCACCCGGCCAACTCTGCCTCCGGCGTGTCTGGGCGCAACGAAAATTGGGGCAGCCCCAACAGGAGCTACCCCAATGTCATGAAGCGTTGTTCAGTCTTCGAATCGGCGGCGGAACCTGTCCTCCATGCGACTGGTGAACGAGCCACCCGAGCCCTTGCCCCGCTTGGGTCGAACCTGGCCGGCCTCGCCGGCCGGACGTTCCCGTCCACCTGCCACCCGAGGACCCGTGATCGCAAAGACCACGCCACCGAACATCACCACGAAGCCAACGATGCTGAGCGCCAAGAAGATGTGGCTGACGTTGGTGTACAAAGGCACTCCCGAAACCAGGAGCGCAAGTCCAAGCGCGAACAGCAGGGCCCCTTGCAGCCGACGACGCGCCGACGGTGCGCGAAGAGTGCCTCCACGAACACTCGACGCGAACTTGGGGTCCTCGGCATAGAGCGCGCTCTCGATCTGATCGAGCATGCGCTGCTCATGATCCGAGAGTGGCATGCGTGCCTCCCTTGCCTGACTGCGCCTGCCGCGGCCGTGTCTACTGTTCAACGATGTGCGTGCCCGCATTCACGGACACCTAATGATAATGATACGAGCTCAATCTGAGCCGTACCACCTTGTTCGTCGCACGATTGTATGACGTTGGCCGCCAGTGCCGAGGCGCCACCACAACGACTCGGCCCCGACGGGATAATGGCATCGACTCCTTCGGCCGCCGCCGGAGGCCACACCGCACTCGAACGCGCAAAGGGCACCCAAGGTTGTCGACGTTTCTGATCGACCTGTCGCCGGACGACATGCAGTCCAGACTCGGCGATGCGCTGGCCATCTACGTGGGTGCGATGCGTTACCCCCGAGGTACCGAGGAACAGCGGGCCTCGATGTGGCTGGAGCACACCCGCAGGCTGGGTTGGAAGGCGGTGGCGGCCGTCGAATCAGCAGGGTCAGCGGGCGATCCAACGGCGCTGGCCACGGCGCCGATGCTCGGGGTGGCCTACGGCTACTGCGGCGCGCCGGATCAATGGTGGCAGCAGCAGGTGGTCCAGGGCCTCGAGCGCGGAGGGACCGAACGGGCCCACATCAACGACCTGATGACCAGCTATTTCGAGCTCACGGAACTGCACATCGACCCACGGGCGCAGGGTCGCGGCCTCGGCGAGGCGCTCACCCGCAGGCTGCTTGCCGGGCGCGGCGAGTCCCACGTGCTGCTCTCCACCCCCGAGATCAACGGAGAGTCCAACCGGGCATGGAGGCTCTATCGCAGGCTCGGCTTCACCGACGTCATTCGCGACTATCACTTTGCCGGTGACCCCAGGCCGTTCGCGATACTCGGCCGATCACTACCGCTTTGACGGGGTAGAGCTGGCACGATGACCAAGTGCCCGCCCGCCTCCGCGCCAGACGCCTGTCGGCCCTGCTGTTGCTGGTGCTGATCCTTCCGATCGTCGTGGGCTGCGTCCGAGTGCGGGCTTCCATCACGGTGTCGCCCGACGACCGGGTGTCGGG
>JAOPVI010000394.1 GCA_025966225.1 Mycobacterium sp. | reverse complement strand
GATCGCGGAGCACTTCTCGTTCGGCTGGGCGTTCGTCGTCAGCGGGGTGATCCTCTTGGTCGCCGCAGTGGGCTGGGTGTTCGCACCGGAGACGCGGAGGCGGCCCGATGCGGCGCCGACTCCGGTCCGCCCACTGGGTCCGGAGGCAGGTGGGGAACTGCCGTGACCAGCGACTTTGAACGGCTCCGGCTGGTGGTGTACCGTCGACCAGCACGACTTTAGGGGCTATGGCGCAGTTGGTAGCGCACCACACTGGCAGTGTGGGGGTCAGGGGTTCGAATCCCCTTAGCTCCACCCTTTTGAGCAGGTAGTTTGCGGATTCGCCACTCGCTTCGAGCCGTCGAAAATCCCCTTTGACGACAGTTTTGACGACAGTTGTCGTTCGAACAGCGGCTCGATACTCGAACACTTGGCGTTGACGCCACTGCACCTCGGTCGAATTCGCGGGGGCGAACGGCCAGAACAGGTCGTGCTGCGGTCGCCATCGAGCTGCGTGGCCACGGCCGTGGCGGCATGCACATCGCGTTGACCATGACCGTCACCGACGCAGGCCCGGGGTCGACGTTTCATCTGCTCGCCGAGCTCAGCGGCGGGCTGTTGAACGGGGCCGTCGGAGGCTTGGTGGCCAGAGTGCTTGAGGCCGACGTGCGTCGGTCAGTGCAAAATCTGGCGGCGCTGCCGGTATCCGCCCCGGCGTGACGAAGCGCACCGCTTCCGGGGCCAAAGGAGCTCAGACCGATGGTCGTACCGGTGCGCTGTCCCCTAGTCCCGCGCGAATGAAGCTACGGCGCGGCGGCCAATGACTGCAGCGTCTCTGCCGAGGTGTAGCGCGGCGTCCACCCGAGGACCCCTTTTGCCTTGCCGATGTCCATGACGACTGACGTGCGCGTGGCGTGAAGCCATTCGGTCGCTGACGGCAGGAAGGGCACTCGGGCAATCATGGCCGACGCGACCGTCGCGGTAGCCGCCGGCACCCGCACGGGACGAGCGCCCAGCGCCGCGGCGACATCCGAAAGCGATACCTCCCCGTCCCCGGCGATGTTGTAGATGCCAGCCGGCGCAGAGGTGGTGGCCGCCAAGGCGATTGCCGCAGCGACGTCGTCGTGGTGAATCAGCTGCAACGGCGTGCCGGGATCGGGCATGGGCGGCTTCAGCAGCGGCACCGCGGCAGTGACCGCCTGCACCGCGTCCGGAAGTTTATTCCATGGCATCGCATCGGCCAACGCGGTTGCCTTCGGCCCCGCGACGATGCACGGCCGCAACACGTACACCTCCAGGGCGCTGCCTCCGGTCGCGTCGGCGAGCACCTGTTCGCAGGCCGCCTTCTGTTCGGAGTAGTAGTGCTCCGATGAACCGCGCGCCGGCGTGTCCTCGGTCAGCGGCACCGGGTTGTCCGAGTGGTAGCCGTAGGCGGCAACCGACGAGGTGTACACCAACCGACGCGGTCGCTCGGCCGCGACGGTGGCCTCGAACACGTTGCGCGTGCCGGCCACGTTGACCCGTTGACTCTCCTCGCGTGTACCCAAGACGATGAAGGCCAGGTGGATGACGACGTCGACGTCGGCGACCAGCGCGTCGACCGCCCTGCGGTCGAGGATGTCGCCCTGCTGATAGGTGGTCTTCGTCCAATCGTGTGAATCGGGGTCGAAGGGACGACGCGCCATGCCGACGATGCGTTCGACGGCTGGATCCCGTTCCAGCGCATCGACGGTGGAGATTCCGATCTCGCCGGTGGGACCGGTGACGGCCACCGTGAGACCATCTGGCCCAGTCTTATTCGGCGGCTTAGGATTCGACGAGTTCACGCAGGTTCTCCAGACTGGTTGCCAAGGTGGCGCCGACTTGTCGGGCGGCGATCCGGTCGGCCAGCAGCCCGAGTAGCCCGCCGGGTGATTGATAGGACAGCCGGAAGGTCACCTTCGTTCCGCCGGATTCCGCGTCGCGTAGCCGGAAACGGCCACGCTGGCTGACGCCGGTGATGCTGAGCCAGGCCAGATCTCGCGCGGGATCGAATTCGACCAGCTCGATGACTCCGCCCACTGGTGCGGCGCCGATCTTCCAGTGCACGGTGTAGCGGGATCCGCGCGCGGCCGGTCCCTCGGTGACGGTCTCCCAGCGCTCCAAGTTTGGCATGAATTCGGGGTAGTGGTCGGGGTCGCTGAGCAGCGCCCAGACGGCGTGGCGATCGGCCCTCAGGGTCAGTTGCCGTTCGACGCGCATCAGCCGATCACCGGAAGCCTGCGCTCGGCGGCCAGTCGGTCGACGCCGGCTTGGAGGCTGGCGAGCACGGCATCGTTGACCGAGTCGTCGTCGCCGTCGACGTCGATCGGTTCTTGGACTTCGATGGTGATCTTCGCGGGCAGCGGCAGGTGCCCTGCGAGATCGCTGATGTTGAGTCCCCATGGCAGCGCCAACGAGATCGGCATGGTCTTCAGCCGGAGCAGCTTGTCGACCCGCAGGAGTTTGGCCAGCCACTCACCGCGGGAAAGGAACAGCGCCGTTTCCTGTCCGCCGACACTGGCTACCGGCACGATCTGCACGGCCGCCTCGCGGGCGAGTTGCACATAGCCCTTGCGGCCGTCGAAGTCGACGACGTTGCGTTGCCAGGATGGTCGCGCGACCTCATAATCGCCGCCTGGATAGACCAGCAAGGCACTCGCGTGCCCGCATTCCAGGGCCATCCGCGCATTGTCGGAGTTCGCCGCGACGGTGCCGAACTTTCGCAACCAGCCGAGCCCGGGCGCCGACACCACCATGTTGTGTGCCAGTTGATAGAAGGGACGCTCCACGCCGAAATAGGAGCAGAACGCAAGCGTGAACACGAAGGTATCGGGTGGGACGTTGCCGCCGCTGTGGTTGCCCACCAGTAGCACCGGCTTGTCCGCCGGGATGCGGTGCAGTCCGCGGACGTCGGCCCGAAAGTACAGCGACGCCAGCAGCCAGGTGGCCGGCAGCCGGTCCCGGATGTAGTCGGGATCGCGGTGATCCAAATCCGCCCGAGGTATCCGCGACGTCACTTGCTTGCGGCCCCAGCCGAGCACGTCGTCGGTGACCGAACGAATGCTCATCGAGCCATTACTCCAGTCACTGCGTCCCCTCGTCGACGTCGGCAGCGCCCGGCAGGACGCACCGATAGGACTGCCCAGAGAGGGCCGCCATCAAACGGCGATCGAGCCTGCGTCGACCGACGGTCGTTGAACTTTCCGGCGGCGACGGCAGGCCGCCGCACCTTCTACGATGCGTCCGGATGGTCGGGCTACGGACACGGCACAGTGCGTCCAGCCCAACGCTGGCCTTCGTCGTTCGCTGTCGGCGAGCGAGGATTTCCTCAATCCGCCGCCTCGGCCGCTGACCGACCAGAAGAACCATTGCAACACGACGGTGTCACCGGCCCAGCGCGCGGCAACACGTGCATTTGGGACATGCCGAGGCGTTCGGCGATCTGCGACGTGTTCTCGAAGAATCGAAGTGTCAGCAGGGTGCGGTCTCGTTCGGGTACGCGCGAGGGCGACGCCATCGTGGTCATTGGCATCGACCGCTTGGGCCGCAACGCTGCTGAGGTGATGACGACAATCCGCGAGCTGGCCGAGCACGGCATCGTTTTGCGGTCGCTGCGCGAGGGCATTGACACGTCAAACGCGACTGGCCGGATGTGGCGGGCGAACTGTCCAGCCTTGCGGAACTTGAGTTGGAGTTGGGTCGTGAGCGGCGGTCAGCAGCACGCGAGCGCGTCGGGCCGCCTTGATGCCCTGGGTGTGACGCACTCGGGCGTTCAGGACGTCCAAGGAGACCGCGGGGGTCCGCTCATCGTCCTGCGCGACCCCGACAACATCCAGATCGAACTGACTGCCGGTTGGCACCTGTCGAAGCAGGGGACCTGAAGCGTTCTTCGCCGAATCGATGCCACCACCTGCTGAAGACGTTCTGGTCTGGCTGGCGCGACGAACAGTTCCCGACGGCTGCGTGGCGATCGATTCGCTCATAACCCAACGACAGCCTGGGGTCGCGCAAGCGGACCAAATGCGGAAGGGCGGGTTGGGTGATCAATGGCAGGCGGATCGGGGCGCCGGAGACTGGCCTGGCACCCACGCGCACGCGCGTCGTACTGACGATTCATTGAGCGACAAGCGCTCTTAGGCAGTCGCCGATTATTCGGCGGATATGTCCGAGAAACAGCAAGAATCGCCCAGGACCGTCGGTAATGCTAGTGCGATCAAAACTGTTGTGCAGCAGTGTTTAACGAGGATTCGTCGGACCTTCTGAGAAGCGCGGATCGGAAATCCGTTGTTCGCAGTCGCACAAGATTGAAGCGCTTCAACCGACAACGTCCGCATCTCATGACGTGGCTTCAGAGAGGTCCTCAAGTTTTGGCGTCACATGGATTGTCTTGTGGCGGTATCTATCCGGAGATGGCAGCTCATAATCGAGGTCGGCGGCGCTTTTCGCAGTGAACGGCCGGGTGCCATCGAGCCTCTGTGCGAGTTTCTCTGCTTGCGAACGTCCTCCGGTCCGTCCGCGTACGTCGCTTACTTCCCGCAGAACTGAACCGTCCAGGCGTATGAGCCAAAAGCGGCCCTCGTCGGACGCAATCACTGCTACCGAAATCATCGGAGTCGGCGAACGGTGGGCACGGAGCCACGAAACCGTGGTCCTCGTACAGCCGATACTTCACTGTGCACCTCCATCCGCATGTTCTGTTCATGGCCCAATGCAGTGATCTCGGCACGCACCGATGCCCTGTCAAGTTTTGCTTTCTACCGGATCGGCCAGTCAATCGGTACCAAGTCAGGCTCGGTAAACGACATCGGTCAACTGCTCGGAGGCACTCCACAGTCGGCGCGCGAGGTCGGCGTCGTAGGACTGAGCGCTGGATCGAACCACCTTGGGATGGCCGCGCAGCTGTCCGGCACCGCTGGGGCCGAAGTATTGCCCGCCGCGAGCGGCCGGGTCGGTGGCGGCCCGCAGTGTGGGCAACGCGCCCATCTCGGTGCTCTGAGCGGCCAGCGGGATAGTGCGGCGCAAAACGGCTGGCATATGTTGATTGATATCGGTTTTCGCGTTTCCTGGATGAGCCGCGACAGCGATCGTCGCGTCGTGGCCGGCCAACCGACGCTGCAGCTCATAGGTGAACAGCAGGTTGGCCAGCTTCGATTGCCCGTACGGACCCGCCACGTTCCAATGGCGGTCCCACTGCAGGTCATCGAAATGGATTCGTGCCCGGAGTCGGTGGCCCAGGCTGCCCACGGTAACGATTCGCGAGTCGACCACGGGCAGCAGATGATCGAGCAGCAGGCCTGTACGCGCGAAGTGGCCGAGGTGGTTCGTGCCGAACTGCAACTCGAAGCCGTCCCGAGTGGTCGATTTCGCGTTGACCACCACCCCGCCGTTGTTGATCAGCAGATCGATCCTCGGATACTGATTCCGGAGGTCCTCGGCCGCCGCTCGGACCGAATCCAGCGAAGCCAGATCGAGCCGCTGCAGTACCACGTCGGCGTGTGGGCTAGCCGCCGCGATTCGCGCTGCGGCGTCCTTGCCCTTGTCGAGGTTGCGCACCGCGAGCACCACATGGGCTCGGCGGGCGGCGAGGACGGCCGCGGATTCGAAGCCAATGCCGGTGTTGGCCCCGGTGATGATGACGACGCGGCCGCTCAGGTCGGGCACGTCGGCGGAGGTCCATTTGGCGCTGGTCATACCAGCCTCATTGACGTCAGGCGTGCCCCGCTGGCTATCGCACACATCAGATACGCCCTCCCCGACTACCAATGCAGGGCAAGTATTTCACCGTCCGGATCGGCCGTATCGAGTAACGGGCTACTTAGGTGCGCGCTCGGTAGAAGCCCGGCGATCCATCCGGCCACTATCCGGCCAAACTTTCAGAACAAGTGCCCTGAGGGGTCCAATTCGACCGTGTTGAACCGTTCTGAACAGCATGAACGGATTCGGCACACACGCGTAACCGCCTGAAAAGCGGCAGCTCGTGACGACAAACTGCTGTCACGGGAACGCGGCCAAATTTGGCCGCTCAGTGTCACATCCCCGTCACCACTCATGCGAAACAGCCGGAATTGTGGTGAGACGTGCTGCGACCGTTTGCGCTGGTCGGCGGCCATGCGGAGCCTCGTTGAGATGTCGAGGAATCCAGCAGTGGAGACATAAAATACGCACAATGTCGATTCGAGCCCGACTGGGGTGAGTCATTGAGCCTTTTCAAAGCAGGACGAGGAGCATGCTGTTGCACCATGACGACTTCCAAGCTGCCCGAGGCTCCGATTCCAGGCACCCATGCCGGTATCCTGGAGACCGCCCTGCTGGCCACGGTCAGCACGATCAGCCAGCGAGACGGCCTGATATCGACCAACCCCGTCGGCTTCGATTGGGACGGTGAGCACGTCCGCTTAAGCACACTCAAATCGCGCCTGAAATACCGCAACCTCCTCGCGAATCCGCAAGTCACCTTCTGCGCGGTCGATCCGGAGATGCCGACGCGCTACATCGAGATCCGGGGCTACGCGGACATAAGCGAAGACCCCGAACGCACACTGAGCCGGAAGATGACCCGCCGGATGAGCGGCAAGGAACTCGATCTTGACGAGCCGGGTGCCGAGCGTGTGATCATCACGATCATCCCCACGCGGGTCTCCACGCCGACGCTTTACGGCGGCCGCCTCGATGAGCGCGCCGCAGAGATCGTGGAGTCCCAAAAGCCTCTATCTCCTTGACCCTTGACGCAACGAGGTGACCAGCCGCAATAGCGTCACGGCCCGAATGAGCCAAACAACCGGCGACAGCGCAGTGTGCAGAAAGCTCGTCAGCTTCCGGTCAAATACCTGTGAGATTCCCGTCGAGGTCGGATAGGATCCGACTCTCGGTGGTCGGGGGAACAACTGTGTCACAGACCGTTCTCATCACAGGCGCGTTCGGCCTCGTCGGGTCGGCGACCCTCGAACGGTTCGCGGCCGACGGTTGGCAGGTGGTGGCCACCGCCCGTCACAAGGCAGGTAAATCACTGCCCCCCGGTGTGGAGACCCGCTGGGTGGATCTGACAGTCCCTTCACAGGTTGACCGTGTGGTGTCCGAGGTGTCCCCCGCCGCGAGGGCATACGTTGCCGCGATGCCGGTGAGATACGACACCCGTCCGACTTCTCAATGCGAAGATGCCTGCGTTACCGCCTAAAGACGTAGCCCGTTCCATGGAGCCGGCGGGCATCACAGTGGCCTTGCACAGCATCTGGCAGTTTGAGGAAAGACCGCTCAAAGGTTCTGGTCGTCACCCACCCCTGAGCGACTAAATTCACCGATTATGAAGAAGATCGCGGCGCTCGCCGCTGTCGCGGTCGCCGCGCTGGCCACCCGTCGGTATCTCGCGATGCGCGACGCCCTCGCCCACGTGGAGCCCGAGCTGCGCAGCCCGGTGCTGCCGTTTGTGACGGTCACCCACTCGGACAGGACACTGCCGGTCCTCCGCGCCATATACCGACTCAAGTCATCGCCCGGCAGTGGCGTCAATGTCGCCACGCGAACGATCGGCGACCCTGGAATACGGGTCCTCATTACGACGCCCGACGGGCATCGGACCAAACGGCCCGCGGTGCTGTCGCTGCACGGCGGCGGCATGATCGTCGGATCTCCGCAGCTCGAGCAGTTCACTCAAGGGCGGCTCGCGAGGGATCTGGGCGCGGTTGTCGTGGCTCCGGACTACCGGCTCGCCCCCGAAAACCCTTTCCCCGCAGCGCTTGACGACTGTATGACCACCCTGGCTTGGATGCGCGAGCACGCCGACGAGTTGGGGATAGATGCCGATCGCATCGCCGTCACCGGGATTAGCGCAGGCGGCGGACTCGCCGCGGCCGTCGCCCAGCGCAGCCGTGACGAGGGGGTCGTGCTGCGTGCGCAAGGGCTTGTGTACCCGATGCTCGACGACCGGACCGTTCTGAATGACGATGCCGAGGGCCGCGGCCGGATTGTCTGGACTCCCGAATCGAACCGGTTCGCGTGGACGGCGTACCTCGGCCGGGAACCGCGGATGTCCGATGCGCCGGCCTACGCTGCGCCTGCCCGACGCGATGACCTGTCCGGCCTTCCGCCCGCCTGGATCGGCGTCGGCGAGTTGGACCTCTACTACGGCGAGGACGTGGCGTACGCGGAGAAGCTGCGTGCGTGCGGTGTGCCGTGTGAGCTGATCACTGTCCCGCGGATGTACCACGCCGCAGACGGCTACGCGCAGAAGGCGCCGTCGATGGAGACGTTCATTCAGGGTTTGGTGAACCACTTGAAGGCGCACCTGTGATGCTCAGCGGTCGATGATGCGGGTGGCCTTGGCGGGCACGGTCAGCCTGATCGTTGGTGTGGAAGCCACGGTACGGGCCGGGTACGGAGGCGCCGAGCGAAACGATATTCGACACGATCCTTCGCGGCAGTCGGTTGACCGAGTCGGGTGTTGTCGGTAGGCCCGACAGAGTCCAACTCGGCGAAGGCGCCTGCTTGGGGAGACGTCACCCTTTGACGACGAGTGGGATCTGAACGTTCACCCATCGCTCTCGCGACAGTCTGATTCGAACAGTGCTGCGCGAACACATCCGATGCATTGTTGACGGGATCAATAAGATCGATAAAAGTGTTTATGTTGTAGGTGGACAGAAGCGGCTGTTTAGAGAGCTACAGGGATCTGCTGCACGAACGGCTGCGATCTGAGTTGGCTTGCCCGGGACGGGTGGGCGGAGGATGTCAAAGTGCCGAGGCCCTATCCCCGAGAGTTCCGCGACGACGTCGTGCGGGACACGCGCACGCGCGTCGTTCGACGACTCCCCGAGTCGCAAAGATCTTAGGCAGTCGACGATTATTCGGCGGATATGTCCGAGAACGGCAAGCATCGCCCGGAGTTGTTGGTATTGTAAATGCGATCAAAACTGTTGTGCAGCAATGCTTAACGAGGATCCATCGGACCTGCGAAGAACGGCGGATCGAAAATCCGTTGGTCCTGGGTTCGAGTGCAGTCTGGTTGGCGAAGGTCAATGCGCGAAGCGGTCAGCGGCGTCCTGCCTCGATTTCTGCGACGGTGGCGGTTGCATCGGGTCCGCAGGCGTTTCTGAGAGCTACCGAGCTGGCGGCGAGTAAGTCATCGATGCGGCGTTTCAAGTCGCCGGAGGAGACGTGGCTGTAGAGGTTCGTGCCGGGGCAGGCGGTTGCCGCGAAGTCCTGGTGGGCCCCCAGAGTGTCTGAGGCGATGTGGAATTGTTTTGTGGCCCAGGCGAATACGAGGGCGACTCCGTTCAGCTGTGCCTCCGTGACTTGTTCTTGGTCGAAGTCTCCTTCGCACAGGACGAGGAAATGGCCGACAGGGTCGTAGTTCGTTGCGGTGTCGCCTGCGAGGTCGGTCGTCCGGAGTTCGTAGACGTTTCCGTTGCGGTCGACGCTGACGTGATAGGCGATGTCGATCCACCCGTTCTCATCTTGATGAAGACGCTGGTGCTGGCGGAGGCGGCTTGGTGCGTTGCGGTTGTCGCCGAGTACCGCGCCGGTGTGGTGGAGCGTCATGCGGGTAATGGTGTGCGGCCTGCCGCCGGGCTTGGGGGGATGGGCACCCCAGGCGTCGCGGCACAGCAGATCCGTAGTCGCTCCGCTGGTTGGAGGAGTTGGCGGCATCAACGACGTCGGGGTTATGGGTGTTTGCGGGCCGACGGCGAGCTCGGATGTAGTTGACGGGCTCGTCCGAGGAGGATTCGAGCAAGCGATGGCGGTTGCAGACAGGCCGAGGCTGCCCGCCAGACCGAACAATTGGCGACGGTTGAACAGATCCCGGCGACCGTCCGGCAACTTGGTCGATGGTGCGTCGATGGGGGTAACGGTACGGAAGCTCTGCACCGAGTCAGGGGCTTTCGCAGACGGAGGACAACGGCGAAGTGACTGCTTCCTAGGTAGACGCCTTAGCAAGTGACGATCCTCGACGCCACGTGAGCGACCTGCCATCCATTTTGCTACGGCACAGGTTCTTACCGTCGCGTTTGAGCGGTGCTCGGTACGATTCGGCCATGCCGATGGCTGATGGTGCGGTATTTGCGGGCTATACCATCGTTCGCTTACTGGGTACCGGGGGAATGGGCGAGGTGTACCTCGTGCAACATCCGCGGTTGCCCCGTCGAGAGGCGTTGAAGATCTTGCCGGCTGGCGTGAGCGCCGATTCGGAGTACCGACAACGGTTCGCGCGTGAGGCCGACATCGCCGCATCCCTCTGGCACCCGCACGTCGTCGCCGTCCACGACCGCGGGGAGGACGACGATCAACTGTGGATAACGATGGACTACGTCGAGGGAACCGATGGGGCCCAACTCATGCGTGACCGTTTTCCGCATGGTATGCCGCGCAAGGACGTGATCGAGATCGTGTCGGCCATCGCCGACGCCCTGGACTACGCCCACGAACGCTACCTGCTTCATCGTGATGTGAAGCCGGCGAACATCCTTCTCACCGATCCG
Source organism: Mycobacterium sp. (assembly GCA_025966225.1). Lineage (GTDB taxonomy): Bacteria > Actinomycetota > Actinomycetes > Mycobacteriales > Mycobacteriaceae > Mycobacterium. Next base: position 1,507 of record JAOPVI010000394.1, on the reverse strand, counting down.
CGACTGGGGGACCGGCGGATCCTGCTTGCCGACTTCGGAATTGCGCGCGCGGCCAACGAGACCAGCGGGCTGACGGCAACAAACGTCACCGTCGGATCAGTCGCCTACGCAGCGCCAGAACAACTCATGGGCAAGGTGCTCGACGGTCGGGCAGATCAATACGCATTGGCCTGTACGGCATTTCACCTCCTCACGGGGGCCCCACCGTTCTCGAACACTAATCCGGCCGTGGTGATCGGGAACCACCTGTCGTCGTCCCCACCGCGGTTGGGAGATCTGCGTGCCGACCTAATGCCATTCGACCCAGCGTTGACGAAGGGGATGGCCAAGGAGCCGTTTCAACGCTTCGACACTTGCCGCGAATTCGCAGCAGCCCTCGCTCGCTGCGGCGGCAGTTCGGCCGGCCCAAACGACGTCACACAACTCGCAACGAGCATCCCTAGCTACTCGGGCGCGACGAGCCCCGAGCAGACGCCACGTCGTGAACCGGATCCAGTTTCGCCGTCTCGTCGCACGGCACTCATCGCGGGCTGTGTCGTCGCGGCGCTGATCGCGGTCGGAGCAGTGGCATTCGTTGGTGCCCGGTTGGGACAGTCGCAGTCCACGCCGTCGGCCGCATCGTCTCAGACCGGTTCCTCATTGCAGCCAGCGACGACATTGGACCCCCAGCGGACGGTGACTCAGACGGCGCCCCCGATCATTCCGCCTTCCTCGCCACGTGTCCCCACACCGTCCGCAGGGGGTGATCTGGGTTTGTCGACGCCGATGAGCTACCCGACCTGCAACGGACAAGGGATCGTGATCTTGGGGTCCGTTACGACGCCTGGGCTGTATGCCGCTGGCGTGCAACGTCTCCTGGATGCCCACCCCGGGGCGTTCTATCTGCGGACAGATCAGACGTGTCCGTCGCTGCGCCCGGCGACCGAGGAGGGCAATCCGATCTACGCCGTGTTCGAACTCGGTGGAACCACTCGCAGTGAGGTGCGTGCTGAGGGTGGCAATGCCTACGGAAAGTTGCTGGACACGACGACCGATCCTGGTTACATCATTCCCTGCTGAAACGTTCGGAGCATGACGTTGTAGCGATGTCGCGATCGGCAATTTGCGCCGTCGCGACGGCGACTTCGTGGTCCGCTGGTTGACCACAATTCTGACGACAACGCTGACGACAGTTGCGCGCCCAACTACGCCTACAACACGGCATTCCGCCTGCTAAACAGCCTGTTCAGTGACCCTGCCCGCTCCTGGCAGTGTGGGGGTCAGGGGTTCGAATCCCCTTAGCTCCACCCTTGAATAGTCCATCGTGACCGCGCCTTATTTGGTTTCGGCGTTAGCTGTCAGCGTGTTCTGGGTCGATTTTTGACGACAACGAACGGTTCCGGTGTCGCCACATTCAGGTATGGAGACATGGTCCGGCTTCCTGGCAGGGTCACTTCCTGGATATTGATGTATCGCCGCGGTTGCGGAACGCGCGAACAGTCTGTCGAAATCGGCGAGTACGGACTGT
>JAOPVI010000383.1 GCA_025966225.1 Mycobacterium sp. | reverse complement strand
AGCCGAACGAGAAGTGCTCCGCGATCAAGCCGACCGCCAGCGACCCCACGATGGCACCTAAGTCCGCCATCATCTGGTACGTCGCGACGGCCGTGCCACCGCGCGACTTGTTGCCGACGATGTCGGCGACGGCGGCCTGCTGCGGGGACGTGAAGATGCCTGCGGCCGCCCCCGCCACCACCGCGCCCAGCAGGAACAACGGCCACGACGACGCCAGTCCGACCAGCACGGTCGCGACTCCTGAGACCGACAGGCCAATGATGAGCAGCGTGCGCCGACCGATCCGGTCGGAGAGGTGCCCGCTCGGAATGGTCGCCGCCACGTTGCCGATCGCAAACGTCGCCAACGCCAGACCCGCGTAGCGGGGCCCGCGCATCAGCACCTCGGTGACGAACAGCGGCACCAGCGCGATACGGAGCCCGAAGACCGACCAGCCCGTCGTGAAGTTCGAGAACAACGCCGACCGATAAGCTCGGTTGCGCAACGCCATTCGCAGCGTGACCGCGGGCTCCGTCTGCTCGTCCGGCGCGGCCAGCGACGAATGGCGCAACCTGAAGAACACCACCGCCACCGCGACCAGAAGCGCCACACCGTAGATGGCGAAGGGGGCCGACAACCCAAACCCGACCGTCAGGCTGCCGAGCACCGGCCCGCACACGGAGCCGACCAAGAATGCACTCGAGAACAGGCCCGCGACACGCCCGCGCGCGTCCGGGGGCGAGATGCGAATCATCAGGCCCAGCGACGACACGGTGAACATCGCCGACCCGACACCACCGAGCGAACGGAACAGCAGCAGCTGCCAGTACGTCTGAGCGAACGCGCACGCACCGGTCGAGACCGCGACGATCAACAGCCCGGTCAGGTAGACGCGCCGCTCCCCCAGCTTCTGGATGACCAGCCCGCTGACCGGTGCGGCGAGCAGTCGCATCAACGAGAACGCCGTGATGACGAATGTCGCGGCCGCGATGCTTACCCCGAAGTCGCGGGCGTACTGGGGCAGCACGGGAGCCACCACGCCATAACCGAGGGCGATCACCACGTTGGCGGTGATCAGCACCCAGACTTCGCTCGGGAGCTTCGACTTCTCGGATTTCGCTTCCCGGATCGCTTCGCTCCTGCCCTCCGAAGAAGCCGGACAGTCACCCTCCGCGACGGAACTCACCCTATGACTGTATTCACCAGCTCCTTGGCCGACTGCTGCACCTCGGCCAGATGCTCCGGGCCCTTGAACGACTCGGCGTAGATCTTGTAGACGTCCTCGGTGCCCGACGGCCGCGCGGCGAACCACGCGTTCTCCGTGGTCACCTTCAGACCGCCGAGCGGCGCGCCGTTGCCAGGTGCGGTGGTCAGCTTGGCGGTGATCGGTTCACCCGCCAGTTCCGTGGCCGTCACCTGGTCGGCCGACAGCTTGGCCAACCGCGCCTTCTGCTCCCGGTCCGCGGGCGCGTCGATGCGGGCATACGTTGACGCGCCGTACTTCTCGGCGATCGCGGTGTACCGCTGCGACGGCGTCGACCCCGTCTTGGCCAGGATCTCCGAGGCCAGCAGCGCCAGGATGATGCCGTCCTTGTCGGTCGTCCACACCGAACCGTCGGTGCGCAGGAACGACGCCCCAGCACTCTCCTCGCCACCGAAACCGATTGTGCCGCTGATCAACCCGTCGACGAACCACTTGAAGCCGACTGGCACCTCGATCAACTTGCGGCCGAGCCCGGCCACCACGCGGTCGATGATCGAGCTGCTCACCGCCGTCTTACCCACCGCCGTCGAACCCGGCCAGCCCGGCCGGTTGGCGTACAGGTAGTCGATGGCCACCGCCAGATAGTGATTCGGATTCATCAGTCCGCCGTCGGGGGTGACGATGCCGTGCCGGTCGGAGTCGGCGTCGTTGCCGGTGGCGATCTGGTACTCACCGATCTTGCCAATCAAAGACGCCATCGCGTTGGGCGAACTGCAGTCCATCCGGATCTTGCCGTCGGTGTCGAGCGTCATGAACCGCCACGTCGCGTCCACCAGCGGGTTGACGACCGTCAGATCCAGCTTGTGCGTCTCGGCGATGGCCGCCCAGTAGTCCACGCTGGCGCCGCCCAGCGGGTCGGCACCGATGCGCACGCCCTCGGCGCGGATGGCGTGGATGTCGACGACGTTCGGCAGGTCCTCGACATAGGCATTCGTGTAGTCGTGCCGCTGCGCGAGTTGCACCGCCCGCGCCAGCGGGATGCGCTTCACGTCGGCCAACCCGGCGCGCAGAATTTCGTTGGCGCGCTTGGCGATCACGCCGGTCGCGTCGGTGTCCGCAGGGCCGCCGTTGGGCGGGTTGTACTTGAACCCGCCGTCGCGTGGCGGGTTGTGCGACGGGGTGACGACGATGCCGTCGGCCAGATCGCTGTCACGACCACGGTTGAACGCCAGGATCGCGTGACTGACCGCAGGCGTCGGCGTGAAGCGGTCGGCCCCGTCGATTATCGCCACCACGTCGTTGGCGGCCAGCACCTCGAGTGCCGAGGCCCACGCCGGCTCCGACAGCGCGTGCGTGTCCCGCCCGATGAACAGTGGACCCGTCGTGCCCTGCGCGGCGCGGTACTCGACGATGGCCTGCGTGGTCGCCACGATGTGGGCCTCGTTGAACGCGGTGTCGAGGCTGGAGCCGCGATGCCCCGAGGTGCCGAAGGCAACCTGCTGGTCGACGTTGTCCGGGTCGGGTTGCAGGGTGTAGTACGCCGTCACCACCTGTGCGACGTCGATCAGGTCATCGGGTTCCGCCGGTTGCCCGGCACGAGGGTTCGCAGCCATGTTAGGAGATTCTGCTCCGGTTCCGCGCTCCGCACCGCCGCGTCGCCAAGAATTCAGGTCAACGGCAACGGTTCGCTAGGCAGACGAGGCGTCGGGAACGAGCAGCACCGCTCGGCCGTGCTTGCGCGACAGTTGGTATGAGACGGACTGTCCGGCGAACGTGTCGATGAACGAGTGCATGCCGCCCCGGGGCGCTCCGACCACGATCATCACCGCATCGACCTCCTCGGCGAGGTCGGCGAGTACATCGGGCGGACGGCCGCGCACGGCGTGATAAGTCCAGTTCGCGCCGAGTTCATCCAGCAGTGCGCGGGCACCAACGGCATGCGCTTCGAGACTCTCGTGGAACTGCTGTTCCCAGTCCCACGCGTCGGGATCGATGGGGAGGTCGTCGAAGTCGGCGATGTGCACGACGTGGAGATGGGCGTCCAGGCGTTGAGAAAGGCCGACTGCAAAACGCAACGCCGCGGCGCTCGCGGGTTGCCGGTCCCAGCCGACCACCAACTCCGTCAAGGCCTGCGCCGGGGATCCGTCGTCATCGGTGTTGTCCATCGGGCTACCTCCATCGAGAGCTCATCAGAGCGCCCACACCAGGGCGAGTCCGACCGCGCAGGCAGCGACCGACGAAACGAGTGAACCCGCCGCGTTGGCCAACGCCTGGATTCGGCGGTCCTGCTGGACCAGTCGGACCGTTTCGAAACTCGCAGTGCTGAAAGTCGTGTACCCGCCACAGAATCCGGTCCCCACGACGGTCTGCCACATGCTGGACTGGCCGTGGAATAGCACCAACCCGGCAAGCACCCCGAGCAGCAGCGACCCCGTCACGTTGATGAGGACGGTCGCCAACGGGAACGGGGACTTCCACCGTTGCTTGATCAACGCGTCGATCAAGAACCGAGCCAATGCGCCCGAGGCTCCGGCGAGAAGGGTGAGAGTCGGAATCACGCTGACGTCCTCCGCCGGTGCACGCTCGCCGCGACGACGATGCCGAGCCAGGCGGCGACGAGTCCACCTACGACGCTGAGCACCCCATAGCCGATCGCCGTTTGAAGGTGACCGTGGCGGCCGAGCAACACGACTTCCAACGCGAACGTGCTGTAGGTGGTGAAGGCACCGCAACCACCGGTGCCGGCACAGAGCCGGGCCCGCTGCCGCCAACCCGAGTCATCGCCAAGCCGCGCAAGGGCCTCCAACAAGCCGCCCAGGATGAACGCGCCGCTGAGGTTGATCAGAAACGTCGCCCACGGCCACCCCGCGGCGTCGTGCGGCAGCAGATTCTCGATCTCATACCGCAGCGCCGTGCCGACGACGCCTCCGGCGAACACCCAAGCCAGTGCCGAGGGCCGCAGGTGCAGCGGCGTGCCCGGCGTGGCGACGACGTCGGGATCGCTAGGCAACTCGGTGTGGGAGTCGTCAGACGTCGTCGGCGTTCCCGTGCCGTTTACTTCATCGGAATCATCGGCACCGTCGACATCCGGTCGTTTCACGGACACCTACCCATCGCTACGACGGTAGGAACTATCAGCCAGTTGGCGGTTCGAGCGACCTGGGCTCGGGCGAGATCCATCACCACTGCTGGAGGACTGTACCGCCTCCGCCAAGCCATGTCGCCGACGGCGACGTGAGCCTGGCCTTCCTAAATTGGCCGTGTACCGTCGCACGCCGTGGAGCACGAGGTTTGCCTACCTTGCGAGTGGGCTCCACTGCTCGGCAAGGCCGGCCACCCACTCGCCGGCCTCCCGGGGATCGTCCGGCGGCCCGGCCACGACCACCAACTCGTCCACTCCGAGTTCGGCCAACGCGGCGACGTCGGACCGTTGCGGGTCACGTAAGGCCACTGCCAAACGCAGTTCGTCGGGATCGCGGTCGGCCTCCCGACACAGGGCCTGCAGCGTCGCGATTCGTTCGGCCGCGGCCGGCACGTCGTCGACGTTGAAGCCGTACCACCCGTCCCCCCACGCGGCCGCGCGGCGCAACGCCGCGTCGCTGTTGCCGCCGAGCACGATCGGAATGCGCCGGTCACGCACGGGCTTCGGGTTGACCCGCACGGACTCGAAGCTCACGAACTCGCCACCGAACGACGCGACGTCGTCGCGCCACAGGGTCCGCATCGCCGCGACGTATTCGGCCGTGCGCGCGCCCCTCCGCTCGAACGGCACGCCCAACGCGTCGAACTCCTCCCGCGACCATCCGATGCCGATGCCCAAGGTGAACCGGCCGCCACTCAGGGTGTCGAGCGTCGCGGCCTGCTTGGCCAAGTGCACGGCGTTGTGTTCGGGGAGCAGCAGCACCCCGGTCGCGATCCCGATCGTCGTGGTCGCGGCCGCCGCGAAGGCCAACCCGATCATCGGGTCGATCCAATCCGCTTGGGCGGGAACCGCGATCTGGCCGTCGGCGCTGTACGGGTACCGCGACGTGGACTGGTCGACCATGACGACGTGCTCGCCCGACCACAGCGTGGCGAACCCACAGCGCTCGGCGGCGGCGGATACCTCGGCGATGACGGTGCGGTCGGCGCCCGCACCGATGCCCAGCGCGTGCAATCCCAGCTTCACGAGGCGATCGTGTCACGTTCCGAGCAGTGCGATGCCCGCGATGACGAGTGCGACCACCTTGACCAGTTCCAGTGCGATGTACGCGTAGTGCGCGCGCGAGCGCTCGCCTTCGTCGCCTGCCAGCACTTCGGCGGTGCGCTTCGACAGCAGCGGCCGCACCAGCACCAGCTGCAACAGCAGCGCGGCCACGGCGACCGAGAGCGCCACGTCGAGTGTTTTGGGCGTGTGGTGAGTGAACAGGGCTGCGGCGGTGATCATCGCGAACAAGAGCTCGACCGTGTTGAGTGCGCGAAAGATCAACCGGCCGATGCCAAGACCGATGCGCAGCGTGACGCCGGGCGCACGGAACTTCAGCGGGCCTTCGAGGAACGAGATGGCCACCACCATGCCGAGCCACACGAAGACCGTGGCGGTCGCCACGCGCGTGCTCAGATCCACGGCCGCAGCCTACGACAGTGGGATCCTAGGATGGTGGCCGATGACGCCGACCGTGACTACGTTGCAGAGTTGACTCGGTGGACAGACTCCGGTGCCACCTGGCAGGTGGTGGCGCGAACGCGCCGCGGGGTGACGGTCGCGTTGATGCGCTGCGACGGCGGCGAGGAGGTCGACCGGTTCAGCTCCGACGACCCGCGACTGCTGGCCTTCGTCGGCGACGAACAGCAGGACTGATGGCCTAAGTGAACGGTGGTTCCCCGCTCGCCTCTAGGCGGCTTCGGCTTCCGGTTCTGGGGTCGGCTTGCCGAACACCACCCTGGTCACCGATGCCGGTGCGACGGTCTCCGCGGCCTTGCGCAGGAAGTCGTTGGGTAGCGAGAGTTTGAAGACCTTCTTCCACGCCGACGCCACCTGTCGCGGCATGGATCCCGTCGTGTAGGTCAGGCCGTAGCGCTCGAACAGGTCCTGGATCTTGGGCGCGATCTCCTGGTACCGGTTGCTTGGCAGGTCGGGGAACAGATGGTGCTCGATCTGAAAGGACAGGTTGCCAGTCATGAAGTGCAGCAACGGACCTCCCGAGATGTTGGCCGAGCCGAGCATCTGGCGCAGGTACCACTGTCCGCGCGTCTCGCCCTCGATCGACTGCTTCTCGAACGTCTCCACGCCTTCGGGGAAGTGCCCGCACATGATGACCGAGTGCGTCCACCAGTTGCGCACCAGGTTGGCCGTCAGGTTCGCGGTCAGCGTGCTCAACGCCGACGGCCCCGACAGCAGTGGGTGCAGCAGGTAGTCGCGGGTCGCGTGCTTGCGGACCTTCGCGAGCACCTTCTTGGCGTTGCGGCGGAACTCTTCCTTGTCCGAGCGGCCCTTGAGGTACTTGCCGATCTGAAGGTCGTAGGCGGCGATGCCGTACTGGAACATGCACGCGTTGATGAAATTCCACAGCGGCTGCGCCAGGTAGAAGGGCATCCACTTCTGGTCTTCGTCGACGCGCATGATGCCGTAGCCGAGGTCGTGGTCCTTGCCGAGCACGTTGGTGTAGGTGTGGTGCACCTCGTTGTGGGAGTGCTTCCACATCTCCGACGGGGAGGCGTTGTCCCACTCCCACGTGGTCGAGTGAATCTTGTCGTCGCGCATCCAGTCCCACTGACCGTGCATCACGTTGTGGCCGATCTCCATGTTCTCGACGATCTTGGAGACGGACAGTCCGACGGTGCCGACGATCCACGCGGGTGGGAACAGCGAGAACAGCAGTACGGCACGACTACTGAGTTCGAGCTTGCGCTGGCCGTCGATAACCTTGCGGATGTAGGCGGCGTCCCGCTCGCCTCGATCGGCGACGAGCTCGGCGCGGATGGCGTCGAGTTCGCGGCCGATGTTCTCGACGTCCTCGTCGGTCAGGTGTGCGGTCGGGTCGGTCTGAATGGCTTGCAGTGCAGTCATGATGACTCCTTAAAGAGCTATGTCGCAGGCGCCCGCAGCGGCGGAGACGCAGGTTTGGATGAGCACGCCGTCAGCGGCGGTGGTCAGGTCGCCGCTGCGCAGGTCGCGCACGGCGCCTTGTCGCAACGGTGCGACGCAGCCGAAGCAGATGCCCATTCGGCAGCCCGACGGCATGAGGACGCCGGCGGCTTCGCCTGCATCCAAAAGGGTTTGGGCGCCGTCGGCGTCGACGACGGTCTCCGACTTCGTGAACGTCACCGTGCCGCCTTCGCCGGCGGTCACGACCGAGGCGCGGAACCGCTCGGTGTGCAGCCGCTCAGCGATCCCCTCGGCCTCCCAACGGCTTTCGAGTGCGTCCAGCAGGCCGGCGGGTCCGCAGGCCCAGGTGTGTCGCTCGGCGAGGTCGTCCACCAGCTCATGGAGTTGGTCGACGTCGAGCATTCCCTCGGTGTCGGTGTGCTTCTCCACCAACCGGATTCGGCCATCGCTGGCCAGCATCCGGAGTTCGAAACCGAAGATGACGTCGGCTGCGGTGGGCGCGGAGTGCACGACCAGCACGTCCGCCTGCAGATCGGTCAGGTTGCGCAGCATCCCCATCACCGGGGTGATGCCGCTGCCCGCAGTGAGGAACAGGATCTTGGCTGGCGCCTCGGCCCCAAGGGTGAAGTCGCCCGCGGCCTGGTCGAGTTGAACGACGGTGCCGACGCTGGCGCGCCGGACGAGGTGATTGCTGACGACGCCGTCCGGGATGGCCTTCACCGTGATGGCGATGCAACCGTCGCGTCGGCTGGTTTCGGAGGTCAGCGAGTAGGCCCTCCACTGGCGAATGCCGTCCACGTCGATGCCGATGCGGACGTACTGCCCCGGGGTGTGGGTCTTCCAACCGCGTCCGGTCTTGATGACCACGGTGACCGCGTCGCGGGTCTCTGGCTCTATGGCGACGATGCGCCCGCGCAGGTCGGCGGCGGAACGCAGGGGGTCGATGACGTCGAGGTAATCGGCAGGGACCAGCGGGGTAGTGACCCGTTCGGCGAACTTGATGACCCGCTCCCGCAACGCGCCGACGGCGGTCGGGCGGGGTGCTGTCGTTGTCATGAGACCACTCTGGCTGAGGCAGAGGTATAAAGTCTTGACCATCGGGCGTGAATGAACATCACTAATTTGTTCGTTAGGAATAGTTTTGTCGGAACCTGCACGTCGCTTCACCGGACTCGACCTGCCCGATGAGGTCGTCACCGCATTGGAGGCGGTGCTGCCCAGCATGGCCGAGCGCACCGTCGTCGCAGTGACCGCCGAGGTGCCCAGCTACACCCGCGCGTTCAGCGGGCGCATGGGCCAGGTCATCGAGAACGCCGTTCAGATGGCGCTCGGGGCCTTCTTGCGGCTGGCCGTGCGGGCACACGACTCGGACCCGGCCGCGACGCTGCGGCCGGCCCTCGACGGGGCGTACGAGCTGGGGCGCGGCGAGGCCCGCCAGGGCCGCACGATGGACGCCCTGCTGTCCGCCTACCGCGTCGGCGCCAGGGTGGCATGGCAGGAACTGTCGGCCACCGGCGTCGAGGCTGGCCTGTCGGCTGCGACCGTGGCCCGTTTCGCGGAGCTGGTCTTCGCCTTCATCGACGAACTGTCTGCATCCAGCGTCGCGGGCCATGCCGACGAGCTCGCGACGACGGGACGGGTGCGGCAGCGCTACCTCGAACGGCTCGCCAAGCAACTGCTTGCAGGCGAACCCGCCGAGACGTTGCGCGCCAGCGCAGAGCAGGCCGACTGGCGAATGCCAGAAACCCTGACGGCAGTGATGGTCGCGGAGACCCAAACACGTGGCCTGGCAGCACGATTCGGCCAGTCGACATTGCAGCTCAGCGAGGACCTGCCGGGAGTAGACGCGTCGGAGTCGCTGGCCGTGTTGCTGGTGCCCGATTTGGACGGCCGCCACCGCGGTCAGCTGCGCTCTGCCCTGCAGGGCCGACGGGCGCTGGTGGGGCCCGCACGCCCGTGGATGCACGTCCAGTCGTCGTATCGACGTGCGCTGCGTGCGCGCGACCTGAGCGTTGCCGACGACGTCGAGATCGTCGACACCGAAGAGCATCTCGTCGAGCTAGTGCTGACCGCCGACCGGGAGGCCGCCGACGATCTCCGTCGCCACGTCCTGGCGCCACTTGCGGAGTTGCGGCCCAACACCGCCGAGCGCCTGGCCGACACCCTGAGGTCGTGGGTGCTGCACCAGGGGCAACGCGACGCCGTCGCCGCGGATCTTTTCGTGCACGCTCAGACGGTGCGCTATCGCATGACCCAGCTGCGTGAGCTCTACGGGGACCGGCTCAACGACCCGCGGACCATCCTCGAACTGACCGTGGCGCTGGGGGTTTCAGGCCGTCAACCCTGATACTCAGTGACGGTGCGAATCCAGGCGATGAAGTCGGCGGCATCGGCGTTGGCGCCGTGTCCTTCGTCCCAATACATCAGGTGGTTGACGTCGACACCGAGTGCGTCGAGCTTCGCGGCCAGGTTGGAACTGACGGTGAGTGCGGTGTCGGTGTCCTTGGTGCCGAGCCGAATCCACCAGTGCGGGGCGCGGTTCGGATCCTTCTGATCGAGGAAGTACATCGGATTCATCAAGTCGACGACTTCGGGGATGTCACCGTCCAGCTGGCGAGTCCTGAGGCCAGTGGTGTCGTGGGCGGCGCCGAACTCGGTGAAGTGTCGGGCTTTGGTCGAACCCGCACCGAACTCGTTGTTCTCCCCTGCGGACAGGTCGAAGGCGTCGAACGCGGGTACGGCCTTCTTTCGCGGCCCGACGTGCGCGAGGTAGTCGGCCCAGCCGAAGGTGGCCTTGTCCTCCGACCACGAGATTTTCGGGTTGCTCGCCAGGTAGGCCGATCGGTCGGCCTCCGGCTGGGCCAGTAGATACCGGGTGGCTGCCGGTTGCAGATAGGTCCGCAGCAGATAGTCGCCGTAGTTGTCCGCCGTGAGTGGGCCGAATGCTTTGCGGCCGTTCAGGCTCAGCGACGTCTGGTACTGCGCGAACTGTGAGCGCAGTTCACCGGAGACCGCCTGATCGACCTGACTGCCCGGGCCTTGCGTGGCATTGGTGCCCCAATTCCACTCATAGGCGGCGTCGGCGTGTTCGAGGTCGGTGATGGGGCACCAGCCCGCGCTGACGAAGATCGCGTCGCTGGCATCGGCGGCCCCGAGGTCGTCGAGATACTTCGCGTAGCGCGGGCTGTCGCCGGACGCACCGAGCAGCGCCGAAAGTCCGCCCCCCGCACTGGTTCCGGTCGAGACGATCTGGTCGATGTTGCCCGGAATCCGGCCCTTGTTGAACCGCAGATAGCGCACCGCGGCCTTGAGGTCGACGATGGCCGCGGGCGCGATGCCGTAGTAGTTGCCCCGGGCGTCGGTCAGCGACCGGCCCCGGCAGCCCGGCTCCACCGCCACGTAGCCGGCAGCGAGTGCCAGCTGCGCGAGCTCGACCATCTTGCCGCCGCCGTCGAGCATCGCATTGCCGCCCGACTGCACCTCATCCGGCGCCGCCGGGCCCGGTGGCTCCGGCATCCCCGTCCCACCCATGTGCATGCCGGCCTCGCCAACGCCTTTGGCGTCCTTCACCGATGCGGGCAGGTAACCGCCCACGGAATTGGCGAAGACGATCGGAGCGTTCGACGCGTCCACGGCCTTGCCGTCGATCGAAATCGGAACACTGACGACGAGGCTCTGGTAGGCCTCGTCGACCGGATTGGCCACGTAGGTCACCGGGCCGTAGAAGCGGTAGGTGATCACCTTGGGCCCGGCATTCGTGGTGACCGTCGTCGTCTGCTCCGAGACCTTCCCGTTGAAGACGAGCGCACTGGGTGCACCGGGACCGCTCGGCGACGGCCGGCTACCACTCGAACAACCACCGAGCGCTGCGAAGCCCGCGACGGCGCCCAGCCCCATGACGAGCGACCTGCGGTTGACCTCGGTGTTCACCGGCGCCCTCCTCGTCATGTACTACCCCGACCCCGGGTGCGCATACCCGCCCCGTGGCGCGGCTACGCGTTAGGTCCGGGGACGGCCCACTAAGGACGAACTCACGGTCGCTTGGAAGCGAGTCGCCGCCACCTCGTAGCGTGGTCAGCAATGAAGCGAACGCTGTAAGACGACGATCACGAGACCTACCGACAGACGCTTCGCGACTTCATCGAATCCGAAGTCGTCCCGGTCTTCGACCAGTGGTACGAGAGCGGCATCGTGCCCCGCGACTTCTACTTGAAGCTGGGTGACCTCGGGGTGTTCGGGATCGAGGTCGCTGAAGAGTTCGGCGGTGCCGGGATCGAGTCCTACAAGTTCCAGGCCATCCTCTCCGAGGAGACCAACCGCGCTGCCGTGTCCTTCGGGGCCTCCGGCGCCCACATCACGCTGTGCCTGCCCTACCTGCAGGCCTATGCGAACGACGAGCAGAAGCAGCGCTGGCTCCCGGGGTTCGTCACCGGCGAGACGATGTTCGCCATCGCGATGACCGAGCCGGGCACCGGATCAGATCTTGCAGGCATGCGCACCACCGCCAAGCTGACGGACGACGGAAAGCACTACGTGCTCAACGGCTCGAAGACGTTCATCACCGGTGGCGTCCAGGCCGACCGCATGATCGTCTGTGCGCGCACCGCCCCGCCGCGCGAGGACGACCGGCGCTACGGCATCTCGCTGCTGGTCGTCGACACCACGCTGCCCGGCTATTCCGTGGGCCGCAAACTCGACAAGCTCGGGCTCAAGGTGTCCGACACGGCCGAACTGAGCTTCACCGACGTCTTCGTGCCGGTGGAGGATCTGCTCGGCGACGAACATCGAGGCTTCTCCTACCTGGGCCACAACCTGCCTAGGGAACGACTGGGCATCGCCGTCAACGCATACGCGCAGGCCAAGGCCGCCGTGCAGTTCGCCAAGGCGTACACGAAGGATCGATTGGTCTTCAACCAACCAGTGGCCGCCTTCCAGAACACCAAGTTCGAACTCGCCGCCTGTCAGGCCGAAGTGGATGCCTGCGAGGCCGTCGTCGATCGCGCCGTCGAGGCACTCGACAACGGTGAACTCTCGGCCGCGGACGCAGCGTCGGCCAAGTTGTTCTGTACGGAGGTGGCCTCCCGGGTCATCGACCGCTGCCTGCAACTGCACGGCGGCTACGGCTACATCACCGAATATCCGGTCGCCCGGCTGTATGCCGACAGCCGCGTCAACCGCATCTACGGCGGAACCAGCGAGGTGATGAAGTTGATCATCGCCAAGAACATGGGGCTGTAGCGGACTCATTACAGCTATCGAAGTCAGCCGTCACGTGCCAGCGTCATGGTGTTGGATGGCGGGGTGTCGGACATCAGCCGCAGCCGGACGATAACCGCCCCGCCGCAGGCAATCTGGGAAGTGCTGGCCGACTTCGGTGCACTGAGTTCATGGTCGGCCCACGCTGATCACTCGTGCATCCTGAATCACGGACCCGACGGCGGCGCGATGGGAACCACCCGCCGGGTGCAGATCGGGCGAAACACGCTGGTCGAGCGCATCGCCGAGTTCGACCCGCCGACGGCGCTGGCCTACGGCATCGAGGGCCTCCCCAAGCAGTTGCGCAACGTCGTCAATCGCTGGACGCTACGGCCGTCCGGTGCCGCGACCGAGGTGACGTTGACCAGCAGGGTGGAGATCGGCACCGGGCCCCTGGCGCGGGCGGCGGAGTGGGTCGTCTCCCGCGGCATGGCCAAGGAATCCGACTCGATGCTGGCGGGGCTGGCAAAACGAATGGAGCACGAACATGGCTGAAGCGCGCCCCGACGTTGTCATCCTCATGACCGACGAGGAACGTGCCATCCCGCCGTACGAGTCGCCCGAAGTACTGGCCTGGCGCAAGCGGACGCTGGACTGTCGCCGGTGGTTCGACGAGCACGGCGTGAGCTTCGCGCGGCACTACACCGGTTCCCTCGCGTGCGTGCCAAGCCGGCCCACGATCTTCACCGGCCAGTACCCGGATCTGCACGGGGTCACCCAGACCGACGGCATCGGCAAGCGGTTCGACGATTCGCGGCTGCGCTGGCTGCGCAAGGGCGAGGTTCCGACGCTGGGCAACTGGTTCCGCGCCGCCGGGTACGACACCCATTACGACGGCAAGTGGCACGTCTCCCACGCCGATCTCGACGATCCCGCTACCGGCGAACCGCTGGCGACCAACGACGACGACGGCGTCGTCGACCCGGCCGCGGTGCAGCGCTATCTCGACGCCGATCCGCTCGGCCCGTACGGCTTCTCCGGCTGGGTCGGTCCCGAGCCACACGGAGCGGCCATGTCCAACAGCGGTTTTCGTCGCGATCCGCTGTTCGCCAATCGGATCGTCACGTGGCTGAACGACCGCTACGCGCGTCGGCGCGCGGGTGACGCGGAGGCGATGCGTCCGTTCCTTCTGGTCGCCAGCTTCGTCAACCCGCACGACATCGTGCTGTTCCCGGCGTGGCAGCGCCGCAGCCCGCTGGAGCCCTCCCCCACGCTGGATCCGCCCCACGTGCCCGCCGCGCCCACCGCCGACGAGGACCTGCGCACCAAGCCGGCGGCGCAGATCGCCTTTCGGGAGGCGTACTACTCCGGTTACGGTCCGGCACCCGCGATCGGCCGCGGCTACAAGAAGAACGCGCAGCAGTACCGCGACCTGTACTACCGCCTGCACGCCGAGGTCGACGCGCCGCTGAACCGCGTGCTTCGCGCTGTCACCGAGGGCGGGTCCGACAACGCGGTGCTGGTCCGCACGTCCGATCACGGCGATCTGCTCGGGGCGCACGGCGGGCTCCATCAGAAGTGGTTCAACCTCTACGACGAGGCGACCAGGGTGCCGTTCGTCATCGCCCGCGTTGGCGAGGGCGCGACGCAACCCCGCACCGTCACAGCACCGACGTCGCACGTCGACCTGGTGCCCACGCTGTTGGGCGCCGCCGGTGTCGACGTGGATGCCGTCGAGGCGGTCTTGGCCGAGTCGTTCTCCGAGGTCCATCCGCTGCCGGGCCGCGACCTCATGTCTGTGGTCGACGGTGCCAAGGCCGACGAGAGCAGGCCCATCTACCTGATGACGCGCGACAACGTGCTCGAAGGCGACACCGGCGCCTCGGCGGCCGCCCGACAGCTTGGCCAGACCGTGAATCCACCTGCGCCACTTCGCATCAAGTTGCCCGCACACGTCGCGTCCAACTTCGAAGGGCTGGTAGTCCGGGTCGAGGACGTACCCGGTGGCGCCGGACACCTCTGGAAGCTGGTGCGCACCTTCGACGACCCGGCCACGTGGACCGAACCGGGCGTACGTCAGCTCGCGACCAACGGCATCGGGGGCCAGGCGTACCGAACCGATCCGGTCGAGGATCAGTGGGAGCTATACGACCTGACCGCCGATCCGATCGAGGCGCAGAACCGGTGGCCCGACCCCGACCTGCTCGAGCTGCGCGCGCACCTGCGGATGGAGCTCAAGCAAGCCCGCGCATCGTCGGTTCCAGAGCGCAACCAGCCGTGGCCCTACGTCGAGCGGCACCCGCCGACCGGCAAGTCGCCAAGTGTGGTCAAGCAGGTCCTGGGGCGGCTCAGGAAGTAGCCGGCGCGGCCACGACGACCGGGGGCGTCCAGTCATTGGGACAAGATCCGGACACCCGCGCACCTAAGGAGCATCATTCGCGCATGTCTTCTTCACTGCAGCGCTATGCGGGTCGCCGCGTACTGATCACCGGCGGCGGATCGGGTATCGGGCAAGCCACCGTGCTCCGCATCCTCGACGAGGGTGGCCGCGTGGCCGCCGCCGACGTGAGTGAATCCGGGCTGAAGGACACGGCGGCCAAGGCCGACGGGCCCGGCGGCCGGCTGTCGACGGTGCAGATGGACGTCGGCGACGAGGCCTCGGTCAAGCACGGCATGGCCGAAGCGGTGGCCGCGATG
>JAOPVI010000311.1 GCA_025966225.1 Mycobacterium sp. | reverse complement strand
ACTGTGCGGCGCCTGTGGCGCGACTCGTGGACGTCCGCTCAAGCACGCTTGCGGTGCATGGTTCGATGACGAGAACGTGTTCCAGTTTTCGACTCAAACCCTTGGGGGCAGCGATGCAGCTTTCGTTGACGGACCGAACGTTCATCGTCACCGGCGGTGGCAGTGGAATAGGAAAGGCCGTCGCCAGCGCCGTGGTGGCCGCGGGCGGTAACGCCATGATCGTCGGACGCAACGCCGACCGGCTTGCCAGCGCCGCCGACGAGCTCACGGCACAGGCTGGCGAAGGCGCCGGGTCGGTGCTCTACGAGCCTGCCGACGTCACCAACGAAGACGAGGTCGCCCACGTGGTGGAGGCCGCGACGGCGTGGCACGGCCAGCTGAACGGCGTCGTCCACTGCGCCGGCGGGTCGGAGACCATTGGGCCCATCACGCAGGTCGATTCGGAGTTGTGGCGACGCACCGTCGACCTCAACGTCAACGGCACCATGTACGTGCTCAAGCACAGCGCCCGCGAAATGGTGCGCGGTGGCGGCGGATCGTTCGTCGGGATCTCGTCCATCGCGGCTAGCAACACCCACCGCTGGTTCGGCGCCTACGGCGTCAGCAAGGCCGCGTTGGATCACCTGATGCAGCTGGCCGCCGACGAACTCGGGGCCTCTTGGGTGCGGGTCAACTGCATCCGGCCGGGCCTCATCCGCACCGAGCTCGTCGAGCCGGTGCTGAGTTCGCCTGAGTTGAGCGAGGACTACCGCCTCATCACCCCGTTGCCGCGCCCAGGTGAGGTCGAGGACATCGCCAACATGGCGCTGTTTCTGCTCAGCGACGCCGCCAGCTACGTCACGGGGCAGGTCATCAACGTCGACGGCGGAGTGTTGGTGCGGCGTGGGCCCGACTACAGCGCCATGTTGGAGCCACTCTTCGGTGCGGACGGCCTGCGCGGAGTGGTCAACTAGGCCTTTCTAGCCCATTGGACTCTTGCCGCCTGCCTCCCACGCGGCCAGCGCGCCCACCGCGGACCAGTCCAGGGCCTCGCCGCCCCCTGCCAACAACGTCAGGAAGCGGTCGCGAAGCAGGCTGGCGATGGGCAGCGGCACGCGGAGCTCGTCACCGGCGGCCAACACCAATCGCACGTCCTTGAGCCCAAGCGACGCGGCAAATCCTGCCGGCTCGAACTCGTCGCGGGCGATCAGCCCGCCGTACGTCTGGTAGACGGGCGCGCCGAAAAGCGTTGACGTGAGGATGTCGAGGTACTGCAGCTTGTCCACCCCGGCCTTGCCGACGAGCGCCATGGCCTCGCCGAGCGACTCGATCACCGACGCAATCAGGAAGTTGCCGCTCAGCTTCACCAGACTGGCCGCGTCGGGCTGCTCTGCGACGACGAAGGTGCGCTGCCCGATGGCGTCGAGCACGGGGAAGACCGCCTGCACGGTCGCGGGCTCCCCGGCTGCGACGACGAACAGCTTCGCGGCCCGGGCAGCCTCCGGCCGTCCGAACACCGGGGCGGCGACGAACAATTGACCGGCCTCGGCATGCGCGGCCGTCAGCCGCTGCGCGAGGGCCACGCTGATGGTCGAGCACGACACGTGCACTGACTCCTCGCCGAGGTTGTCCAGCAGACCGTCCGCGCCGAACGCCACCGCCTCGACCGCGTCGTCATCGGCCAACATCGATACGACGACATCGCCTCGGCACGCTTCGGCGACGGTTCGCGCAGGTAGTGCGCCGTTGGCGACCAGCGCCTCGACCTTGTCGAACGAGCGGTTGTAGACGGTGACGGCGTGACCGGCGCGCAGGAGGTTCCCGGCCATGGCGGCACCCATGTTGCCCAATCCGAGGAATCCGATGTCCATGCATCCACTTCTACTCCGCAGGATTGAGAATGGGCTGGTGAAGTGCTCGACGACTCGAGCTAGCCCTGCGACTCAACGGTTTCCGCGGCGAGGTGCACCGCGTTGACGATGCCCTGGTAGCCCGTGCAGCGGCAGAAGTTGCCAGAGAGCCCCTCCCGGATCTCCTCGTCGGTGGGCTGCGGGTTGTCGCGCAGCAACGCGGTGATCGAAGTGACGAAACCCGGTGTGCAGAATCCGCACTGCAAGCCATGGCACTCCTTGAGCGCAGCCTGAACTGGCGACAGCTCGCCATCGCGCGACGCCAGTCCCTCGACGGTGGTCACCTCCTGGCCGTCGACCTGCACGGCGAAGATCAGGCAGGCGCGCACCGCCTGACCCTCCAGCAGCACGGTGCATGCGCCGCACGCGCCGTGCTCGCAACCCAGGTGAGTGCCGGTGAGCCCGCACTTCTCCCGAAGGAAGTCCGCGAGCGTGAGCCGCGGTTCGACGACGGCTTGGTAAGGCCGGCCATTGACCGAAACCGCTACGGGCAGTTCATGCATTGAGCGCCTCCGTGGTGGCCTCGGTCCAGGCCCGCGCGACCATGGCGGCGCCGACTCTGGTGCGGTAGGACGCCGACCCCTGCAGGTCGGCGGGGACGTCTTGCAGCCCCGACATCGCCAGCGCACCGATGTCGTCGGCCGTGACGTCGGTGACGGGCCTGCCCGTGATGGCGTCCTCGGCGGGGGTGCCCCGTTCGGGCGTCGAGCCCAACCCGAGCAATCCGACCCCGCAGCGGGTGACCCGGTCGTCGTCGTCGAGTTCGACGGCCACCGTGGCGCCTGCGATCGCGAAATCCCCGTGCCTGCGTGCGAACTCCTGAACCGCGAAGCCGCATCGGCCCGACCACACCGGGAACGCGACCGCGGTGAGAATCTCGTCGGACTTCAACGCCGTCTCCCACAGTCCGGTGAAGAACTCGGACGCCGGGACGTGTCTGCGCCCGCGCGCCGAGGTCGCTTCGATCCTGGCATCGAGGGCAAGTGCGACGGCGGCGTATTCCGCGGCCGGGTCGGCGTGTGCGATCGCGCCACCGAGCGTGCCCCGCGTACGGATCTGGAAGTGGCCGATGTGCGGCGTGGCGAGCGTCAACAGCGGTACTGAGTCCGCGACTTCGTCGTCCATGCCGACGAGCGCATGTGGCGTCGCGGCCCCGACGCGGACCTCGGCACCCTCGAGGTCGATGCCCCGCAGTTCCGGCACCCGGGAGATGTCGACGAGGTGCTCGAAGTGCGTCAGCCGCATGGCCAGCATCGGCACCAGGCTCTGCCCACCCGCCAGGATCTTGGCGTCCTCGCCGTATTCGCCGAGCAATACCGCCGCCTCGGCGACCGTGTCGGGGCGGTGGTAGGCGAACTGGGCCGCCTTCATGACAGGGCTTTCATGACAGCAGTCGAGCCAGCAGGGCTTGGAGTTCGGCGCTGGCAGGCGGTGGGGCCTTGCGCTTGCGCCTGCCCACCAGGAAGCCGACGGCGACGCCCGCCGCCACGCCCGCGGCCACGGGCCCGAACCGCTTGGCCACCGGGAGCGCGACCACCTTGAGTAGGTCGACGGATTCTCCTGAATCGTGTTCGGCGACAAAGGAAGCCGCCGCCACACTCGCAGGCGCGGCGTCGCCGAGCAGGTCGGTCTCTAGGCGCTTGGCGAACTGCGCGATCAGGTTGCCCGACACGTCGGCGAGCACGCCGCGACCGAACTGGGCGGCCTTGCCGGAGATGGTCAGGTCAGTGGTGATTGACACAAGGGTGCCCGTCGCGCCTTCGTCCTTGAGTTGGGCGGTCACCACGGCGGCGGCGTTGCCGTTTCCACGGGTCTCCTTGCCGTTGGCCTTCAGCACGACCCGCTGGGCGGCGGCGTCCTTCTCCTGGAAGGCGGCCACCCCCTGGTACGACACGGTGATCGGGCCGACCTTGACCTTCACGGCCCCGGTGAACTCGTCGCCGTCGACCGAAAGCAGGGTGGCGCCGGGCAGGCAGGGCGCGACGCGCTCGACGTCGGTCAGCACCTCCCAGGTCTTGGCCGCAGGCACGGCCACCCGGAATTCGTTGTGGAGTTCCACGCCTAGTGGTCCTTTCCTGAAGCCTGCTCGATGAGGCCGACGATGGCGGCGGGACTGGCGGGCAGCTGGGTGATCGTCACGCCGAGGGGAGCGAGCGCGTCGTTGATGGCGTTGATGACGGCCGGTGTCGAGCCGATCGCGCCACCTTCCCCAGCGCCCTTGTATCCGCCGATGCCCGGGCCTGGGATCTCGACGTGGCCGAACTCGATGGGCGGCACTTCGGTGGCAGTCGGCAGCAGGTAGTCCACGAACGTCGACGCGAGCGGATTACCGGCGTCGTCGTATGCCAGGTGCTCCAGCAGCGCACCGCCGATGCCCTGGACGGTGCCCCCGGCGACCTGGCCCTCGACCACGTTGGGGTTGATCATTGGGCCGACGTCCTCGCTGACGATGTAGCGCGTCAGCCTCACGTGTCCGGTCTGCACGTCGACCTCGCACGTGCACGCATGAGTTGCGTTGGCCCAGTGGATCATCGTCGGCGAGTTGAACCGAGCGGTGGCCTCCAGCGTCGGCGACTTGCCGCCGAGTTGCGCGGGTTCGTAGTGCGACAGATAGGCGATGTCGGCGAAGCTGACGCTCTTGTCGGGATCGTCGCGGACGGTGGCCCGGGAACCGCCGAGTTCGAGGTCGGTCACCGCCACGCCGAGTTTGTGGGCCGCCAAGGTCAGGATCTGCGTGCGCAGGATCGCGCCCGCCTCGTTGACGGCGCCCGCCGTCATCGGGCCGCTTCGGCTGCCCTGGGTGCCCGCGCCATAGGGTGTGACCGCGGTGTCGCCCTGGATCGTGGAGACGTCGTCGATGTCGGCGCCCAGCGCGTCGGCGGTGAGCTGAACCACCGTGGTCTCGATGCTGTTGCCGCTCGAACCGCCGTTGACGTAGACGTTGATCTTGCCCGTCGGTTCCATGCGCATCGTGGCCCCCTCGGTCCCGAGGTGGCCCGTCGCGGCGCCGGTCGGTTCGATGTAGGCCGAGAGGCCGAGTCCGAGGTAGCGCCCCTCCGCGAGTGCGTCGGCCTGTTCTTTGCGGAAGCCCTCGTGGTCGAGGATCTTCACTGCCTGCTCGAAGGTGTCGGCAGGGGCGCAGTGGTCGTAGGGCATGCCGTTGGGATTGACGAACGGCAGCTCGTCGCCGCGCAGGATGTTGATGCGCCGCAGCTCGATGGGGTCCATGCCCATCTTGCGTGCGGCGCAGTCGAGAAGTATTTCGCGCGTGAGGGTTTCGTACTGCCAAGGGCCGCGGTAGGCGTGCAGACCCGCAGTGTTCGAGAACACCGTCTGGTACGAGAAGCTGGCCTTGGGCACGCGGTAGGGGCCAGGGAAGAACATCCCGATGGCGGCGGTCGTCAGCACCGGATACGGCGTGGGGTAGGAGCCGACGTCCTGGGCGAAGTCGATGTCGGCGGCCAGGATCTTGCCGTCCTCGTCGAACGCCATCCGGACCGTGCCGTCGACGTGGCGGGACTGCCCGGCCGACATCAGGTTCTCGCGCCGGTCCTCGATCCACTTCAGCGCCGATGACACCTTGCGCGCGGCGAGCATGATGCACATGTCCTCGCGCATCGGTACGACCTTCTGGCCGAAGCCGCCGCCGGTGTCGCGCATGATGACCCGCACGCGTTGCGCGGGAATCCCAAGCAGTCGCGCCCCGAAGGCGCGCAGTTCGTGCGGCGTCTGCGTCGACGCCCAGATGGTGAGTTCCTCTGTGGTGGCCGACCATTCGACGACCATGCCCCGGGTTTCCATCGGCACGGGCACGTACATCTGTTGGTAGATGTGCTCTTTGACGACGTGCGGCGCCGTGGCGAACAGCTCTTCGTCGGGCGGCATGCCTGCCATTCCGCCGGCGACGTTGTCGGGGTAGGCCGCGTGCACCACTGGAATGCCGGCCGACGTGCCTCCAACTGCCTTGCGGAAGTCGGCGATGGCGGGCAGTGGCTCGTAGTCGACCCCGACCAGGTCCACGGCGTCCTCGGCGACGTACCGGTTTTCCGCGACGACCAGCGCGACGGGGTCGCCGACGAACTTCACCTCACCCTCGGCCAGCGGCGGGCGGGGAGTGTCGGGGATGTCCTTGCCCGCGACGGCGTGCCAGGCCTCCCTGACGTCGGGGTTGAGGTCGTCGGCGGTGAACACCGCGTGGACTCCTGGCAGGGCCAGCGCCGCAGTGGCGTCGATCCCCGTGATGGTGGCGTGCGCGAACGGACTGCGCACGAAGCACGCGTGCAGCATGCCGGGCCGCTGGATGTCATCGACGAACGTGCCCTTGCCGGTGAGCAGTCGGGTGTCCTCGACACGCGGCACTCTGGTGCCTGCGTAGCGGGTGGCGACGGCCTCTGCGGTATGTGCGGTGTCGGTGCTCACCGGCCGGTCGCTCCCCTCGATCACTTTCGCGTGTAAGTGACGGTCGTCACTGGTACGAAGCCTCGCTATCGTACAAGGTAGCCGGGGTAGCTGGGCGACTGCTCAGCGGGTCGCGTGATCATGGTGAGAACGCCGTGTGCCGTACCGTCACGCCTTGAATGGTCCCCGCGGCCCATCACGCGCGCGGCGGCACCGTGTATTCCGGTGCCGACCCGCGGACCTTCCCGCTGGGTAAGTCCGCCACGAACTGCTCGGAAACGTCAATCAGCTTTTCGGAGTGGTGCTTTCGGCCTTCACGGCCAACGCGAGCATGGCCGTTACGGCCAGTCGGATTTCGTCGGCCGTGAGGTCGAGGCCCACGACTCCGGTACTGATGAGCTCGGATAGCAAGTCGTCGGTCGGGTGCCCACACCTGTCCGCGATCATCACGTCGACGTAGGAGTCGAGCGCATCATGGGTCCGACGTTCGCGGAGTTCTGCGGCCCACTGCGCCATCAGATTGCGGTCCTGCTCGGGTACGCCGAGCATCAGACACACTTCCCACACGGAAGTGTGTCGCCCCGCATTGCCGGACATGTCGGCCTCCTCGTCGGCAGATACGCGTTCGACTCTCCGTGCCGCCGGACTCGAGACCATCCGCCTTGAGGCGGAGATCTTCTGCGAAAGGGGCGTATCTACGTCTTTGGGCTGATGTTATCTGCGGTGTGGAGCCAGATGCTGGCTTCCGTGGGCGCGAGTGACGAAGGTGACATCGACGTGGGTGGTGTGCTTCCGACCGGCACGGTGACGCTGCTGCTCGCCGATGTCGAGGGCTCGACTCGGCTGTGGGAACAGCAGCCAGAGGCGATGACGGTCGCGATCGCCCTGTTGAATCGCACGGTTGCCGAACTCATCGCCACGCACGACGGGGTACGCCCGGTCGAGCAAGGCGAGGGGGACAGCTTCGTGGCTGCGTTCACTCGCGCCAGCCACGCGGTCGCATGCGCACTGGCGCTACAGCGCGCAGACCTTGCGCCGATCAAGTTGCGCATCGGCATCGATGCCGGCGAGGTGCAATTGCGCGACGAGGGCAACTACGCGGGCCCGACGATCAACAAGACTGCCCGCCTGCGGGATCTTGCGCACGGTGGCCAGACCGTGCTGTCGGGTGGGACTGAAGAGCTGGTCGAAGATCGCGGGCCCGTGTGGCGGTCGCGCGGAACGAGCCCGAGCAGGCCGAGCGCGATGCGCACGAGGCGCTCAAGTGCATCGTCGGCGTCACGGCGTACATCGGGACTCCCGACGTCCTCGAGGTGCTCGCCGGTCTAACCCGCGATGCGGGCCGCCATCTCGAGGCGGCCCGGTTTCTCGGGGCGGCAGACCGCATCCGCCGCTCTGGTGAGGTTCGGTTCAGGGTCTATGACACCGACTACGAGAGGACGTTGCGGGCAGTTCGTGATGCGCTGGGCGACAGCGACTTCGACGCTGCGTGGGCCGAGGGTGCAGCAATGTCGACCGATGAGGCGATCGCTTACGCACAGCGGGGTCGCGGCGGCCGGAAGCGGCCGTCCAGCGGATGGGGGTCGCTCACGCCCACCGAGCTGGACGTCGTTCGGTTGGTTGGGGAGGGGTTGCCCAACAAGGACATTGCGACACGGCTGAGGCCGTCGACGCGCCGCAACCCGAACTCGAGCTCAGTCGACGAAACGCGCGCGGTAGCCGGCGAACCGGTCGGCGAGCTCGTCCACGTCGAGGCCGAGTTCGGTTGGCGTGTAGATCACCCCGCCATGGCGGCCACGCGGATGGTCCGTGCAGAACTGCGCCATGGCGAGCCTGGCGCGCTCGTCGTACGGCTGGTCGGCGAGCTCGTAGATCGCCGCGACGGTGCCTTGCTCGTCGGCCATGAAGTCGTCGAACCTGACGTCGATCGACTGCGCCGCGGGCAGCACGTCGCGATCGCGCAGGCAGCCATTCAGCAGATCGTCGGCGCGGTTGAGCCAATTGCGGGATATCTTGACGGGATCGGGGCGGTCACACATCATCCGCGCCGAATAGCTGATCATCGTCATCATCGATTGAACGAGCTCGACTGGATCACGATGCGTCACAACGAAGGTGGCGTCGGGGAAGGTCTTGTACAGCACTGGGAACTGTTCGAGGTGCTGCGGAGACTTCAACACCCACCGCGTGCCGCCGCGCAGCCACTGCATGGCCTGCATCGAACGCTTGAGATAGGCATACGACGCCGTTTGATCCTGTGACTTGTAGTACGCCCCATAGCCGGGCAGGTGATATTGGGTTTCGAAGAGCATGGTGGAGATGTCGTTGCCGAGGATTTGAATCTCCTCGTGGGCATGGTCGACCGTCATCTCGTGCATGCGCTTGAACTCGGGCATCGAGGTGTTGACGATGTCCAGCCCGGCCTGGCAACGGTCCCGGACGGACTGTTCGTCGTCGCCGGGGGCGGCAAACGGTTCGAGGCTCTCCCAGTAGGGGAGGTACCTGATCGCGGGATCCGCCGCGATCAGGTTGTGCAGGTGGGTCGTGCCCGTGCGAGGCAGCCCGCAGATGATGATCGGCCGCTCGATCGGAACGTCTTCGAGCTCGGGGTGCGCAGTGCCGAGCGCCTCCAGCCGCAGTCGGTTGACCAGGTGTCCCACCAGCTGTTCGAACGTCATGGCGATGCCCACGTCGGAGAGGTCGGCCTGCTCACCCACCGAGCGACACAGAACGTCGAGTCGCTCGCGGAAGGCCGGGTCGCCCCAGTCGCGCAGCCCCGTGCGTTCGGAGGCCGCCTGCTGCAACGCTTCCGGGGTCAACTCGAGGGTGGCGCCGTACGCCGCGAGGCCCTCGCGCATCGGCATCGCCGCCTCCGGGTAGACCGGGTCGGCCAGGTCGGGCAGGTGGATGGGCGCGGGCCGGGTCACGCCGGCGCCTTTGCGATGTTCACCACGCGGCAGTTCGGACGCGCGGGGGTCTGCTCCGGCAGGAACCAGCGCAGCCAGATCAGACCCTTGGGACGTCCGGCGGTGGACACCCAGTTCGGATGGCCGGGGTCCTGGTCGCTGATCACGATGCGCCAGGATCCGTCCGGCTCGTAGGTGACCTCGGCGCCGTTGATGCTGACACGCTCGCGAGTGAAGTCGTAGGTGTGCAGGAACGGATTCCACAGGCACAGGTTCCAGAACACGCACTCCGGCGACGTACCCTCGACGACGAGCGCCTGGCCGGGCTCGAGCTCGAATGCGCCCATGGCGTACGCGGCGTCGCCTGCCGCCCAGCCGTACGTCTGGGTCGGCACGGGGTAGGGCTCCTGAATCTCGTTGGGCGGCTCCACCTTCACGGGCAACATGGCGAGCTGTTCGTGGAGCCAAATGCGCGCCGCCCGCAGTCGGCGGGTCATGTCGGCGCGGTCCTCCTGCCTGCGCTGCGGAGCGTCGACGGCTTCGATCGTCCACTCGACCCGCGTCGCGGTGTCCCGCGCCGTCACGTAGTCGCGGGTGAGGGCGAACACGGCGTCGGGTTCGAGCTTCAGCCATGCTCCTGGCTGCGGAGTCGGGCTGATGGTGAATTCGAAGTTGCCGTTGGCGTCGAACTCCAGTGCGCGATCGTTGATGGTGTCGACGATGCGGTCGCTGTACCGACCGTCGTCGGGACCGCCGTAGATCGTCATCGACAGGTAGACCGAGTCGCCGCGGTTGCCCTTCACGCGGTAGGTGCGGTTCGGGTCGATGGGCGAGAGTTGGTAGAACGCATCGGAATTGTCTCCGCCCCATTTCAGGAACGGACCGATGACGTCCGACAGATGGGGATGATCCTTGTCGTTCCACACGTAGGCGTCGACGGCCACGCGCAACAGGCTGAAAGCCAACCGGTACCCGTCGAGCAGGTCGGCTTCGGCGAGCGGTGGCTCCGCGTCGAGGAGCTTTCGTTCGATCGCGCGGACCTCGTTGAGTAGTTCGTCGAAGGCCGTTGACAAGGCCAGTTGGGAACGATCTTCGGTCATGCCTGCTCCTCATCGCCACGGACGCGACAAATCGTTACATGGCATAACGTAATGTGTCAACGGCCGCCGCAGGTCCCGAAAAATGGGATGCCAAGCCGCCGGGCACACGGTCGTTAGCGGATGTTTTGGCGTTGCTCGATGTCGACCTGGCGTAGCAAGTTTCGCGCCCGATTTGACCGACGACCAAGCGCTTCGTCGAGCCGGCCAGGAGCGTGGCAGCGGGCGGCATAGTGGCGGCGGGTTGCGCTCGCGTGCCGCTGGCCCCGGTCAGCTGTCCGGCGGTCGCGACGCCGAGGTCACCGAGTGGTGACTCAATGCGACTGCGGCGTATTCGAGACTTTCGGCGCGTTTTCCGAGCCTTAGTTGGCTAGGCGATCTGCGGCAACGTCGGCACTATTTGCTGGAGCCCCCTCTCAGGGTTGAACCCGCATGGACGTCGAGATAGCATGCTGCCCTTTCCGGTCCTCATCAGTACGACTGACCGTTGGCGTACCGCTGTCGGCGGTAGTGGCGGCCCTTGCCACGGTTCCGATCCTGTACGTCGCTAGTTGCGAGTCGCAGTTCGGACAGACCAGCCGCAGGTTGTCCCGCCGGTTGTTCGTGGGGTCCCCATCGATGTGGTCAACCACGAAGACCAGGGGCAGGCCCGACCACACGCTGGTTCCGCCACAGATCGCGCAACAGCCGGATTGAGCATCAGAGAGATAACTTCGAATGTAATGACCGGGGTACGTGGCGATGCAGGCCTCACCGGACTCGAGCCAGACCCTGGTTCGAGCTTCGCGCCGGGCCGACACCTGACAAGCATTACCGCAGTAGATCTTTTGACTGCGCTTCGAAAGCGGTGAACCACAGCCGCGACACTGTCTCACGCGGACGACGCTACGACCTACCTCCGACAAAACGCCGTCGCCGAATCGAGCTGACGTGGAGCCCCCTGTCAGGATTGAACTGACGACCTTTCGCTTACAAGGCGAGTGCTCTACCACTGAGCTAAGGAGGCGTGCGGCCTCACAGCTTATCGGCTCATTCGTCGACGTCGTACACCCGCTGGGACGTCACCGGACGCGTCGGTGTCCGCCCACGGGGCCGCCTGCCGGGGAACGGAATTCGGTCGGCAATGTTGCTCAGCGGATTGACCACCGCACTGAGCGTGATGACCGCCTCCTTGAGCGTCTCGATGGTGGGGGCCAGCGCCTCCAACCCCGGTGCCAGTCGATTCAAGGTGTCGGCGACGTCCGCCAACTGCTCGAGCGGTCCGTTCCGGGCCGTCAGCTTCTCGACCAGGCCGCCCTCGGCGAGCAGTCGGTCGGCCAGGCCGTCCTCGGCCAACACGCGCTCGATCAGGCCGTCCTCGTCGAGCAACTGGTCGAGGAGCCCGCCCGGTTCGATGGCGCGCATCAGTCCGCCGTCCTCCTCGGTCAGCCGATCGATCACACCGCCGGGAGCCGTCAGCCGGTCCACCAACCCGCCTGGACGTAGTAGCCGGTCCAGCGGGCCGTCGGGCGCAAGGGCGCGGCCCAGCGGCTGATCCTCGTCGATGAGGTGAGCCACCCGGTTCGCACGAACCATGGCGTCGTCGATACCTAGCAAGCGGGCGACGGACCCTGGACCAGCGCCGGGACTGGTTTCACCCAGCGTGCGCTGCGCCATTCCGAGCGCTCCGGTGGCGACGTTCAAGCCGACGTCGGCAACGGCAAGGCCGATGCGCGCTGGGGCGGTCGCCAGGTCGACCAGTGCTTTGCCGAGATTCATCGGCCCAGTGTATGGCCCCCGTCACACATCCTCGTGGTCTTGCTGTGCCGCACCCCAACTGTGATGCTCCTGTGAATAACTCACAGGAAGCTCACAGCGCTCGCGCAGCGCTATTCCAAGCGAATGGGAGCAGATTAATGGCATGGCTATGGCTGCACTGCCCGAGAGCGTCCCAGAGGCGCGAGTACTGGTAGTCGATGACGAGACCAACATCGTTGAACTGCTTTCGGTGAGCTTGAAGTTTCAGGGGTTCGAGGTGCACACCGCCTCCAACGGCCCTGCCGCGCTCGACAAGGCGCGCGAGATCAAGCCCGACGCCGTGATCCTCGACGTGATGATGCCGGGCATGGACGGGTTCGGCGTGCTGCGCCGGCTTCGGGCCGACGGCATCGATGCGCCCGCGTTGTTCCTGACTGCGCGAGACACGTTGCAGGACAAGATTACTGGGCTGACGCTCGGTGGCGACGACTACGTCACCAAGCCGTTCAGCCTCGAAGAGGTGGTGGCCCGGCTACGGGTCATCCTGCGCCGGACCGGTCGCGGCGTCGAGGAGCCGCGCACTGCGAAGCTGACGTTCGCCGACATCGAGCTCGACGAGGACACCCACGAGGTGTGGAAGGCCGGCGAAGCGGTTTCGCTGTCGCCGACCGAGTTCACGTTGTTGCGGTACTTCATCATCAACGCGGGCACGGTGCTTTCGAAGCCGAAGATCCTCGACCACGTGTGGCGCTACGACTTCGGCGGTGACGTCAACGTCGTCGAGTCCTACGTGTCCTACCTGCGGCGCAAGGTCGACACCGGCGAGAAGCGCCTACTTCACACGCTGCGCGGCGTTGGTTACGTTCTGCGCGAGCCGAGGTAGTTTTCGCGAAGTTCGCGAACAATAGGGGTATGGCAAGTACTCACGGACGGGGCATACCCCTGCGGGTCGGGCTGGTAGCCGCGACCCTCGTCCTGGTGGCATGCGGTCTGCTCGCCTCGGGTGTGGCCGTCACGTCGATTCTGCGGCACAGCCTCATCAACCGCGTCGACCAGACGTTGCTGGACGCCTCGCGCGGCTGGGCGCAGGCGCCCCGTCGCATGCCGTCCACTCCAGTCGAAGGGCCCAAC
Organism: Mycobacterium sp.; assembly: GCA_025966225.1. Classification (GTDB taxonomy): domain Bacteria; phylum Actinomycetota; class Actinomycetes; order Mycobacteriales; family Mycobacteriaceae; genus Mycobacterium. Next base: position 9,477 of record JAOPVI010000311.1, on the reverse strand, counting down.
CCGGCGCGGCCGCCGTCGAACTTCTACGTCCGCGGGATCGACCCGGACGGACGCATCTGGATGGCCGTCAACGACCGTGAGGCCGAGCCTGCGCTGCCAGATGACAACGACGTCGGCCCGGTGCCGGTGACCGTCGGGTCCATCGACCATTCCGACGTGCAATGGCGTGCGATGACGGTGCGTGGCCTGCGCGGCGAGCTGACGACCGTGGCGATCGACCTGTCCGACGTGTCGTCGACGGTGCGTGCGCTGGTGTGGTCGCAGGTCGGGATCGGCGTCGCGGTGTTGTTGGTGATCGGCGTCGCCGGTTTCGCCGTCGTGCATCGGAGCCTTCGCCCACTCGTCGAAGTCGAGCAGACGGCTGCCGCGATCGCCGCGGGCGAGCTCGATCGAAGAATCCCGCAACGGGACTCCAGGACCGAGGTCGGTCGACTTTCGTTGGCGCTCAACGGCATGCTCTCGCAGATTCAGCGTGCGGTCGCCTCGTCGGAGGCTTCGGCCGAACACGCCCGCACGTCAGAGGACCGGATGCGGCGCTTCATCACCGACGCCAGCCACGAGTTGCGCACCCCGCTGACGACCATCCGCGGCTTCGCCGAGCTGTACCGCCAGGGCGCCGCGCGCGACGTCGAAATGCTGATGAACCGCATCGAGAGTGAGTCGCGGCGCATGGGCCTGCTCGTCGAGGACTTGCTGCTGTTGGCCAGACTCGACGCCCAACGACCGCTGGAACGGCATCGAGTCGACCTGCTTGCGCTGGCCAGCGACGCCGTCCACGATGCGCAGTCGATCGCGCCGAAGCGTTCGATAACCATGGAGGTGTTCGACGGTCCCGGAACCCCGGAGGTGCTGGGCGACGAGGCCCGGCTGCGGCAGGTGATGGGCAACCTGGTGGCCAATGCCGTGCAGCACACTCCCGAGACGGCGGGCATCGCGGTTCGGGTGGGCACCGAAGGGGAGGACGCCATTCTCGAGGTGTGCGACCAGGGCCCCGGTATGAACCAGGACGATGCGCATCGAGTCTTCGAGCGGTTCTACCGCGCCGACTCGTCGCGGGCCCGCGCCAGCGGTGGCACGGGCCTCGGGTTGTCGATCGTCGACTCGCTGGTGTTCGCGCACGGCGGCACCGTCAGCGTGACGACGGCGCCCGGGGAGGGCTGCCGCTTCACCGTGCACCTACCGCGCATCGCCGACGTGCCCGCGGCTGACGTGCCCGCGGCCGTCAGCTGACGGTCAATCAAGCTCCCCGGTCGCTGCGCTCCCACCGGTCGAATCCAGTTCTGCCAACGCAGCTTTGATCTTCGCCTGCGCTTCGTCGAGGGATTCCGGCGACGGGCTGCGATCGACGTTCGCAAAACCGAAGTCGGACAGGTTGCGGGCGGGGAACACGTGCACGTGCAGGTGCGGCACCTCGAGTCCGGCGATGATCAGGCCGGACCGTTCCGTGTCGAACGCCTTCGACACGGCCTTGCCGATGCGCTGCGAGACCGCCATCACCCGTGCGAACACCGCGGGCTCGACGTCCTGCCAGTTGTCGATCTCCGCACGCGGCACCACGAGCGTGTGACCCGGTGTCATCGGCTCGATCGTCAGGAACGCGACGACGTCGTCGTCCTCGTAGACGAATCGGCCGGGGATTTGGCGGTTGATGATCATCGTGAACACGGAGGCCATGAAATCGAGCATGCCAGATGGCGCTACCAGCAGCTTCCCAGCGCCGGGGCAGACCCGTAGCAGCTTGTTCGGCGACGGTAGACGCCATGACCGACCTGGCGAGTTCCAGTCCGGCCCCCGTTGACGCGTGCGCTGGCGACGTCGCGCGCGATTACGTGCTCGACATCGTCATCCCGGTGTACAACGAGGAGCGGGACCTACCCGGCAGCGTCCGACGACTTCACGAGTTCCTGGCCGCCGAAGTGCCCTACCCGGCGCGAATCACCGTGGCCGACAACGCCAGTACCGACGGCACGCTGGAAGTGGCGCGGCGACTGGCCGACGAGCTGCCCGACGTCGACGTCATTCATCTGGAGAACAAGGGCCGCGGTGGCGCGCTGCGGACGGCGTGGACGACGTCGCCGGCGAACGTGGTGGCCTACATGGACGTCGACCTTTCGACCGATCTGACCGCGCTGATGCCACTGGTGGCACCGCTGATCTCCGGGCACTCCGACGTAGCCATCGGGTCGAGGTTGTCGCCGTCCTCGCGGGTGGTTCGTGGGCCCAAGCGCGAATTCGTCTCGCGCAGTTACAACTTGATATTGCGTGGTGCGCTTGGCGCCAAGTTCTCCGACGCGCAGTGCGGGTTCAAGGCGATGCGGGCCGACGTGGCGCGCCAACTGTTGCCGCTCGTCGCCGACACCGGATGGTTCTTCGACACCGAAGTCTTGGTGATCGCCGAGCGCGCGGGGCTGCGGATCCACGAGGTGCCCGTCGACTGGATCGACGATCCCGACTCGCGCGTCGATATCGTTGCGACGGCCATCGAGGACTTGAAGGGCTGCTGGCGGGTGGGTCGTGCGCTTGCATCGGGAGCCCTGCCGCTGCGCGAACTGCAGGCGAGCCTTGGTCGTGAACCGTTGGTGCCGGGGGTGCCGCCAGGAATGGTCGGCCAGATGGTGCGGTTCGGCATCGTCGGCGTCGTCAGCACGGTGGCGTATGCGCTGCTGTATCTGCTGCTGCACCCAATGATGGGCGCGCAGGCCGCCAACCTCGCCGCGTTGCTCCTCACCGCCATTGCCAACACTGCGGCCAACCGCGCCTTCACGTTTGGCGTGCGCGGGCGTACCGGCGTGGCGAGGCATCAATTGCACGGACTGTTCGTGTTCGCGTTCGGGCTCGCCATCACCAGCGGATCGCTGTTCGCGTTGCACCGCTTCGACCCCACGGTGAGCAAGGAACTCGAGCTGTCGGTGCTCGTGCTGGCCAACCTCGTCGCGACCTTGGTCAGGTTCGTCGCGCTGCGGCGAGTATTCGGAATGGATCGACGCTGACCTGCGTAATCGCTATCCTCCTGTGGGTCGGCTGTGTGACTAGGAGGGGTCATGTTAGGACTGATGCAGGACCGGCCGTTGATGATTTCGTCGTTGATCGACCACGCCGCGACGTTCCACCCGGACACGGAGATCGTGTCCCGCCTACCCGAGGGGCGGATTCGGCGCAGCAACTGGGCCGAGGTGCGCGACCGGTCCAAACAGGTCGCCAACGCGTTGACCGAACTCGGCATCGAGTCTGGCGACCGGGTCGGGACGCTCGCCTGGAACAGCGATAGGCACCTTGCGCTGTTCTACGGGGTGTCCGGTACCTCTGCGGTGCTTCATACCGTCAATCCGCGGCTGTTTCCCGAGCAGCTCGAGTACATCGTCAACCACGCCGAAGACCAGGTGTTGTTCTTCGACATCACGTTCGCACCACTGGTGGCCCAGCTGGCACCGCAGCTCACGACCGTGCGCGCCTTCATCGCCATGACCGACCGCGAGCACATGCCCGACATCGACGTGCCGAACCTGCTGTGCTTCGACGAGCTCATCGGGTCGCAGTCGGCCGCCTATGAATGGCCGGAGTTCGACGAACGCAGCGCGTCGTCGCTGTGCTACACGTCCGGCACCACGGGCAACCCGAAGGGTGTGCTGTACTCGCACCGCTCGACGGTGCTGCATGCGCTGATGGAGCTGTCGCGCGACACCTTCGACGTCAACAGTGGGTCCTCGCTGCTGCTGATCGTGCCGATGTTTCACGCCAACGGCTGGGGCACGCCGTACGCCGCGCCGTTGGTGGGCGCGCGGCTGGTCCTGCCGGGGCCGCATCTTGACGGCAAGAGCGTCTACGAGTTGATGAAGCAGGAACGGGTCAACTTCGCGCAGGGTGTGCCGACCGTGTGGATGATGCTGTTCTCGTACCTCGACGAGCATCCCGAGCTCGACCCGCGGGACATCGGGCTGAGTTACGTCGGCGTGGGCGGCGCCGCGATGTCTCAGGGGATGCTCGAACGCTTCGAGCGCGACTTCGGTGCCGAGGTAATGCAGGGCTGGGGCATGACCGAGACCAGCCCGATCGGCGTGATCAACAGGCTGTTGCCCAAACATGCCGGGCTGACACCGGACGAACTGCTGCACCTGAAACTCAAACAGGGCCGCGGTGTTTGGGGGGTGGAGCTCAAGATCGTCGACGACGACGGCAATCCGTTGCCCTGGGACGGCAAGGCTTTCGGTGAGGTGTACTTGCGCGGACCGTGGATCGCCAGCGGCTACTTCAAGGGCGAGGGTGGCGACAAGCTCGATGCGGAGGGGTACTTCCCTACCGGCGACATCGCGACGATCGACCCCGATGGTTACATGCAACTGGTCGACCGTGCCAAGGACGTCATCAAGTCCGGTGGCGAATGGATCAGCTCCATCGACTTGGAGAACGTCGTGACGGGGCATCCGGCGGTGGCCGAGGCGGCGGTAATCGGAGTGCCGCACCCCAAGTGGCAGGAGCGGCCGCTTCTACTCGCAGTGCTGCGTCCCGGGCAAACGGCGACCCGGGAGGAGTTGCTCGACTACCTGGCCGGCAAGGTGGCCAAGTGGTGGCTACCCAACGATGTGGTGTTCGTCGACGAGTTGCCCCATACGGCAACCGGCAAGCTGCTCAAAGTGGCTCTGCGCGAGCGGTTCCGCGATCATCAACTGCCGGACTAGAAGGGTGGCGGGTCCTAGTCGTGCGGGTTGGTGAAGGTGTCGAGAGCGAGATGGCGAAACGTTCTGACCCGATGACGGCACCGACTGGCTAAAGAACACTTCAAGCGACGGCTTGTGAGCAGCGTAAACGCTGCCGATGCGCACCGCTCGACCCGCTACTCGGCTTAGACTTCCGCCGTGTTCTCGGAGACGCGCTACGCGCTGAGCGGTGACTTGCGGGTCGCCTATCGCACGTCGCGTGAAGGTCCGCGCGACATCGTGTTCGTGCAGAACTGGTTCACAAACTGTGAGTGCTTTCCTGAGCTGCCGCCGCAGCAGGGGTGGGTCGAGGCGATGACATCGCTCGGGCGGCTCATTTTCTTCGACCAGCCGGGTACGGGAGCGTCCGATCCCGTCACACCGGGCGCGCTGCCGACGTTGGAGCAGTGGTCAGACAGCATCACCGCGGTATTGGACGATCTCGGGAGTCGGGAGACGGTTCTCCTGGCGGTCGACGGCGCACTCCCCACGGCAGCAATGTTCGCAGCGACACATCCGTCTCGCACGACCGCACTTGTCGTGCTCGAAGGTTACGCAGATGCGGGTGACCGCACCGAGTGGGTTGGAGACGAAGCCCTCGCTGCGATGGTCGCCATGTGGGGTACAGGAGAGTTGCAGCATGTTCTAAATCCGGACATGCCGTGGAACGACGAGATCCGGGCAACATTGGCCCGTCAAGAGCGCCTGGCGGCAAGCCCGCGGACCGTCGCCCTTATGTTTCCTCTGGTGTCCGAATTGAACGTGCGCGAGATCCTTCCGACAGTCCGCGTGCCCACGCTCGTCGTCCAGCACGCCGAAGACCCATTCATCACGCCCGCAATGGGCAAGGACGTCGCCGACCACATATCGGGCGCGAAATACGTCGAGCTACCAGGTCGCAACCTATACCACTTTGTAGAACCATGGCGCGCCTCCTTCCGGGAGATCGCCGAGTTCCTCACCGGCGAGCAGGCCGACGTGGCCGATGATCGCGTTCTCGCCACGGTGCTGTTCACCGACATCGTGGACTCGACGCGCCGGGCGGCACGGATGGGCGACCGTGACTGGCATGCGCTGCTCGATGCGCACGACGCCGTCGTCCGCGCGCAGTTGTCCCGCTTTCGGGGACGCGAGGTAAACACATCGGGCGACAGTTTCCTGGCGATGTTCGACGGTCCTCAGCGAGCGATCCGCTGCGCCATGGCAATTCGCGACGCCGTGAAGACGCTCGGCATCCAGGTGCGCGCCGGGCTGCACAGCGGTGAGTGTGAGGTCCGTGGCGATGACATCGGTGGCATTGCCGTACACATCGGCGCACGCGTGAGTGCACTGGCCGGGCCGAACGACGTGCTGGTGTCCAGCACGCTGCACGACCTCGTGATCGGGTCAGGGCTCGAATTCGACGAGCGCGGTGCTCACCAGATCAAGGGCGTGCCCGGCGAATGGCGACTCTTCGCTGTCGCATCTACATAAGGAGGGCTGTATCCCACAAGCATCCGTGCCGTCGCGCAGTTGTTCGTCCTGCCACCCCGGCTGCCCCGATCCGCGAGCTCAACGCCAGCGTCTGGTTCGTCTGCTCGGCATTGGCCCTTTGACCCTCCAAGGAAGCTTGGCGGCGGCCTCAGCCCCTTACACGTCGAGCAACCAGCACTTACCCCTTGCGGATGAACCCGTCGAGTTCGTCGAGTGACCACGGCGGCGAGTCCTGGTGGTCGCGATAGGCGAGGAAACTGGGTGTGGGCTTGTCGAACCGCCCGACGAAACCGCCTGCGGCGATGAAGATCTGGCGGGTGACGTCTTTGGCTCGGTCGCTGACGAGGTAGGCGTAGGTCGGTGCCACGTACTCCGCAGGAGGGGCGTCGAGTGCGACCTGGGCGCTCGCCCCGTCGAGAATGCCGCGGCGGTTCAGGTCGGCGATCTGAGCCTCGTAGTCCGGACCGGTCGAGATCCGGGTCTTGGCCCCTGGGCACACGACGTTCGCCCGCACCCCCTGGGCCTTCAACTCGGCCGCGATCGCCATGGTCAACCCGTTGACGCCGCCCTTGCCCGCGGGATAACCGGTGCCGCCGTAGTCGCCGAGGAACGCGAACGAACTGGTGTTGACGATCGCCCCACCGCCCTGCGCAACCATCTTCGGCGCTGCGGCCCGGCAGGTCTCGAAGGTCGTCAGGAGATGAGCATCGAGCAGGTCGCGGAACTGTGCGGAGCTGACGGTGAGGATCGACGAACCCGCCGGTTCGGGAGTGCCCGCGCAGTTCACCAGGATGTCGACGCGGCCGAATTCGGTTACGCACGAATCGATCAACGCATCGGCCACGGCGGGATCGGCGGGAGAACCCGGGAACCCTGCGGCGCCGTTCCCGACGCGTGCGACGGCAGTGCCGACGGCTTCTTCGTCCCTGCCGTTGACGACCACGCCTGCGCCGAGCCGGGCGAGCAGTTCGGCCACGCCGAGCCCGATGCCGCGGGAACCACCGACGACGACCGCGCTGCGGCCGTGCAACTCGCCTGTCAGATCTCCGCCTGACCGAACTCCATGGCGTCCACGTTCCAGTAGCCCCGCAGGTTAGTGATCAAGCCGGCGTCGTTGACCTTGTAGGTGAACACGCCACGCACCGTGGCCGTGAAGCCGTTCGGAAACTTGGTGCGCAGCACCAGGATGTACGCGATCTCGGTCGGCGAGCTGGAGGTAAACGTCTGCTCGCGGGTCACCGTCAACTCGTTTGGCCCGATGTTGGCGTCGTAGAACGCGGCGAGCGCACCCTTGCCCCGCACGCCGGTGCCATCGGGGTTGGTGACGGCCTCGCCGATCGGATCCTCGACCAAGACGTCGTCGGCCATCAGGGCCAACCAGCCCTCCCGGTCGCCTGTCTGAACGCATCGCCACGAGGCCTGCGACGCGGCCACGACTGGCGATAAGGTGGGCTCAGTACTGGTGTCGGACATGGTGTCTCACTCCTTTTCTAGATGTCGTAGTAGAAACGCGAAGTGGCCCGCCGACGCACACTGCGTCTCGCGGGCCACTCACGGTAACGGCGCTATCTGTCGGCGTCGGTGTAGCGGATGATGCCGCGGATGTTGCGGCCCTCCAGCATGTCCTTGTAGCCGTCGTTGATCTGCTCCAGCTTGTACTGCCGGGTGACCATATCGTCGAGGTTGAGCTTGCCGGCCTTGTACATCGACAGCAGCTGCGGAATGTCGAAGTGCGGGTTGCCGCCACCGAAGATGGTGCCCTGCAAGCGTTTCTGCATCAGGGTCAGCATCGCCAGGTTCAGTGTGACTTCGCTTTCCATCAGGCTGCCCATGGCAGTCAGGACGCACGTGCCGCCCTTGGACGTCAGGTTGACGTAGCTGTCGACGTCCTTGCCGTGCAGTTCGCCGACGGTGACGATCACCTTCTTGGCCATCAAACCCCAGGTGGCCTCCGCGACGCCGCCCATTGCCGACTCGATGTCGGGATACACATGGGTGGCGCCGAACTTCAGCGCCTGATCCCGCTTCCACTCAACGGGGTCGATCGCGAACACGTAGCGCGCACCGGCGTTGACGGCACCCTGTAGCGCCGACATGCCGACACCGCCGATGCCGACGATGGCGACGTCCTCGCCTGGGCGGATGTCTGCGCTTCGGGTGGCCGAGCCGTAACCCGTCGTGACGCCACAGCCCACCAGGCAGGCGACCTCGAATGGGATCGACTTGTCGATCTTCACCACCGAGCTCTTGTGCACCACCATGTAGGGGCTGAACGTGCCAAGCAGTGTCATCGGGAAGACGGGCTGGCCCTTGGCGTGGATGCGGTGGGTGTCATCGGCGACGGCCTTGCCGCCGAGCAGACCGGCACCGAGGTCGCAGAGGTTGCGCATACCGGCCTGACAGGACGGACACCTGCCGCAGGACGGGATGAACGACAGCACGACGTGATCGCCCGGCTCGAGGTCCTCGACGCCGGGGCCGACCTCGGTGACGATGCCTGCGCCTTCGTGGCCACCGAGCACCGGGAAGCCGAACATCGGAATGCCACCTGTTACAAGATGGTGGTCGGAGTGGCACATGCCCGCCGCTTCCATCTGTATCTTGACCTCGTCCTTGACCGGGTCGCCGATCTCAATTTCCTCGATCGACCACGGCTGGTTGAACTCCCAGATGAGAGCGCCCTTTGTCTTCATCTCTACGTGCCTTCCGCTAGACCAATGAGGCCAGACTAGAGCCATTAGTTAGGTACGTCACAAGCACCCCCAAGCAACCGCTTGGCCGGGCGGTCACCAGATGGGCAGCGGGGCCTCGCCGAGGGGGTAGTAACCAGGCAGTTTCTCGCCTGCCACGCTGCGCGCGATGCGGTTCTGCATGCCCTGACTCAGGTCACCCGACTCGATGAGCTTCATGAACATCTTCGAGACGTGACCGAAGTCGAAGAAGTCGCGCTGCCACTCGATCAGCAGCTGGTCGTTGAGCCGGAACCAGCTGCCGCCGATGCCGTAGATCTCGTCCTGGCTGCCGTCGCCCTTGTTGACGATCTGCTTCCAGAATCCAACGATTTCACCCTGCTTCTCGTCGACCAGTACCTTCTGGTACTCGTAGACCCAGTTCTCGAGGCCTTCCATCTCCAAACCCAAGGCGATTTCGCGTATTTGATCTTTGCCGACGCACATCACGTCTTCCTTGGGGCCGATGTTCCAGCCGTAGGTGGAGTCGTCGGTGTAGAAGTCAGCCAGCGCCGTCCAGTCGCCCGCCGCCTCGGCGTCGAGGTTGACCTGCAACCACCGCTCGACCCAGTCGTCCAGTT
>JAOPVI010000081.1 GCA_025966225.1 Mycobacterium sp. | reverse complement strand
GACTAAGCGCTGCGGCCGCGCTCCGCGCGGTAGTGGCGCACCAGGGCGTCCGTCGAACTATCGGACTGCTCGGCAGGTGTCGCGTCACCGGTCAGCACTGGCAACAGCGAATTCGCTTGCGTCTTACCGAGTTCCACGCCCCACTGATCGAAGGAGTCGATGCCCCAGATGATGCCCTCGGTGAACACCTGGTGCTCGTAGAGCGCGATCAGCTGGCCGACCACCGATGGTGTCAACTTGGTCGCGAGAATTGAAGTGGTAGGCCGGTTTCCGGGCATCACCTTGTGCGGGACGACGGCGGCAGGCGTGCCCGCTGGAAGGTCTCGGGCGATTTCCGCCGCATCTCTGCCGAACGCCAGCACCTGGGTCTGCGCGAAGAAGTTGCTCATCAGCAGGTCGTGCATGCTGCCGGTGCCGTCGGCGGTGGGCAGGTCGTCGGTGGGTTGGGAGAACCCGATGAAGTCGGCCGGAACCAGCCGGGTGCCCTGATGCAGCAGTTGGTAGAAGGCATGCTGACCGTTGGTACCCGCTTCGCCCCAATAGATTTCGCCGGTCTCGGTGGTCACGGGTGAGCCGTCGGCCCGCACTGACTTGCCGTTGGATTCCATCGTCAGCTGCTGCAGGTAGGCGGCGAACCGGGTCAGGTCGTTCGAGTAAGGCAGCACCGCCCGGGCCTGCGCGTCGAAGAACTCGTTGTACCAGAGCCCGATGAGGCCAAGCAGCACAGGCGCATTGGCCTCCAGCGGAGTGGTGCGGAAGTGCTCGTCGATCACGTGGAAGCCGGCCAGGAACTCGGCGAAGCGCTCCTTGCCGACCACTGCCATGACCGACAGCCCGATCGCCGAGTCCACCGAGTACCGGCCGCCGACCCAGTCCCAGAAGCCGAACATGTTGTCGGTGTTGATGCCGAAGTCGTCGACCAGGCGCTTGTTGGTGGACACCGCGACGAAGTGCTTCGAGACCGCCGCGTCGCCGAGTGCTTCGGTCAGCCAGCGCCGCGCTGCCGTGGCGTTCGTCAACGTCTCCAGGGTCGAGAACGTCTTGGACGCAACGATGAAAAGTGTTGTGGCGGGATCTAGTCCGTCGAGTTTGGCAACCAGGTCGGCCGGGTCGACGTTGGACACGAAGCGCGCCGAGATTCCCGCGTCGGCGTAGTGCCGCAGCGCCTGGTACACCATCACGGGCCCGAGGTCCGAGCCGCCGATGCCGATGTTGACGACGGTCTTGATGCGCTGGCCCGTCGCACCCGTCCACTCGCCGTTGCGCAGTCGGTCGGTGAAGGCGCCCATCGCGTCGAGCACCGCGTGCACGTCGGCCACCACGTCCTGTCCGTCGACCACCAACTCGGCGCCCTTCGGGAGCCGGAGCGCGGTGTGCAGCACAGCGCGATCCTCCGAGGTGTTGATGTGCGCTCCGGAGAACATGGCGTCGCGCTTGGCCTCCAGGTTGGCCGCCTTCGCCAGGTCGACCAGCAGTTTCAGCGTCTCGCGAGTGACGCGATGCTTGCTGTAGTCGACGTAGAGGTCACCGACGGTCAGCGTGAGCTCCCGGCCACGGGCGGGATCCTCGTCGAAGAATTCGCGCAGGTGTGTGGAGCCGATCTGATCGTGATGTCGAACCAACGCGTTCCACGCCGGGGTAGCGGAGATGTCGGGAGTCGAAACCTCATCGGAAGACATACTCCGACCCTAGTGCGGCGACGCTTTCGAAGGGGTAAATGATTGGAGTATGGACACCGCCAAGCTCCTGTCATCCGTCCCCACCGGCCTGTGGATCGGTGGTGAAGAGCGTCCGGGTTCGTCGACGTTCGACGTGCTCAACCCGGCGACCGACGAAGTGCTGATCGCCATCGCGAACGCCACCCCCGAGGACGGCATCGCCGCGCTCGACGCGGCCGCTGCCGTGCAGGGCGAGTGGGCGGCCACCCCGCCACGTGAGCGCGGCGAGATCCTGCGCTCGGTCTTCGAGGCGATCACCGCCCGTGCCGATGAATTCGCGACGCTGATGACCCTCGAAATGGGCAAGGTCTACGCCGAGAGCATGGGCGAGGTCAAGTACGGCTCCGAGTTCTTCCGCTGGTTCGCCGAGGAGGCCGTCCGCATCGGCGGGCGCTACACCCGCAGCCCAGCCGGCACCGGCCGCATCATCGTCACCAAGTCGGCGGTCGGACCGTGTCTGGCCATCACGCCGTGGAACTTCCCGCTGGCCATGGGCACCCGCAAGATCGGCCCCGCGATGGCCGCAGGCTGCACCATGGTCATCAAGCCCGCACAGGAGACCCCGCTGACCATGCTGCTGCTGGCCAAGCTGATGGACGAAGCGGGTCTGCCCAAGGGCGTGCTCTCGATCCTGCCGACGTCGAAGCCCGGTGACCTCACCACCGCGCTCATCGACGACGGCCGCCTGCGCAAGCTGACGTTCACCGGGTCGACCGGGGTGGGCAAGGCGCTGGCCAAGCAGAGCGCCGACAAGCTGCTGCGGCTGTCGCTCGAGCTGGGCGGCAACGCGCCGTTCATCGTGTTCGACGACGCCGACGTCGACGCCGCGGTCGACGGCGCGCTACTGGCCAAGATGCGCAACGGCGGCGAGGCGTGCACCGCGTCGAACCGGTTTCACGTCGCCAACGCCGTGCGCGAGGAGTTCACCCAGAAGCTGGTGAAGCGGATGGCCGAGTTCAAGTTGGGCAACGGGCTGGAAGAGGGGTCGACGCTTGGCCCGCTGGTCAACGCCAAGCAGGTCGCGACCGTCGAGGATCTGGTGGCCGATGCGGTGGCCAAGGGCGCGACCGTCGCCGTCGGCGGCGTGGCACCAGGCGGACCCGGCCACTTCTATCCGGCGACCGTGCTCGCCGACGTGCCTGCGACGGCGCGCATCTTCAAGGAGGAGGTGTTCGGCCCCGTCGCACCGGTCATCGGGTTCGACACCGAAGAAGAGGGCATCGCCGCGGCCAACGACACCGAGTACGGGCTCGCGGCCTACATCTACACGCAGGGCCTGGACCGTGCGTTGCGCGTCGCGGAGGCGATCGAGGCCGGCATGGTCGGCGTGAACCGCGGCGTCATCTCCGACCCCGCGGCGCCGTTCGGTGGGGTCAAGGAATCCGGTTTCGGGCGCGAGGGTGGCTCTGAGGGCATCGAGGAGTACCTCGACACCAAGTACATCGCGCTGACCAACTAGGGAATTCCAGCCGCAATTGCGGAATTAATCCCCAGGCCAGTCGGATTCTGCGGATATGATCCCTCCGTGCCGACGATCCGCATCCGGGAGGCCGCGGAGCTGTTGGGCGTCAGCGACGACACCGTCCGGCGGTGGATCGACACCGGCGCGCTGACGGCTGAGTCCGACGAGTCGGGTCGCAAGGTCATCGCGGGTGCAGACCTCGCCGCGTTCGCGCGGTCCAATGTCGGCCGGGTGCCGCAAGACCCCGTCGAGGTCGCGAGTTCGGCCCGCAATCGCTTCGCGGGCCTCGTCACCAAGGTCACCACGGACAAGGTGATGGCCCAGGTCGAGATGCAGTGCGGGCCGTTCACGGTCGTCTCCTTGATGAGCACGGATGCCGTGCGGGAGCTGAACCTCGAACCCGGCAGCATCGCCGTCGCCGTCGTCAAGGCCACCACCGTCATCGTCGAAACCCCCGGAGGGAAGTCATGAAGCGCTTCTCCGCGCTCGTCTCCGCAGGCCTGCTGGCCGTGGGCCTCCTTTCCGGCTGCGGCTCGCCCACCCAATCGACGTCATCGTCGAGCAGCGGCGGCCCGGCCGTGACGGGTCCGGCGGGTGGCAGCCTGATGGTCTTCGCGGCCGCGTCGCTCAAGCAGTCGTTCACGCAAATCGGCGAACAGTTCAAGACCGACACGGGTACGTCGGTGGAATTCGACTTTGCCGGATCCTCGGATCTGGTGACCCAGCTGACGCAGGGCGCGAAGGCCGACGTGTTCGCGTCCGCTGACACCAAGAACATGGACACGGCCGTACGGGGCAACCTGGTGGCGGGCACCCCCGTGAACTTCGCGTCCAACGTCCTGACGATCGCCGTAGCGCCCGGTAACCCCAAGCGCATCAAGACGTTTCAGGATCTGACGAAGCCGGGGCTCAACGTGGTGGTGTGCGCGCCGCCGGTGCCGTGCGGTGCGGCCACCAAGAAGGTCGAGGATGCCACCGGCGTCAAGCTGGCCCCGGTGAGCGAGGAGACGGCCGTCACCGACGTGCTCGGCAAGGTGTCCACCGGCCAGGCCGACGCCGGCCTGGTGTACGTCACCGACGTCGAGGGCTCGGGCGGAAAGGTCACCGGCGTCGACTTTCCGGAGTCGGCCCAGGCGGTAAACACCTACCCCATCGCCGCCCTGAAGGACTCCCGGAACGCGGACCTGGCGAACGAGTTCGTCGAGTACGTCACCGGCGAGGCCGGCCAGAAGGTGCTGAGCCGGGCCGGTTTCGGCAAGCCCTAACGCGCTGGAGCTAGTGCCCGAGCCTGCCGCGCCCCATGCGCAGCAGGATCATCGCAAGGTCCTTACCGTCGGGACCGAGTTCGCCGAAGCGCTCGATGACCTTCATCTCGCGGCTGTGTACCAGCCGCGTGCCACCGGAGGCCATCCTGGCCTTGCCGATGATCTGTGACACCTCGGTACGGCGCTTGACCGCGGCAAGGATCTCGGCGTCGAGTCGGTCGATCTCGAGACGCAGGTCGTCTATGTCAGCCATGGATCCGGCTTCCACGCTCATGTTGGGCTCCTCTTCGGGTGGGTTTCTGCGGTCTCATCCGTTTCGGGCCTCACACAAGAAATGAGCCCCGGATCCGGAAGCGGACCGCGGGGCTCTGGGGAAGCAGCTAGACCACGGGCACCGCAGGCCGGTACCCGTAAAAAAATCGTCCCTGCTGATTGAGCACGGATCGAGTGTGCCACCAAGTGCGGCGTCCGCGCAAAGACATGTCGCGGCACGTCCGCGGGTGTCCCTGCCGAGCGGTAGGTTTGAGGCCGATATGACTGCACCTTCCACGGCGAACGGCACCGATCAACTCCTCGAGGGGCTCAACGAGCAACAGCGCCAGGCGGTGCTGCACGAAGGCTCGCCGCTCCTGATAGTCGCAGGTGCGGGGTCGGGTAAGACGGCGGTGCTCACCCGACGCATCGCCTACCTGCTCGCCGCTCGCGACGTCGGCGTCGGTCAGGTGCTGGCCATCACCTTCACCAACAAGGCGGCCGCGGAGATGCGCGAGCGGGTGGTGCAGCTGATCGGCCCGCGCGCACGTTCCATGTGGGTGTCGACGTTCCACTCCACGTGCGTGCGCATCCTGCGCAACCAGGCGTCGCTGCTGCCGGGCCTGAACTCCAACTTCTCGATCTACGACGCCGACGACTCGCGCCGGTTGTTGCTGATGATCGGCAAGGACATGGGGCTCGACACCAAGCGGTATTCACCGCGGTTGCTGTCCATCGGGATCTCCAACCTCAAGAACGAGCTCATCGGCCCGGAGCAGGCAGCGGCCGAAGCCTCGGAGGCGGGGGAGGACCTGGCTGGCATCGTCGCCGAGGCGTACGGCGAGTACCAGCGCAGACTGCGCGGCGCCAACGCGCTGGACTTCGACGACCTGATCGGCGAGACGGTGGCTGTGCTGCAGGCCTTTCCGCAGATCGCGCAGTACTACCGGCGGCGCTTCCGGCACATCCTGGTTGACGAGTACCAGGACACCAACCATGCCCAGTACGTGCTCGTGCGCGAACTGGTCGGCCATGACCTCGATGACGACACCGACGCCGTGCCACCGGCAGAACTCTGCGTGGTTGGCGACGCCGATCAATCGATCTACGCGTTCCGCGGCGCCACCATCCGCAACATCGAGGACTTCGAACGCGACTACCCGAACGCCAGAACCATTCTGCTGGAGCAGAATTACCGTTCCACGCAGAACATCCTCTCGGCCGCCAACTCCGTCATCTCCCGCAACACCGGGCGGCGCGAGAAACGGCTGTGGACCGATTCGGGTAACGGCGAACTCATCGTCGGCTACGTCGCCGACAACGAGCACGACGAAGCCCGGTTCATCGCAGGCGAGGTCGACCAACTGGCCGAGGGAAAAGACGGAATCAACTGCTACAAATTCAGTGACGTCGCGGTCTTCTACCGCACCAACAACTCGTCGCGCGCGGTTGAAGAGGTGTTCATTCGCGCGGGCATCCCGTACAAGGTCGTCGGTGGCGTTCGGTTTTACGAGCGCAAGGAGATTCGCGACATAGTCGCCTACCTGCGCGTGCTGGACAACCCCGGCGACGCGGTGAGCATGCGGCGCATCCTGAACACGCCGCGGCGTGGCATCGGCGACCGCGCCGAGGCGTGCGTGGCCGTGTACGCCGAGCACACCGGCGCCAGCTTCAACGATGCGTTGCAGGCGGCGGCAGAGGGTCGGGTGCCGATGCTCAACACCCGCTCGGAGAAGGCGATCGCCAGCTTCGTGCAACTGCTCGACGGACTTCGGGGCATGCTCGGCGACGAGTTGGGCGATCTCGTCGAGGCCGTGCTCGATCGCACGGGGTACCGGCGTGAGCTCGAATCATCCAGCGATCCACAGGATCTGGCCCGGCTGGACAACCTCAACGAACTGGTGAGCGTCGCACACGAATTCAGCATCGATCTGGCCAACGCCGCCGCGTTGCGCGAAGATTCCGACGAGGTGCTGGACGAGGACATCCCCGACACCGGAGCGCTTGCCTCGTTCCTGGAGCGGGTGTCGCTGGTCGCCGATGCCGATGAACTGCCCGAGCACGGCGCCGGCGTCGTGACGATGATGACGCTGCACACCGC
>JAOPVI010000300.1 GCA_025966225.1 Mycobacterium sp. | reverse complement strand
GACGACTCAGTGACGAACAACGACGCCTAAAATAGCCTCTGATCTGCATTGCCCCCATAGCCCAATTGGCAGAGGCAGCGGACTTAAAATCCGCACAGTGTCGGTTCGAGTCCGACTGGGGGCACCGATAAAGTGCTGGTAGAGGCGATTATGAGCTAGGGGATTAGCCCTGGGAACCCGCCTCAGTGTCACGAGTTGCATCAACACGTCCGAAACTGCTTGCCGCGGCCTTGAGCGCGTCGTCCTGGCTGTGGGCGTAGACCGACAGCGTGAAAGCGGCGCTGGCGTGGCCCAGCCACGCGGCGATAACCGCGATCGGGACATGACGGAGATGCATCAGCGTCGCGCACGAATGTCGCGCATCGTGGAGCCGTACCCGTTCGATGCCGAGCCCGTCGAGCATCCGTCCCCATCGGAACGTGAGCAGGTTTGGGTGGTAGGGCTGTCCGGCCTCATCGCTCGCGACGTATTCGCCCGAACCGTACCCGCGGCCGAACGCCAACCTCTCCTCGGACTGGCGCTTGCGGGCGGCGCGGAGCACGTCGACCACCTCGGCGGGCATGGGCAGTGTCCGTGTACTGGCTTTGGACTTAGGCGTTCCGGACAGGATCGTCTTGCCGACGGCGACGCGGTTCTCCGCGACCCTGACCGTCTGTGTCTTCAGGTTCGACGTTCGTCCAACGCAGTCCGGCGATTTCTCCGCCATGGACGCTCACGGGTCGGCTCTGGTGTCTCATCGGAACTCATCAACCCAGTGTGTGCCACACAGCGCCCGGCTGTACGTTGGCGTCCGTCAAATGAGGACCGATCCTAAACGTAGGCAGCACAGCACGTTTGGTTCCCGAGCACCCGATGAGGGGCTGTCTCAGCCGAGAATGCGCGCTTAGCTTAGCGCCCCCGTCGGCCCCAAAGGATTACCAGTGTCACCGTCGCGATCACCGCGATCGTGATGAGCAGGATAGTGGAACCCAGCATCACCGCGTGGTGGCTGTATTGCGGCAACGGGGTCGACGCCAGCACTGACCACTCCGCGGGTTCGATGCTCATATCGGCTCCAAACTGAACCGGCGCCTGGTTCGGCGCATGTCATCCGCCGCCGAGTTGGACGGCTTTGACGATGAGCAGGACGGCGCCGACGACGAGGTAGCCGCGCAGGGCGAGCATGCCGAGTTTGGTTCCTGCCGACCAGGTCACGGGTTCCAGCAGCGCCAGGGGCGGCATCCGCCACTGCATCTTCTCCGGGCCGTCCACCGCTGGAGGGGCCGCTGGCGCTGCAGGGCGTCGGCCTTCTAACCACTTGAGGGCGACCGCTGCTAGTAGGACCAGCACGACGATGCCCGCCGCGAGGTATTCGGTTACCGAGACGACGTTCAGGTCGGGGAACAGGGTGGTGGCCATCAGTATCCCCGACAGCAGCAGCAGGACCGAGACGATGAACAGCGCGAGGACGTTGAGCCAGCGCCGGTTCACCCAGGGGCCCAACACCTCTCGGTCGTTGCACAGCAGCAGCAGGAACACACTCGCGCTGGGCAACAGCAGACCGGCCAGCGCCTGCACCGCGGTGGTGATCAGACCGAGCGGGGCGCCCGGGATGAGCACGATCCCTGCGGCGGCGACGACCATCGCGATGTAGGAGACGTAGAACGGTTTGGCGTCGGAGAAGCCACGGTGCAGCGAGTGTTTCAGACCGAACACGTCGCCGAAGGCGTAACTGGTGGACAGCGTCACTGCGGCGGCGCCGACGATGGAGGCATCCAGCAGCACGATCGCGAAGATCGGACCCAGCACGTTGCTATGGGCGGCGAGCAGGTGGGCGATGTCGCCGGCGTCTCGGAACTTGCCCTGGCTGTTGGTCGAGCGGGCCGCCCAGTCCGCGGTCATCACCAGCGCGGCCGCGCCGATGACCACCACGAAGGCGCCAATGGTGGTGTCGGCGCGTTCGTAACCGATGAAGCGCGGGGTGATGCGCTTGTCGACGATGTTGGACTGCTGGAAGAACAGCTGCCATGGAGCGACGGTGGTGCCGACGATCGCGATGATCAGCAGAACCGCATCCGAGCTGAGTCCGCCCTTGATGCCGGGGACGACGAAGGCCTGGGCGGCAGCCCCCCACTGGGGATGGGACAGCAACAGCATCGGGATCTGCAGCAGGGTGATCGCGATGAACACGAACATGGCGCGTTCCCAGCGGCGGAAACTGCCTGAGGCCATGATCGCCACCAGCGCCACCGCGGCGGTGGGCACGACGATGTCCTTTGAGATGCCGAAATAGGTTGCGGCCAAGGAGACGCCGATGAACTCGGTGACGATGGTGAGGAAGTTCAGCAGGAAGAGATCCCCGACGGAAAACCAGCCCCAGCCGCGCCCGAAGCGTTCGTTGATCAGCCGGGCATGTCCAACCCCGGTGACCGCGCCGAGGCGGACCACCATCTCCTGGTTGACGATCAGCACCGGAATGAGCAGCAGCAGCACCCACAGCAGGCTATAGCCGTAGTTCTGCCCGGCCTGGGCGTAGGTGGCGACGCCGCCGGCGTCGTTGTCGCCGACCATCACGATGATCCCGGGGCCCAGAATCGCCAACAACGTCAGCAGCCGAGTCTTGAGCGAGCGGCCGTGATCGGTGTCCCCGACGCTGACCCGGCCGAACGCGCCTTCGATGTCGCCCAGATGGGCGCTGTCCAACACCGCCGACGCTCGCGGCGCCGCGGGGGCCGGCGCGGCCTGCAGCGCAGCCTCGGCCGCGGGAGTCTGGTCCCGTGCGGTTGGGTCGGTCGCTCCCACCGGCAGGTTGGATTCAGCCATGACCGGAGCCGTCCTGGACGGTGTCGACGTCGCGGATCGGGCGCGGAGCGGGTTCGCGGCGGCGCCAATCCTCGGGAATGGTGGCCTCCAGGATGTCGTCGAAAGTCACCACACCGACCACCCGATCGTGGTCGTCGACCACGGGGATTGCGACCAGGTTGTAGTCGGCCATGAGCAGTGCGACGTCGGTCAGGTCCGCTTCCGGGATGACTCGGATCGGGTCGAAATCGAGCAGGTCCATGACCGGGGTGCCGGGGTCGGATTGCAGCAGCCGGATCACCGAGACGACACCGACGAGTTCTCCCGTCTCGTTGAGGGCGTGCATCTTCAACAACGCTTCGGGCTGCATCGCTCGGGCGGCGGCAATGATCGACAAGGCTTGGGCGGCAGTGGCATTGGTCGAACAGGACGCGACGTCGACACTCATCAAGCCGCCAGCGGTGGAAGGGTTGAAGCCCATCAGCGTGATGACCTTGGTGCGCTGACCCGCCGGCAGCAGCTCCAGCACCCGACGACGTCGGGACTGGCGCAGATCGGCGATCGCGTCGGCGGCATCGTCGGCGCGCATCCGGGCCAGCACCCCGGCGACCTCGCTGTCGCTCATGTCGCCGAGGATCTTGGTCGCCTTGTCCGGGTCGAGTTCCTCGAAGACGTCCGCCTCCAACTCGGGGTCGTTGTGGATGCGGTCGAGGATCTCCCCACCCTCGTGCTTGTCGGCGTCCTCGAGCAGGTCGGCGATCTGGGCCGGCTTCAAAGTGGACATCCGGCCGCCGGTGCGGCGGTCGAGGATGCTCTGACGGTGCCCGATGAGGGGTTCGAAGGCCTTCCAGTCGCGGCTGGCATGCCCACCCCCGGATTTGATCAACCCGAACAGCCGCGCCGGGCGACGGGTGTCGAGGCGTGCGAGCACCCAGCCCGTTCCGGTGTCCTCGAGTTCGATGTCGTAGGCGTGCACCAACTCGGCCGCCGGGACGTCGATGAGCCGGTGATCGAGCACGTCCGCGCGCAATAGGACTTCACCCGTGCGGCGTTCGAACTCCCGCAGATCCACCTTGTTCTTCGCCAGATCGACCTGTTCCTGCGTCAGATCGGTGAGCTGCTGGGCAGAGACGTACACGCGGCGCCCGCCGATGCCAACTACCAGTCCGGTGACCGGCGGATACTCCTCGGCGCCCCGCAGGCTCACGATGACGTCGTCGACCCGGCCCACCGCGTCACCGGACTTCGCGACGACGGGACGGCCCAGAAGATCGGACAGGTGGATCACCGGTCGAGACGACTCCCGCGCCGGCCGGGCGGTATCAGCAGGCGGGGGCGGTACTTCACTCATGGCGGGCTCTTTCCTCAACGGGAGAACAAGACAACGGCGTCATGGTGTCGGTGCCAGTTAGCCACAGAAAAGTGAACGTCAGCTGTGCGCGTTCCGTGTCGACGGCGGTGATCAGTGTCCAGCGCGAATCTCAGACGCGCGCAGTGCACACCCGATCACGGAGGGTGACGATTCGCAGGGGCGGGGGTCTGGGATACGGACTGTCGTCGATACTCTCCGCTCGCTCGGCTCCGAGAAAAGTACAGGGCCACTGCACGCACTCGCGGATCGCTTGCTCATCGCTGGCCATGAACGCATCGAGGTAACTCTGGTACGCCTGCCAGCACGTCCCCGCGATTTGACATCAAAGATTCCCCTTTACGACGATTCTCTGCCTGCCCGAGGTTGATGCGTCTCCGGACGGCAATGACCTGGTCCTTGTGCGTGGTAGTCATGGCGTGTGGAGCGCCGGGGTAGATCTTGAGGATGGCGTCGGGCACGAGGGCGGCGGCCAGGGTGGCGTTGCCCACGGGTGCGATCTGATCGTCGTCTCCGTGCAATATCAGGGTGGGGACGTCGATCTTGTTCATGTCGTGGGTGACGTCGTTGGTCTGACCGATTTAGGTCCAGTCGTGTCACGCCTACCGCTGTTCCTGACGCCACGGTGTGCGAGCTGAAGCGGTAGCTGAACCGTATTGATCAGCTTCTTCTGGGTGGCGGATTCGGTTCTCGCGTCGGGCGATCCGGGTTGACAAGCGGTGGACTGCGGACAAATTGGTCTGACCGCTTTGTTGATGTGCTCTAAACAGCGACAACAAGTTTCGGAAATGGTCGCGTCCTAGCGTTCCGAGGCATCACTGCGGATTCAACCGGCTGCGCCTTCGGTGCGAGTGGTCGGCCCGGCGAGCGAAAGGACAAGTGCAATGTGTCAGAGGCCTGTGTTGGTGAGGTCGGGCCCGACCCGGTTGCAGTCAGTGTCGGGATGGGCGGCCGTCGATGGCTGCCGTTGAATTCAAGCGGCAGCTGAATCTGCCGGAGACCATTGCCATGTCGGTGGCCTTGATGGCCCCGACCACGGGCATGGTTTTCGTTCCGCCTCTGCTGGCCAGCGCCGCCGGCTACAACGTCCCGCTGGCGTTCGTGGTGTCGCTGGGGGCGGTGATGATCGTCGGGTACTGCTTTGGCCGGCTGGGTCGCCGCTACGCCCACGCCGGGTCGGCGTACGGACTGACTCGGCATGCGTTGGGCCCGTGGGCGGGAGTGCTGGCCGGCTGGGGCCTGGTCTTCACCTACGTGCTGCTGACCGGTGCGCTGCTCGCCGGTACCGGGGCGTTTGCCCAGATGGCGCTGAGTCAGCTCGGTCTGAACGTGCCGTGGGCTGTGCTGGCCGGTTTGGGAGCGGCGGCGGTACTGGTGTTGGCGATCAACAACATTCGGCCTTCCGTGCGGCTGATGCTGATTCTCGAAGTGGTCAGCATGGTGCTGGTCGTGGTGGTTTGTGTGTTGATCGTCGGTCACTCGCATCTGAACGCATCGGTGGCGGTCAAGCCGTTCGTCCTCAACAGCTATGGCGGGGTCGGGATCGCTCACGCGCTGGTGTTCGGCCTGACCAGCTTCTTGGGCTTCGAAGGTTCGGCCACGTTGGGCGAAGAGTCGAAGGATCCGAAGCGGATTGTCCCGCTGGCGATCCTGCTCAGCGCCTTTGTCGGTGGGGTGTTCTTCGTGTTCGTCTCGTACAGCCAGACGGTTGGTTTCGGCCTGTCCGACAGTGGGGTTGCGGAGTTCGCCGCCGACGGAACACCGCTGAACACGTTGGCCATCCGCTTCCTGGGTGTCAACTACTCCGCTGCGGTCAACGTCGGGGCCGCGATTAGCTTCTTCGCGTGCGCGCTGGCCGGTGTGAACTGTAGCTCGCATGTGCTCTTCGCACTCTCGCGTGACCGGTTCGCCCCGGCGAAAGTCGGTGTGTTGCACGGCGAGCCCGGGGTGCCGCGCAATGCGACGTTCGTGACGTTCACTGTGGGTGTGGCGCTGCTGGTCATCGGCGCTGTGCTGTGGGGTTCACCGGTGACCGCCATCGGCGATTTGAGCGGGTTGGCCACCTTCGGGGCCCTGATCTCCTACGGTCTGGTCGTGATCGCGTCGCTGCGTGAGTACTGGACGGAAGACGTGGCACGCCGCAGGTGGGACCGCATCGTTATCCCGGCGATCGGGCTGCTGGTCCTCGGGTGGGTGCTCTACGGCAACATCTATCCGATCCCGGCTGCCCCGGTTGAGTTCTTTCCCTATATCGCCCTGGTCTATTTCCTCATCGCCATGGGCTTCTCGGTGGCTTACCGCAGAACGATTGCCGCCGCAGATGTTTTCCTTGGTCCGCCGGCGCCCGCGCCTGCGCTGACCATGGCCGAGGCCACCAATCCCGCCGTCTGACAACAAGGAGCTTCTTTCGATGTCTTTGATCACTGCACCGCACCACCTGGGTCGCGACACCTTCCACCACGTCTGGGATCGGGACATAGCACCCGAGCTGGTAGTTAAACCCGGCGATGAAGTGTCGCTGGGGCTGCGTGACCCGTCGGACTACCAGATCACCGCCGCGACGACGGCGTCGCAGCTGTTTGACCTCGATCCGGCACGGATGGATGTGCTGACCGGGCCGGTGTGGGTCGAGGGTGCCATGCCCGGTGATGTGCTGACCGTCGACATCCTCGATATCAGCGTCGGTGCGTGGGGGTGGTCGGCGATCCTGCCCGGCATGGGGCTGCTGTCGGATCAGTTCCCCGGCCCCTACCTGCGAGGCTGGCAAATCGACGGTGACACTGTAGAAATCGTTCCCGGTCACAGCTTTTCGCTGAAGCCGATGATCGGCGTGGTGGGTGTGGCACCCGCCGCGGCGGGCCAGTTCGCCGCGACGGTGCCCACAGACGCCGGCGGCAACATCGACGTCAAGTACGTGCGGGCAGGCAGCCAGATCAGGTTACCGGTATTCGTCGAGGGCGCACTGCTGTCGATGGGGGACACTCACGCGCTGCAGGGTGACGGTGAGATCAACGGGACGGCCATTGAGTGTGAGGCCGACGTCGCGATCCGGGTCGGGCTGATCGCGGGAGGGGGTCTGCAGGCACCCGTGATCGACACCGGTGGGCCGTCGGACGATCCCGCCGAAGCCCATCAGGTGTTCCTCGGTATTGGCCCGGATCTGTTCGCCGCCGCCCGCGCGGCGAGTTCACGTGCGGTGGAGGGGCTCTCGCACGCGCTCGATTTGGACGCAGAGGTGGCCTATGCCCT
This sequence comes from Mycobacterium sp., assembly GCA_025966225.1. Classification (GTDB taxonomy): domain Bacteria; phylum Actinomycetota; class Actinomycetes; order Mycobacteriales; family Mycobacteriaceae; genus Mycobacterium. The sequence continues at coordinate 604 of JAOPVI010000300.1, read as the reverse complement.
TTTGGGGACGATCGCCGAGCTGCGAATCAACGAGATCGTCGACCGGCCGAACTGGGTGGTCGGCTGCATGGTGCCGAGCCGCCTCTTCCGGTGAGCGCCAAGGACATCCAGATCTGTATCGGTGTCGACGTCGATGCCGTCGCAGGCTGGCTGGGCTCCTATGGCGGGCAGGACTCGCCCAACGACATCCAGCGCGGGATGTTCGCCGGCGAGGTGGGAACGCCGCGACTGGTGACGTTGTTCGACCGGCTGCAGATCCCGACCACCTGGTTCATCCCCGGCCATTCTATCGAGACGTTTCCAAAGCAGATGGCGGCGGTGGCGGCCGCCGGGCATGAGATCGGCGCCCATGGCTATTCGCACGAGAACCCGATCAAACTCAGCGAAAGCCAGGAGGAGGCAGTGCTGGCCAAGTCCATCGAGCTCATCGTCGAGCTGGCCGGACAGCCACCGCGCGGGTATGTCGCCCCGTGGTGGGAGATGTCGGAGCGGACCGCAGCGCTGCTGCTGCGGAACGGTTTCCGCTACGACCACTCGCAGAACTACAACGATTTCGTCCCGTTCTATGCCCGGGTGGGTGACACCTGGACGAACATCGACTACT
>JAOPVI010000156.1 GCA_025966225.1 Mycobacterium sp. | reverse complement strand
GCTCTTCCGATCTGCCCATGCAGTACCCCGTGGTGCCGAAGGTCGTGCCGCTGACCTCGGGTCGGGAATCCAGATAGTCGAAGAACGCCGATGCGTCGGCCGCCATCTTGTCCGGGGTGACACTGCTCATCATCGACATCACCCGCTTGCGTTCATCGGGATCGCTGAAGGCGGTGTTCATGTCGAACGGCGCCCAGTCGCCGCTGCGGTAGTAGATGTCGGGCACCAGAACGGCATAGCCGTGGCCGGCCAACCTCTCGGCCATCTCGCCGAATACCTGACGTCTGCCCCCGGCGTCCGGGTACATGACCACCCCTGGCCACGGGCCGTCGCCCTCCGGGGTGGCGAGCGTGACGGCACAGGTTCCATCGGGCGTGGTGATGCTGTCGGTGATCGTCGGCATGCCTCCGTTTTACTCCCTGGCTCTGGACGTAAGCTGACCGCGTGGCGATCGCAACTCCCTACGAGGATCTCCTGCGACTGGTGCTCGAGACCGGAACGCCGAAGTCGAATCGGACCGGCACTGGTGCTCGCAGCTTGTTCGGCCACCAGATGCGCTACGACCTAGCCGCCGGCTTCCCGCTGATCACCACCAAGAAGGTGCATCTCAAGTCGGTGGTCTACGAACTTCTGTGGTTTCAGCGCGGCGAGTCGAACGAGCGCTGGCTGCAGGAGCACGGCGTCACCATCTGGGACGAATGGGCAAGCAGCACAGGCGATCTCGGTCCGGTCTACGGCGTACAGTGGCGGTCCTGGCCCACCCCGTCCGGCGATCACGTCGACCAGATCAGTGCCGCGCTGGAGCTGCTGCGCAGCGATCCCGATTCGCGGCGCAACATCGTCTCGGCCTGGAACGTCGGCTAGATCCCGCAGATGGCGCTGCCGCCGTGCCACGCCTTCTTCCAGTTCTACGTCGCCGACGGCAAGCTGTCGTGCCAGCTGTATCAGCGCAGCGCCGACCTGTTCCTCGGGGTGCCGTTCAACATCGCCAGCTACGCGCTGCTGACCCACATGATGGCCGCACAGGCCGGCCTGGGTGTCGGGGAATTCGTCTGGACGGGCGGGGACTGCCACATCTACGACAACCACGTCGAACAGGTCGAACTGCAGCTCAGCCGCGACCCGCGCCCGTACCCGGAACTGGTTCTGGCGCCGCGTGATTCGATCTTCGACTACGTCTACGAGGACATCGAGATCAAGAACTACGATCCGCATCCGGCGATCAAGGCCCCTGTGGCCGTATGAGTGTTGGCCTGATCTGGGCGCAGTCCACTTCGGGGGTCATCGGCCGCGACAACGGCATTCCATGGCGGCTGCCCGAGGATCTCGCCCGCTTCAAGGAGCTGACCATGGGGCAGACCGTCGTCATGGGCAGATTGACCTGGGAATCGCTGCCCGCGAAGGTGCGGCCGCTGCCGGGTCGAAGAAATGTCGTAGTCACCCGGCAAGCTGAGTACGTGGCAGACGGAGCTGTGGTGGTGGACGGGTTGGACGGGGCGATCTCAGGCGGCGAGAGCTGGGTGATTGGCGGCGCGCAGATCTACGCGCTGGCCTTGCCGATCGCGACCCGGTGCGAGGTCACCGAGGTGGAGATCGACCTGCCTCGCGAGGACGGCGACGCGGTGGCGCCCGTACTCGACCAGGCGTGGGTCGGCACCGCGGGTGACTGGCTGACCAGCACGTCCGGCCTGCGGTACCGGTTTCACACGTACCTCCGGTCGTGAAGCTCTCTGCGGATGCCGCGCGCCGCGTGGCGGTCGCGGCACAGGGATTCGCGGAGCCGAAACCGACCGGGCCCGTGACGCGGGCGCACCTACGCAGGCTGCTGTCCCGGCTCCAGGTACTGCAGCTCGATTCCGTGTCCGTCGCGGTGCGCGCGCACTACGCCCCGATCTTCAGCAGGCTGGGTCCCTACGACCGCGACGTCCTCGACCGCGCGGCGTGGAGCCACAGTGCCAAGGCGCCGCGATTGATGGTCGAGTACTGGGCGCATGAGGCTGCGTTGATGTCGGTCGACGACTGGCCACTGCTGCGATGGCGGATGCGCGAGTACGAGCATGGGCGCTGGGGCACGGAGATCGTCAAGAAGAACGGCAGGCTGGCCGAGGACATCGTCGCCGCGGTGACCGAGTTGGGTCCGTCGACCGCCGGGCAGATCGAAGCGCATCTGGAAGTCGAGCAGCGCGGACGTAAGGGGCCCTGGTGGGATCGCAGCGACACCAAGTGGGTGGCCGAGGCGCTGTGGTCCTCCGGCGTTCTCACGACGTCGACGAGGGTCGGTTTCGCGCGGCACTACGACCTCAGCGAGCGCGTGCTTCCGCCGGAGGTGTTCGCGCGTGACGTCGACGACTCCGAGGCGGTGCGGGAGCTGGTGCTGCGTGCGGCAGGAGCTCTCGGTGTGGCCACCGAGCCCGACTTGCGGGATTACTTCCGGCTGAACCCGAAGCTGAGCAAGCCCGCGGTCGCGGCGCTGGTGGCGTCCGGTGAGCTCGAGGAGGTCGATGTCGACGGATGGGCGGCCCCTGCATACCTGCCTGCGGGGCAGACCGTTCCGCGGCGGGATCGGGGCACCGCGCTGCTGTGCCCGTTCGATCCGCTGATCTTCTTCCGGCCCCGCGTCGAGCGCATGTTCGGATTCCACTACCGGATCGAGATCTATGTGCCGCAGCCGAAGCGCCAATTCGGTTACTACGTATGGCCGTTCCTGCTCGACGGCCGGCTGGTGGGCCGGGTGGACCTGAAGGCGGAGCGCGCGTCCGGGGCGTTGAACGTCGTCGGCGCGTTCACCGAGCCGGGGCAGGACGCGGGATACGTCGCCAGCGCGTTGGCCGGCGAACTGCGCTCGATGACGTCGTGGTTGGACCTCGACGACGTGACGGTGGGCCAGCGCGGGGATCTGGTGGGCGCACTGCGCAAGGCGCTGCGCTGACGACTCAGGCCAACGGAATGTCGTTGTCGCCCTTGGATTCCTGGTAGCGGTCCGAGAGCGACTGGTACCGGTCCCTGATGCGTTGCGTCTGCTCGCGAAGTTCGGTGCGCAGCGGTTCGGCCTCGGAGTCGACCAGGTCGCGGATCGAGTACGCGGTCCAGAACGCGTTGGTGCGCCGGTAGCCACCCGGCTCCAGCCCGAAGACCTCCTTGAGGATCTTCAGATCGTGGGGGATCGCGAAGGTGTCCCGTGAGTCCTCGTGGCTGTAGAAGTAGTAGTAGTTGTCGAATCCTGCCCACGTGATGGCCGACATGCAGAGTGTGCACGGCTCGTGGGTGGTCAGAAACACCAGCTCCTTCGTCGAAGGCCGCTCGGGCAATTCGTAGAACTGGTTGAGAGTGTTGATCTCGCCATGCAGCAGCGGGTTGTCGGTTTCGTCGTTGGTGCCCGCGATGACGAGCGACAGGTCGTGCTTGCGCAGGAGCGCCGCCCCGAACACCTTGTTGCCTGCGGCGACGCCGCGAGCAGTCAGCGGCAGGATGTCGAGGTCTATCACGTCGAGCAGGCGGGATGCGATCGTGGCGGCTGGCATGGCCAACCCTAACGTCGTCCAGGCGAGCCGGCGGTGGATCGCTTCGACGTGACCCCGCGCCCGAAAAATCGCAAGCTGCAGCGGGTAACCTCTTGCTCTGTGAGCACCCGCGGAATCGACGTCAGCGCACGCCTGGGCACCGTCCTGACTGCCATGGTGACGCCGTTCGGCCCGGACGGCTCGCTCGATGTGGCCGCGGCGAAGAAGGTAGCGACACACCTGGTGGATTCGGGCTGCGACGGGCTGGTGGTATCCGGTACTACCGGCGAGTCTCCGACGACCACCGACGACGAAAAGCTCGCGCTGTTGGGTGCGGTGCTCGAAGCCGTCGGCGATCGGGCCCGAGTGATCGCCGGAGCAGGCAGCTACGACACCGCGCACAGCGTGCATCTGGCCAAGGCCTGCTCGGCTGAGGGGGCGCATGGGTTGCTGGTCGTGACGCCGTACTACTCGAGGCCGCCTCAGGCGGGACTCGTTGCGCATTTCACTGCCGTCGCCGATGCGACCGAGCTTCCCGTCGTGCTCTACGACATCCCGTCCCGTTCGGTCGTGCCGATCGAATGGGACACCGTCCGCACGGTGGCTGCGCACCCCAACATCGTCGCGATCAAGGACGCAAAGGGCGACCTCCACGGCGGCGCGATGATCATGGTCGAAACCGGGCTGGCCTACTACTCCGGGGACGACGCGCTGAACCTGCCCTGGTTGGCGATGGGCGCGACGGGCTTCATCAGTGTATGGGGTCACCTCGCCGCCAGTCAGTTGCGAAACATGTTGTCGGCGTTCACCTCCGGTGACGTCGCCACCGCACGCAAGTGCCACGTGACGCTCGGCGCACTCAACGATGCGCAGAACCGCCTCGGCGGCGTCACGATGGCCAAGGAAGGACTTCGCTTGCAGGGCATCGAGACCGGCGATCCGCGGTTGCCGCAGATTCCCGCTACGCCCGAACAGATCGAGGCGCTCGCAGCCGACATGCGCGCGGCCGGAGTGCTGAGATGACGACTCCGGTGACGGCGGCTCCCCTGACGCCGCCAGGGCCACTGGCTCCCGGCGGGCTGCGGGTGACTGCGCTCGGCGGAATCAGCGAAATCGGCCGCAACATGACCGTTTTCGAACACCTCGGCCGGCTGCTGATCATCGACTGCGGGGTGCTGTTCCCCGGTCACGACGAGCCAGGCGTCGACCTCATCCTGCCGGATCTGCGCCATGTCGAAGACCGCCTCGACGACATCGAGGCGCTGGTATTGACCCACGCCCACGAGGATCACATCGGGGCGATCCCGCACTTGCTGAAGTTGAGAGCCGACATCCCGGTCGTCGGATCGAAGTTCACGTTGGCGCTGGTGGCGGCGAAGTGTCGTGAACATCGCATCAAGCCGGTGTTCGTCGAGGTCGCCGAGCGGCAGAGCAGCAAGCATGGGGTATTCGAGTGCGAGTACTTCGCGGTCAACCACTCGATCCCTGATGCCTTGGCGATCGCCGTGTACACCGGCGCAGGGACGGTGCTGCACACCGGCGACATCAAGCTCGATCAGCTGCCGTTGGACGGCAGGCCCACCGACCTACCCGGAATGTCGCGCCTCGGCGACGCCGGAGTGGATCTTTTCCTCTGCGATTCGACGAACGCCGAGATCCCCGGTGTCGGCCCATCGGAGAGTGAGATCGGACCGAACATGCACCGGCTGATCCGCGGCGCCGACGGCCGGGTCATCGTCGCCTGCTTCGCCTCCAATGTCGCACGCGTGCAACAGATCATCGATGCCTCGGTGGCCCTCGGCCGCAAGGTGTCGTTCGTCGGTCGGTCGATGGTGCGCAACATGGGGATCGCCAAGGAGCTCGGGTTCCTGACGGTCGCCACCGATGACGTGATCGACATCGGTGCTGCCGAGCTGATGCCGCCCGAGCGTGTCACGCTGATCACGACCGGGACGCAGGGCGAGCCGATGGCAGCGCTGTCGCGGATGTCGCGCGGCGAACATCGCAGCATCACGCTGACGCGGGGCGACCTGATCATCATGTCGTCGTCGCAGATCCCGGGTAACGAAGAAGCGATCTTCGGCGTGCTGGACGCGTTGGCCAAGATCGGAGTGCGCGTCGTCACCAACGGGCAAGTGCGCATCCACGTTTCGGGGCACGCGTACGCCGGAGAACTGCTCTTCCTCTACAACGGAATTCGGCCCCGCAACGTGATGCCGGTGCACGGCACGTGGCGGCACCTGCGGGCCAATGCCGCGCTTGCGGTGAAGTCCGGGGTTCCGCCCGAGTCGATCGTGTTGGCCGAGAACGGCGTCAGTGTCGACCTGGTCGCGGGCAAGGCGTCGATCGCGGGCGCGGTTCCCGTCGGCAAGATGTTCGTCGACGGTTTGATCACCGGCGACGTCGGCGATGCCATAGTCGGTGAACGGCTCACGCTGGCTTCGGGTTTCATCGGCGTGACCGTGGTCGTCCGAGGCGGCACCGGAAGGCTGGCCGCTCCGGTACAGCTGCATTCGCGCGGCTTTTCGGATGACCCGAAGGCGCTCGAGCCCGCCACCCGCAAGGTCACCGAGGCGCTGGAAGGCCTTGCCGCAGAGCGGGTCACCGACCCGACGCGGATCGCGCAGGCCGTCCGCCGCGCGGTCGGCAAGTGGGTCGGTGAGGTCTACCGCCGCCAGCCGATGATCGTGCCGACGGTGCTCGAGCTCGACTGAGCCTGGGCTCGGTTGGATTCGGTAGGGGAAACCCGGGTCCCGAGGCGAACTGGCGGCGGAGCCAGCTTCATTGGCGGTGCGGCAGCGTCCGCGGCGATACGTCGTTAGGTGACTCCATTTCGTGGCCAGCCGCCAAGGACAAGGCGATAGTACGACTGTCTAATTATCGTCTGGGCGAGCATCGTAGCTCCGGGGTAGGTGATGCCCATCTGCTTCAAAATGAACTCGGTGATCTCGTCGCCGAAGTTACGAACCCGCGGGCCGCGCAGGTGTTCTGCCGCATCCGCCGTCCAGGGCCAGTCAGGCTCCGGCCGCCACCAATGACACTTCATCCAGTCCTGTCTCACGGCACCCTCACCTATTGGTGTCGGTGGGGTGGCCGCAGAAGAGGAAGGCGAGTGTGTTCGCCGGCGCGTCGGCCGTGCGGCTGGCTGTTAGTCGGCCTGTGTACGGCGTGTGCATGGGCTTGGGGATGACCTGGGGTCCTAGCGCGTAGTACCTCGGGGTCGAAGCCATCCGTCAGGACGGTGTGCTGCACCGAGCCGAGCTAATTTGTTTGCAGGACAACATATATCATGATCGGCGGGTTGACATGCACCCTGGGTTGCGCGCAAGGTAGGTGGATCCTATTGCAACGAAGCAACCAGGTAGGGAGCGTGAAATGACACAAGCAACAGGACAGAAGAGCGGCGAGCGCGAGGACACCGGTCGGGATCAGGACACTCGTGCGCTGAGGGAGTTGTCTGCCCGAGAGCACATCAGCCAGGAGGTAGATCGGGTCCGGGACCGGGTCGACATGGTCCGGCAGGAGGCCCAAGGCGCGCGCCAGCAGGCCCAGCAGGCCCGGAGCCACGCGCAGCAGGCGCAGAATGCCGCCCGGCAGGCGCAGAACCAGGCCAACCAGGCCAGCCAGGCCGCGATGCAGGCGGCGAATGCGGCCAACCAGGCCGCGCAGCAATGCCAGCAGGCGCAGAACGAGGCCAATCAGGCCAACACCCGCGCCCAAAACGCCCAGAACCAGGCCAACCAGGCCGGGCAACAGGCACAGCAGGCGCAAAACGATGCGCAACAGGCGAACTCGCGGGCGCAGAACGCCCAGGAGAACGCCGAACAGGCCAACACGCAGGCCCAGGCGTCCGAGGACCAGGCCAACCGGGCACATGAGCTGGCCAGCCAGGCCGACCAGCAGACGCAGCAGGTACGCCAGAACGTGCAGCAGCTCCAGCGCGCCTAAGAACCAGCAGCAGGAAGTCGGAGGGCCACCCACGGGGGGTGGTCCGCCGATCTCGGGGGTGTCGCTGCAGATCTGCAAGAGATATCCCGTGGAATTCACCCCGCGATCCTGTCCAAGGGGGACTCGGACCCGCGCTCAAGACACTGGGCCGCCGCTCGGCCGTCCCGGGTCGACCTCGACCTTTGGTGTTGACCGACGGTTGCCCGACTCAGTCGAAGTCGGCGCCTATTACGTCGTCTCCGAAGCACTGACCAACGCGGCCAAACACGCCCGAGCCTCCGTGGTGAAGGTAGGCATCGAAAGCGAGGGCGCCAATCTCCACCTCTCGATTCGAGACGACGGCATCGGGCGAGCCGACGCCGCCAAAGGGTCCGGCCTCATCGGCCTGACCGACCGGGTGGAGGCACTCGGCGGCACGATGGCGATTTCGAGTCCCTCTGGACGTGGGACCTCACTGCTCGTCAAGATCCCGCTCGAAATCCAGTGATAGACGGCCGTTTAAGGGACGCGATGCCCCGTGTGTGGTCTCAAACGGGTTCCGGGCCATCGCTCGCTCGTCAGCGCCTGTTCGTGTATCCCCCGTCGACCGGCAAGGTCACGCCGGTGATGTGCCGACCCGCGTCGGAGACCAGCCACGCCACGGTGTTGGCGATGTCTTCCGGTTCTATGGTGTCCATCTGGATGGAGCTGTTCCCGCCCTCGTTGTTGGCCATGTCCTCGAGCCACTTTCTGGTGAACTCGTTCTCGATCATCGGCGTTCGCACTCCTGCGGGGTGAATGGAGTTGACCCGGATGTCGAGCGAGCCAAGGAGATTGGCATAGACGCGCATCAGTCCCACCATGCCGTGCTTGGCGGCGGCGTAGCCGATGGAGCCGGCCTGCGGGGCGGCGAGGCCCACCAACCCGGCCACCGAACTCGTCAACACGATCGATCCGCCGTTGCCCGCCTTGATCATCGGGCGCATCGCGACGTCGATGGTGTGGTAGACGCCCGTGAGGTTGACGTCGATGACGTCCTGCCAGGCGTCCTCACCGGCCATGGGTGCGATGCCTGCGTTGGCGATCACGATGTCCAGCCGTCCGCCGAGTTCTTCGACGCCTGCCTTCAGTGCCGTCTTGAGCGCGGCGCGATCCCGAACGTCGGCTTCCTGCGCGACGATCCGGACGCCGGTCTCCTCGACGAGTTTGACCGTGGCGTTCAAGTCGTCGGCCGTGGCCATGGGGTAGGGGACCGACGCGATCTGGTCGCAGAGGTCCACCGCGATGATTTCGGCCCCCTCGGACGCGAGCTTCACCGCGTGAGCGCGACCCTGACCGCGGGCCGCGCCGGTGATGAACGCGACCTTTCCGCTCAGCGATCCCATCGTCAAGACCGCAGCTGACCCTTGGCCGGGTCGCCCGCCACGACGGGCGCCAACATCTTGATGTCGGGCGCGCCGTCGAGGTGCTCGCCGATCGCTCCGAACAGGGCGGCGATGGCGGGGGCGGTGCTGTGGGTCTTCAGCGCGTCCTCGTCGGCCCACTGCTCGACGAATACGAACGTGCCGTTGGCCTCGTGCAGGGCGTAGAGCTGGCAGCCGGGTTCCGAATGGACGGCCTCGATGGCGGTTGTGCAGGCCTCCCGCACCGTGTCGACGGATTCGGGCTTGGCGGTCATGGTCGCGACGACGACGACGGGCATTTGTGGGGACTCCTCATCGAGTTTCACGGGGTGTAGCAGGACAGGTGCCTACCCTACTGATAGGAAGCCCAGCTACAAACATTGGAATCGACCTGTGACCAGTGTGGCAGATGGTGAACTTGGGGCTCTTGCGACTAGGCTGATGGCCATGGCTAGTAAGACCGCAGCCCGCTCGGGTGCCCGTTCGACCAGGTCAAAGGCCGGTTCGCGCGCGGCAGCCCGCCCAGCGCGGCCCGTACCACGACGCAAACCGGCGCCACGACGCACGGCTTCGCCGATCGCAGCCGCTGGATCCGCCGTCGGCCGGACCGCGCGGGCCGGCTGGCTGATGGTCGCCAAGGGCGCCGGATCGACGGCCCGGTCGGTGGGGCGGGCCCGTGATTTGGAGCCCGGCCACCAGCGCGACGGGATCGCCCTGGCGTTGTTGGGGGTGGCCGTCATCATCGCCGCCAGCACGTGGTTCGGCGGCGCCGGGCCCGTCGGCGGATGGATCGATACGGTCCTTCGCACCGTCATCGGCTCGGCCGTGGTGCTGTTGCCGATTCTGCTCGGCGCGCTCGCCGTCATCCTCATGCGCAGCGAACCGCATCCCGAGGCGCGCCCGCGGCTCGTCCTCGGTGCCGCGATGATCGGGCTGCCTGCGCTCGGGCTCTGGCACCTGTGGTCCGGAGCGCCGCAGGAACCCTTCGCCCGCCAGCACGCCGGAGGGTTCGTCGGCTTCGCCATCGGCGGGCCACTCTCGGACGGGCTGACGCCGTGGATCGCGACCCCGTTGCTCATCATCGGGGTGCTGTTCGGCGTGTTGTTGATGACGGGGACGACCATCCGAGAGGTGCCGTCGGCGCTGAGCGACTGGTTGGGCATCGGCGGTCATCGCGATCACGACGAGTACTACGACGACGACGAGTACGACGACGCGACCGAGCAGCCCGACGACTTCTCCGACGGCTACTACGACGATGCGGCCGGATATGACGGCGGGCAGGCGTGGCCAGCGGCCAGCCAACCCGGCACGCCTGCCGGTTCGCCGATGGACAACTACCCGCTTGACGAGGCCCCCACCATCCCGGAGCCTGCCGTCCGGCCCTCCAGGCGCAAGAAGGTCGCCAAGAAGCAGGACACCCTGCCACTGGACCGCGTCGTCGAAGGCCCGTACACGCTGCCGTCGCTCGACTTGCTGGAGGCGGGGGATCCGCCGAAACTGCGCAGCGCCGCCAACGACAAGATGGTCGAGGTCATCGGGTCGGTACTGCAGCAGTTCAAGGTCGACGCCGCCGTCACCGGGTGCACCCGCGGCCCGACGGTCACGCGCTACGAGGTCGAACTCGGCCCTGGTGTGAAGGTCGAGAAGATCACCGCCCTGCAGAAGAACATCGCCTATGCCGTTGCCACGGAGAGCGTGCGGATGCTCGCGCCAATTCCCGGCAAGTCCGCGGTTGGCATCGAGGTGCCAAACACCGACCGCGAAATGGTTCGACTGTCCGACGTGCTCACCGCTGCGTCGACGCGCCGTGACCACCACCCGCTCGTCATCGGGCTCGGCAAGGACATCGAGGGTGACTTCATCTCCGCCAATCTGGCGAAGATGCCGCACCTGCTCGTCGCGGGCTCGACCGGCTCCGGCAAGTCGAGCTTCGTGAACTCGATGTTGGTATCGCTACTCACCAGGGCCACTCCGGAGGAGGTCAGGATGATCCTGATCGACCCGAAGATGGTGGAACTGACGCCGTACGAGGGCATTCCGCACCTCATCACGCCCATCGTCACGCAGCCCAAGAAGGCCGCGGCCGCGCTGGCGTGGCTGGTCGAGGAGATGGAACAGCGCTATCAGGACATGCAGGCCAACAAAGTTCGTCACATCGACGACTTCAACAAGAACGTGAGATCCGGGGTCATCACCGCGCCGTTGGGTAGCGAACGCGTGTACAAGCCGTATCCGTACATCGTCGCGATCGTCGACGAGCTCGCGGACCTGATGATGACGGCGCCGCGTGACGTCGAGGATGCGATCGTCCGGATCACCCAGAAGGCGCGCGCCGCGGGTATTCACCTAGTGCTGGCCACGCAGCGGCCGTCGGTCGACGTCGTCACCGGTTTGATCAAGACCAACGTGCCGTCGCGGTTGTCGTTCGCCACCTCGTCGCTCACGGACAGCCGAGTCATCCTCGACCAGCCGGGCGCCGAGAAGCTGATCGGCATGGGTGACGGGCTGTTCCTGCCGATGGGCGCCAACAAGCCGATCCGTTTGCAGGGCGCCTACATCAGCGACGAGGAGATCGCGGCGGTCGTCGCCGCCACCAAGGACCAGGCCGAGCCCGAGTACTTCGAGGGTGTCACGACCGCGAAGCCGACGGGCGAGCGCACTGACGCCGATCCCGACATCGGGGACGACATGGACGTGTTCCTGCAGGCCGTCGAGCTCGTGGTGTCCTCGCAGTTCGGTTCGACGTCGATGCTTCAGCGCAAGCTGCGGGTGGGATTCGCGAAGGCGGGCCGCCTGATGGACCTCATGGAGACCCGTCAGATCGTCGGACCCAGTGAGGGGTCCAAGGCGCGCGAAGTGCTGGTCAAACCGGACGAACTGGCCGGCACGCTGATGCTGATTCGTGGGGGCGGCGACGCCAATGGTGGCGACGTCGACGAACTCGATTGACGAGCGGAACCGCTCACAGGATCAGCAGCATCCGTGAGTTTCCGAGAATGTTGGGCTTGACGTAGGACAGGTCGAGAAACTCGGCGACACCGATGTCATAGGAACGACACATCTCCTCGTAGACCTCGGAGGTCACCGGCGTGCCGTCGATCTCCTCGAAACCGTGTCCGCCGAAGAAGTCGACCTCGAAGGTGAGCACGAAGATCCGTTCGAGGTGGAGCTCCCTGGCGACAGCCAGCAGATGCTCGACGACGGCGTGTCCGACGCCTTTGCCGCGCACCTTCGGATGCACCGCGACCGTGCGGACTTCGCCCAGGTCCGACCACAGCACGTGAAGTGCGCCACAGCCGACGAGTTCGCCGTCGAGCTCCGCGACCCAGAACTCCTGGACGGCCTCGTAAAGAGTCACCAGGTTCTTCTCGAGCAGGATGCGGCCGGCGTAGACGTCGACGAGCGCCTTGACGCTGGGGACGTCCGAAGTACGGGCACGGCGCACCACCAGACCGGCGATCTGGGGCGCGTTGCTCACGCTGCGAGAGTATCCGCTGGCGCAAACGATATTCTGATTCGGTGACGGGTCAGTCTGAAGTAAACCCCGCTGTCCGGCGGGTCGGGGTGGCGAACGTCGCCAACCTCCTGACCGGGTTGCGGATGGTGTTGGTGCCGGTCTTCCTCGTCGCGCTCTTCGTCGGCGATGGACACCAAACGAATTGGCGGATAGTCGCTTTCGCGATCTTCGCGACGGCCGTCATCACCGACCGGTTGGACGGGGCGCTGGCGCGGACCTACGACTTGGTGACGGAGTTCGGCAAGCTCGCCGACCCGATCGCCGACAAGGCGCTCATCGGGGCGGCGCTGATCGGGCTGTCACTGCTCGGCGACCTGCCGTGGTGGGTGACGGTGGTGATCCTCGCCCGCGAACTCGGTGTCACGGCATTGCGCTTGGCGGTGCTGCGCGACGGCGTCATCCCTGCCAGCCGGGGCGGAAAGCTGAAGACGCTGGTCCAGGCCGTTGCGATCGGCCTCTTCATCCTGCCGCTGTCCGGCGTATGGCACACGGGAGCCTGGGTCATCATGTGGGCCGCGATCGTACTGACCGTGGTCACGGGCGTCGACTACGTCGTCTCGGCCGTGCGTGACTCGCGGGCCCGCGCCGCAGGTCACTGACACTTTCAGCGGTCGGGAACCAATTCGCGCCGTACATGCGTTCTGGAACGTAGTAGAGCTTCCACCCGTAAGGAGAGCGCGATGACGGCATTGCTGCGCGAGGTAATCGGCGACGTGCTGCGTCGAGTCAGAATTGAACAGGGCCGCACCCTGCGCGAGGTGTCCGACGACGCCCGGGTCAGCCTGGGTTACCTGTCGGAGGTCGAGCGCGGCCGCAAGGAGGCGTCCAGCGAGTTGCTCAGCGCCATCTGCGGAGCGCTCGAGGTTCCGCTGTCGCGAGTGTTGACCGTCGCAGGCGAGTCGATGGCCTACCAGGAGCGCGTCCCGGCCGACGCGATGGCCACCAGCGCCTCGAATATCGACGTCAGCACCAAGGTCGTCATCCCGCAAGTGGTGTCGATGGCGGTCGCGTAGGCACCAGCGTCTGCGGATCCCGGAATTCGCCCGCAAGGGGTGTGGTCACGTCCGCAGAACCGATAAGTTGGCATCTAGCGCAACCACGCGAGCCCACTCGGGGCGGACAGAGCACGACACACGAAGGCGGAACGAACCGATGGCCAACCCGTTCACCAAGGCGTGGAAGTACCTCATGGCGCTGTTCAGCTCCAAGGTCGACGAATACGCCGACCCGAAGGTGCAGATCCAGCAGGCCATCGAGGACGCCCAGCGTCAGCACCAGGGCTTGACTCAGCAGGCCGCACAAGTAATCGGCAATCAGCGTCAGCTCGAGATGCGGCTGAACCGTCAGCTCGCCGACATCGAGAAGCTTCAGGTCAACGTGCGACAGGCCCTGACCCTGGCCGACCAGGCCACTGCCGCGGGTGATGCCGCAAAGGCCACCGAGTACACCAACGCGGCCGAGGCGTTCGCCGCTCAGCTGGTCACCGCCGAGCAGAGCGTGGAGGATCTCAAGTCCCTGCACGACCAGGCGCTGCAGGCGGCCGGGCAAGCCAAGAAGGCCGTCGAGCAGAACGCGATGGTGCTGCAGCAGAAGATCGCCGAGCGCAGCAAGCTGCTCAGTCAGCTCGAGCAGGCCAAGATGCAGGAGCAGGTCAGCGCCTCGCTGAATTCCATGAGCGAGATCGCCGCGCCGGGCAATACGCCCAGCCTCGACGAGGTCCGCGAAAAGATCGAACGCCGCTACGCCAACGCGATGGGCGCCGCAGAACTGGCCACGGGATCCGTGCAGGGTCGGATGATGGAGATCCAGCAGGCCAGCGTCGAGATGGCCGGACACTCGCGGCTCGAACAGATCCGCGCGTCGATGCGCGGCGATGCACTGCCTTCTGGCAATGCAGCCACGCCGGCCGCCGCGCAGCCCGCAACGTCGCCGGAAAACCCCCTACCGCAGTAACATTCGAGAGAACATGGCACAGGATTCGTGGACGGGACGCGCAGAGGGCTGGCGCACCATGGTTCAGCGCGGCGTCGATACCGCCGCTGAGTTTTCCGAAGTCGTCGCACAGAAGCTGGGCGCGGCGGCCGATCCGCGGGCCAAGATGTTGCGCAAGCGCCGCTGGGCCCTGCGTGCGTGCTGGTTCTTTACCTTCGCCACGGGACTCTGGACCGCGGTGACGGGGTTGCTCGCGTCATGGAGCACCCCGGCGTGGGTGCTGCTCATCACCGGCATCATCGCTGCCGGCGCCGCGTTTTGGGCCACCCTGGCGTTTCTGCGCTACCGCTGGCTCAAGGGCACGCCGCTGCCGCCGGAACGCACCGTCAGACGGCTGCCACCGTGGGGATCGGCGGCCCGCGACCCGATGGCGGCGCTGGCCTCGGCCGAGCGAGGACTGTTGTCCCTACTCGGGGTGATGCAGCGCGGTCAGATGCTGCCCGACGACCAGCTTCGCGAGGTGACACTCGCGGCCAACCAGACGGCGGCCACGATGACGGCCACGGCGGGCGAGGTGGTGTCGATGGAGCGGGCCGCCAACGCCGCTCCCCAATCCCGTGCCCACCTCGCGCCAACCATCAAGGCGTTCGTCGTCCAGCTGGAGACCGGGGCGCGGCAGTACAACGAAATGGTCACCGCGGCAGCGCAGTTGGTATCCGCGGCGAACTCGGGGTCGATGTCGAGTTCGCCCATGTCGGCGCTGCGCTACCGGCACGAACTCGCCGATGCCACCGACCGGTTGACCGGCTGGGCGCAAGCGTTCGACGAACTAGGGCACCTGCGCCGCGCCTGAAGCTCAGACGTCGTGGCTGCTTGGCGGGCCCGACCTCGGCCCGTACTTTGCGATGTAGGCCTCGTGCTTCGGGGCGTCGCGCTGGCGGGCGATGTAGTCGACCAGCGCGGGATCCAGACCGTGTTTGCGCAGCATGTGCCTACGCCACACCTTGTTCAATGCGTGCGAGAAGTACACGAACGGGATCAGGATGGGCAGCGTCATCGACAGGTGCACGGGCAACGTGGTGGGGATCAGCCAGAACGGCAGCAAGATCAGAAACGCCGGGATGAACATCCGGACCATCAACCGAACGGTGGCGCCACGCCCGGCCAGGTCGTCGGCCACCCATTGCTTCATCGAAGCGGGCAGTCGCCGTCCGTAGCAGTAGGTGACGTACTCGAACGCGTTCGGTCTGGTGCGTCCGGTCGGCGTGTTCATCACATCCTCGGTCGCAGGGCAGGCACCACCGCACCCGCGATTCCGCGGACCAAGGCCTTCGTGCAGTCGAACAGATCGAAGTAGTCTCGCCACAGGGTGATTCGCCCGTCGTGGACCTCGAACACGCCGCAAATCCAGAACTGCAGGCGTACTGGTCCGATGATTATGGCGTCGGTGCGTTCGTTGAGCACGGTGCTGCCCTCGGCCACGTTGCGGTGGAACTTCACCTCGAAGCCCATGCGGCCCTCCATGCCGCGCATCATCTTCACCACGCGCTCGCGGCCGCGAACGGTGGGCAGTCCCACGTTCTGGTAGACGACGTCGTCGGCGAGTAGGGCGTCGAACGTTTCGAAGTTCTGGTGTTCGAGCGCCTTGAGGAAGTCTTCGACGATTCGGGCGTTGTCGACCGCGGAGCTAGTGCTGGTCGTCTGCTCAGTCATGTCGCCAGCCTAGTCTTTTGCGCTCGTCGCTTCGCTCGGCCCTTCGTGCGGGGGGCGGTCGCCAGGGCTATGGCAGGGTAGGGCGATGCATGTC
>JAOPVI010000061.1 GCA_025966225.1 Mycobacterium sp. | reverse complement strand
CATGTCGAACGCGGTGACGGTCCCGTCGTCCCGATAAACCATCGTCGCGGTCAGGTTGGATGAGAAGTCCTCGACGCGGTTGACGACCTCCACGACGGCGTCCCAGCCGCACACCGCGTAGAAGACGGAGTCACCGATGCGGTGCACCGATGCGTGGTGGCGCATCCGGTCATAGAGCGGGTAGGGGTCCTGTAGGGCGTCGGTTCCGAAGAAGTCTTTCGCGTCCGCCAAAACGGTCATGCGCTCAGGGTTGAACGGGGTGTACACCTGCGTCAACGGGGCACGGCGAACGTGAAAACCCATCTCAGTAGGTACTGCGAGGCGCTTTCTCAGTCCGGTGATACGACCAGCGCCTTCGCTGAGAAAACGGCCACCATTCTTCTCACGGTGATAAAACGACTTCATGGGTTCGCGGCGAGGAAACAACTGACCGATGACGACTGACGACTGGCTGGTTGGGCGGGATCGCCATAGCGAGGCTGCCGAACGCATCTACGCCGCAGCCGCCGAGCTGATGTCGCGTCAGGGCTACGACGCATTCAGCATCGACACCTTGGCAGCCACCGTTCACTGTTCACCGGCGACCATCTACCGTCACGCCGGAGGTAAGGCAGCAATCCGCGACGCCGTGCTGGGACGGCAAGCCGAACGTATCCTCGACTCGGTTCGCGAAGCCATCGCTGGGCTGACCGGATCAGAGCGCATCGTCACCGCCACGACGGTCGCCTTGCAGCGCCTGCGAGCCGATCCGCTCGCACAGATCATGCGCTCGATGGCCACACTCCCCGGCGACGAATGGCTCAGCGACTCACCCATGGTCACCCGCTTCGCTAACGAAATGGTCGGGCTAAGCACTCCCGATCCCCTTGCCGCGCAATGGTTGATCCGAGCATTCCTAGCCCTGTGGTACTGGCCCCTCAATGACGCCGATGCCGAGCATCAGATGGTGCGGCGATTCCTCGGGCCGCCCTACACGTAGTCGACACCAACGACTCGGTCGCACAGCTAGTTGTCGGCGTCCCCGGCCAAGACTCGGTAAACGGTCGCACGCGATACACCCAACGCGGTGGCAATCGTGCTGGCTGACTCACCGCTGGTGTGCATCCGCTGCGCCAGCGCCACCTTCGACCGGTCCAGCACCTTCGGGCGACCGATGGACTGCCCGCGTGCCCGCCGTGCGTCCCGCGCTGCTGTACGGCGTTCGCGACCAAGTTCAAGTTCCAGTTCGGCCAGCGAGGCGAGAACACCGGCCACCATCCGCCCTGTGGCGTTAGACGTGTCGATTCCTTCGCGTAATGACCGCAGCACGATTCCCCGATCACCGAGATCGCGGATGGTTCCCATTACCTCAGCGGCGTTTCGGCCCAGACGGTCGATGCCGACCACGACGATGGCGTCGCCTTCGCGGGCGTAGTCCAGTAGTGCGGCAAGCCCAGGACGCTGCTGGCGCGTAGAGGTGCCCGACAGCTTGTCGCTGTAGACGCGGTCGCTCTGCACCCCCGCCGCTGCCAAAGCATCAGTCTGTTGGTCCAGGCTTTGGTGCTCGGTGCTCACTCGCGCATATCCAAGTTGAGTGCCGGTCGCGCTGGGGGCTGCGGTGAGTGCCATACCGAAAGTGTCTCAAAAGTCTCAGAACATGTCAATATGAGACGATACTTTTGAGGCAACTTCTGAGACGCCTCCAACTGGCAATTACTTGAGTGCAACCACTTTCAGCTGAGCCGTCTCACATCTTTAGTTTTGATACTCCTAGGTCACAATGGGGGGACGGGCGCCGTTCCTGCCATGTTCGGCATCCGCGCCACGCCTTCGCATCGGCCACGGGCATCACGCCTTTACCGATAGACGAAATTGGCCGCGCGGATCTCCGAATCGTCGGCGGCACGACATAGATGCCCGTTCAAACGCATATGACCCGGTTCGCTAGCCACTTAGTGTCGCGGGATGGATCGCATCTGGCAGTGGACGTGGGACCGGTACGGCGCGAGGTACTCGTGGGCGATCTTCGCGATTACCTCCCTCGCAGTACTGCCGTTCTGGCTCCTTTCGGCGTTTCTCGTCGTCGCGTTCGAGGAATCCAACCGCTACGCCGAGGCGGCCGCCGTCACGGTGCCCGTCGTAGTGGTGATGGCGTACGTGTCGATTCTCCCCGGCGCGCGCCGGAACCGCCTCCTGGAGCAGTGGGCGGCAGGCCGCGAGGAGGTCGATCGCGCGAGGGCATTGGAGGCCACCTACGACTTGACCCGGGAGGGCGTTGTCCGGACGGCGGGGGCTGGCGCTGTTTGGATCGCATTGCTGCTGGTCGTAGTCGGTGCGATCGCCGGGGCGACCGGGTCGCGGCTGGTCCAGTACGGGATGGTCGGCGCGGCCCTCGGCGCTGTCTCCTCGCTGGTCGTCCTGCACAGTTTCATGGAAGCAGCGATGCGGCCCGCCAGGATCGCCATCGCCGGTGACACCGGGATCGGCGACGCCCTGCCCCGCTCCCGGCCGAGTTTTGCCGCCTGGTCGAACGTGTCCATGCTCGCGGTCACGTTCACATTCAGTGCGGTGGGCACGATGCTGGCAGCGGTATTCGATCGCGTCAGCGACACGCCATTGCTGATCGTCGTGATCGCGGGTGCGGTAACACTTGGCTTCGCACCGCTCGTCGTCGGCCTCGGCTTCACACCATCACTGCGTCCTGTTCGTGATCTGGCCGAAGGGACACAGCGTGTTGCGGCAGGTGACTACAGCCAACGGCTGCCGGTGGTTCAGGATGATGACCTGGGTGCGCTGGCGGCGTCGTTCAACCGTATGCAGGCGGGTTTGGCTGAGCGCCAACGACTTCAGGCCGCTTTCGGCACCTACGTCGATCCGGCTCTGGCGGCTCGCTTGCTGGAACAGGGCGATGATGTCTTCACCGGTGAACGCCGCGAAGTCACGGTGATGTTCATCGACATCCGCGACTTCACCCCCTTCGCCGAGGCCAACACCGCCGAGGACACAGTCGCCCGCCTCAATGCGCTCTTCGAGATCGTGGTGCCTGCCGTCGTCGAGGCCGGAGGGCACGTCAACAAGTTTCTCGGCGACGGCGCGCTGGCCGTCTTCGGCGCACCCAACGACCTCGCCGATAACGCCGACGCCGCACTTCGCGCAGCAGTCCTGGTTAATCGTCTGGTCGCTGAGCGATTCGGCCAGGAGCTTCGCATCGGCATCGGAATCAACACCGGCGTTGTAATCGCGGGAACCATCGGCGGGGGCGGCAAGCTGGAGTTCACCCTCATTGGCGACACCGTGAACGTGGCAGCCCGCGTCGAGCAACTCACCAAAACCACCGGCGACGCGATCCTTCTTACCCACCACACCGTTGACGCCCTGATTACTCGACCGCACGGCCTCACCGACCGGGGATTCCACGCGCTGAAAGGAAAGTCAGCCGAAGTACAGGTCTTCGGCCTCGACCAAGAGATCGACACGCGGGTTGACCTCACTAGCTAACGGGTGAAGCAATCCACTGCCGCGATCACCCGCGACCCAATTCTTTCGCCGCGACTTTCGAGAAACCCACAACGTTAGTTTTGCGACTCACGTCGACCGGTCTCCCGGAAGCTGCTCTCGGGGGACTTACGCGGTGGCCGTCTTCCTCGCGCGCCCGATCACCCAGAGCGCAGCCAGAACGGGGACAACGATGTACGGCCCGTTGAGGACGTAGAACATCGTCCAGTTCAACGGCTGCACATCGCCGGTCAGTTCCTCGACGAAATAGATCCCCACCGTCGCGACCTCCATGCCGGCGAGCGGCAGCACGACGTACGGGAGCCATGACGAGCGACGGATAAACCCGTACACCGTCGCCGCGTAGAAGAATCCATACGCGAGCGCGTACCAGCCGACAGTATTCAGCCACGACGGCGGATCGCGGAAGATCGGGTCGATCTCGCGCGCGTACCAGCCGGTCCCCTTGTAAGCGAAGCCGAGCGCGACCGGAATGTCGAAGGTGAGCCAGCCGATGAAGAACAACGCGAAGAAGGCGGCAAACACTAGCTCGATCTTCCGGCTCACCAGGTCTCCTCGGCAGCGTGACAGGGCCTTCACAGGATGCGCTGACCTCTGGGCCAGTACAAGCCCAGTAGCGAACCTGCCGCGAAAGGTCGTCGTCGCCGTCAGCGTCGGTGCGAACGTCAAGGCAGTCCAACGGATGGTTCGGCACGCGAAGGCATCCATGACTCTCGACACCTACGCCTACCTATTCGACGAAGACTTGGACGAAGTGGCGAACCGATTGAACGCGGCCATCGAATCTACTGCGGACGCACTGCGGACGGCTTACTAGGCCCTAACGGCTGCACTGCTCTGAACTGTGAAAACGTGGTGGAGCTAAGGGGATTCGAACCCCTGACCTTCTCGATGCGAACGAGACGCGCTACCAACTGCGCCATAGCCCCTTGCGGTAGCACAGGCTACCAGTCGGGCCCGCGCTGACCGAAACCGAGTTGGCTACTCCCCCGACGCCCGCGCCAGCTCGTACTCGTCGTACGCGGCGTGGTCGAGATGTTCGAAGACCGGGTCCTCGTCGTCGATCTCGAGCACGACGGATCCTGGTCTGCGCAGCCGCGACGGGACGACGTCGAACTCGCTGTCGTTGGTGTTCTCGACGCCAAGGCGAGACCGGGCCATCCGCTGCGCCCGACGGCGCCGGACTCGCTCCTCGATGCGAGTCTGGCGACGCAGGTAGCCCAGGTACAGCACCGCCACGGCGCCGACCGTGCCACACGCCCACCACGTCGTCGGAGTCACCACGTACGCGACGATCGCCGAGGCGAGCAGCGCGACGGCCATCGCCAGCAGCATGCGCTTGCGGAACTTGAACTTGCGGGCACTGACCGCCGCCGCGGTTGCGGATTCGGAGCGACGCCGACGGGAATGCGACATCGATTCCGGGGCTTCACCTTCGGCATCCGATGGCGCTTCCAGTCCGGAGGTGTCGTCGACGTATTCGTAGTCGTGTTCGGTGCCGTCGGGCTCGTCGTCGGCGTACTCGAGGTCGTCGACTTCGTCCTGATCTTCGAGGTCCTGATCTTCGAGGTCCTGATCTTCGAGTTCGTCTTCCTCGAAGTCCACTTCCGCAACGGTCCGGATGGCCTGGGTCGAGTCGTCGGACGTCTCGGCGACGGCGGCCGCCTGCTCCTCCGACTCCTTCTCGAAATCCTCGATCGCTTCCTCGAACTCTTCCTCGAAGCCATCCACGGGCGCGTCGAGTCCGAGGTCCAGGGGCAGCTCGGCTTGCCCGGCCTCGGATACGCCGACGGGTAGCGCCCCCGAGTCCAACTCCACGACGTCGACGTCTAGGTAGAGGGATTCCGTCACCGTGTTCGATGCGGCAATCACGACGGTCTTTCGTGGCGCGGTCATCTCGTCGTCGCCCTCGAAGTCGAGCTCGTGGTCGTCCTCGGTCGGCGCCCAGTGCGGGTCGCTGAAGTGTCCGGCGGCCGGTCCGCGTCGGCGCCGCAGCAACCGCGCACTCCGCCCCGTGTTGACCACCCGTGCCGCCAACGCCACGTCGCTGGTGCGACGCACGGTGTCCCGCTTGCTGATCAACATCGGAACGAGCACGAACAGCCAGAGCACCACTAGTGAAATCCACAGCAGCGATTGGGGGATGCTTGGCATGACGCCGGCTCCTTTCCCCGTGAGGCTAGGTCCGTGACCAGCGCATCCGGGGTCGACGCGCCGAGGTCAATTACACACCTGTAATTCACCAATCACAAGCACATCCGCCACACATGTCACATCTGTAACAGGTTCACGTCCAACTTGCTCGGCCGTCACGGACCAGCGCCGACGTTGCCGAGATCATCAACTCCTCGGCGGTGACCGCGACCAGAAGGTGATCCCGCCACGCCCCATCGACCTCCAGATAGCGCTTGAGCAGCCCCTCCTCGCGGAATCCGGCCCTGGCCAGCACGGCGCGACTCGGAGCGTTCTCCGGGCGCACGGTCGCCTCGATCCGGTGCAGCATCACCGCGCCGAAGCCGTGATCGAGCCCCAAGGACAAGGCCGCCGTGGCCACGCCTCCTCCGTTCACCGCCTTTGCCACCCAGTAGCCGATCCACGCCGATCGAAGCGCACCGTGGGTCACGTTCCCGATGGTCAACTGACCGCAGAACTCGCCGTCCAGCTCGATCACGTAGGGCAGCATCCGACCGCGTCTGGCCTCGGCACGCAGGCCGGAACACATCGATGGCCACGCTGAAACTGCATGGCGCACTTCCCAATTGACTTCGGCCACGGGTTCCCAAGGCTCCAGGTGCGCCCGGTCGGCCAGCCGGATCCTGCTCCACTGGCCTCCGTCGCGCATCCGTACGGGGCGCAGCCGCACCATTCCGGCGGGCACACGGATCGGGCCGACCGACTTGGGCCAACCGGGATGGGCGGAGGTCGAGCGCCAGAGATTCACGATGGATTCGGTCGTCAGCCGCGTTGGGCGAGGAACGCGACGTCGACGATCTCACCCGTGCGGACCTGTTCGGCTTCGCTGGGGACGACCACTAGGCAGTTTGCCTCGGCGAGGGTGGCCAGGAGGTGCGACGAGGCTCCTGGGGTGCCACCGAGCGCCTGCACCAGGTAATCGCCCGTGTCCTGGTCTCGCATCAGCTGTCCGCGCAGGTAGCCCTTGCGCCCGACCACCGACGAGATTGGCGACAGTGTG
>JAOPVI010000121.1 GCA_025966225.1 Mycobacterium sp. | reverse complement strand
CCGAAACCGCCGCCGAGGGTCGCGCCGACCAGACCGACCGAGCCTTCGGTGCCGGTCGGCGCGGCGAATCCGGCCTTGCCGAGCGCGGTGACGGCCTCCAGCTGGTTGAGGCCGGCGCCGACGGTCGCGATGCGCGACGACGAGTCGATCGACGTTGACTTCATTTCGCTGACGTCGATGACGATCCCGTCGTCCACGCTGGACCAGCCTTCGAGACTGTGGCCACCGCTGCGTACCCGAACGTAGACATGGTTCTTCCGCGCCCAGGCCAGCGCATTGACGACGTCCTGTGTCTCCTGGGCGAACACGATCACCCGTGGACGATACGAGAACAGCAGGTTCCAGCCTGCGCTAGCACTCGCGTAGTCGGCGTCGCTGGGACAAACGACACGGCCAGTCAATTCGGCCGGTCGGGCACTCACGGAGGTCATGCCGTCATCGCGGGCGGAACGGCGACCGCGTCGTCGTCCCCCGGTTCGGTGTCGAGTACCTCGCGGTTGAAGATCATCATGTAGGCGAAGTAGACGCCGCCGGCCAGGATCAGGCCGAGGACGACCAGCGTCGGGATGGTGGCGTCGCCGGGTGTGACGAGGAAGACCAATGCGGCCCCCACCCAGATCAGCGCGGCGATCGCGACCGGAAGCTCGAAGCGGCCGAGGCTGAACCCGCCCTCCTTGTGCTCCAACCGTTTCCGCACCACGAGGTAGAGGATCACGATGGCGCCGTAGATCAGTGCAGGCAGGATCGTGCCGCCGAGGATCAGCTGCAGCAGCGCTTGTCCGGGAAGCGCGAGCATCAGAACGACACCTATGACCACGATCAGGACCGTCGCGGAAACCGGCGTCTGCGTCTTGGGGTTGACCCTCCGCATCAGCTCGTGCGCAGGGAAGCGTCGATCGCGTGCCATCGCGAATACCTGCCGTGCGCAGGCCGCCATCACCACCATCCCGGCACCGAACATCGCAAATGCTAGCCCCGCCAACAGGATTCGTTCGGCTACCGGCCCGAGCTGGCCTCGGATGATCGCGGCCACCGGTGATCCGCTGGCGCTCACCGCAGGGATGTCCTTGATGGCCAGGGTGAGTGCGATTAGGAAGGCCAGCCCCAACACTGCTGCCGCGACGACCGATGACACGATCGCGCGTGGGACGCTGCGAAACGGATCCTTCGCCTCTTCGGCGAGGTTCGCCGCGGAGTCGAAGCCGATGAGTGTGAGCAGGCCCATGAGCATCCCGGCCATCAACCCGCCGCCGAGTCCGAAGTAGTCGGGCGCATTGGCGGTGATACCGCGGGAGGAGAGGTTCTCCACGGTGCCGCTGCCGGTGAATAGCATGACGGCGACCAAGGCGATCACCAGCACTATGACGATGGCCAGTTCGAGTCCCACTGCGGCGGAACTGATCAGGCCGAGCAGGCGGGTCGAGGCGATCACCAGCACGGCTTGAATGATCAAGATCGCCACCGTGATCATTCGTGCGGTGTCTTCGCTCTCCGGCAAGCCGACCAGCGGCATGAATGCCTGACTGGCCAGTGCGTTGTCCATCGCCACCACGCCCGTCGCCAGATACCAGAAGGTGAGCCAGCCGAACATCCAGCCGATTTTCGGGTTGGCCAGCCGGGAGGCCCATTGGTATGAGGACCCGCTCAACGCGATGCGTGCGGCGAACTGGGCGACCACCAGAGCCACCAGTGTCTGCCCGATCGAGGCGATGACCCACAGCCAGATTCCGACCGGTCCTGCGGTCCCGAGCAGGTTGTCGTAGGACGCGAAGATGCCGACCGCCACCGAGATGAACGCAAACGAGATCGCGAACACCTGAAACTGGCCGAGAGTTCGCTTCAGCTCCGGACCGGAGCCATCGTCCGCAACGGCGGGATCCGCCACGTGTTCTGCCGTCATGTGCTGTCCGATCCGATCCGTGGTGGCGAGTGATACAGGAACACTAAGCGACGGACGGCAGCAATAATTTGCTATTGCGTTAAATTCGTTGCGCTGGGTGAGCGAACACCTGGTGTGAGTGATCTTGCCCTTCGCTGACGAGTTGGCACCGTCGGCCACGAGGAAATCCCACGAGCGTTCGGCAAAGGCCTGATAGCGCGTTCGGCGAGCGAACGAGCTCGCCGGTGGCGCGGCCTAGGTGCGCGCGTCGCGACGACCCACCCACCAACCCGTGGCCGGCTGTTCACTTGTCTGCTGATTCGAAGTCTGTCAATATCGATGCATGTCGAAATCATCCCAGTCGCCCATCGCGGACGGTGCGTGTTGCGCGTCGCCACCGTTGATGCGGGAGCCACTGTCACCGGAGGAATCCGCCACCCTGGCCGCCAAACTCAAGGCGTTGGCAGATCCGGTGCGATTGCGCTTGTTCAGTGCCATCGCGAGCCACGCCGGGGGTGAAGCGTGCGTGTGCGACATCTCCGTCGGCGTGGAGGTCTCCCAACCGACGGTGTCGCACCACCTGAAGGTGCTCCGCAACGCTGGGCTGCTCCGGTCCGAGCGACGCGCCTCGTGGGTCTATTACACAGTCATTCCCGAAGCACTGCAGGCACTTTCGCCGTTACTGAACCTGAACGACAACGAGTTGGTGATTGCGCCCGCATGACTGAAACGACCTCATCGACGACCGCTACTCCGCCGGTGGTGGGCAAGCTATCCACGTTGGATCGCTTCCTGCCGGTATGGATCGGTGTCGCGATGATCGTGGGTCTGCTTATGGGCCACTGGATTCCCGGGTTGAACACGGCGCTGAACGACGTTGAAATCGACGGCATTTCACTGCCCATCGCGGTCGGCCTGTTGATCATGATGTATCCGGTGCTGGCCAAGGTCCGCTACGACAAACTGGATGCGGTCACCGGCGACCGCAAACTGCTCGTCAGTTCACTGGTGCTGAACTGGATTCTGGGCCCTGCGTTGATGTTCGCCTTGGCGTGGCTGCTGCTACCCGATCTACCCGGGTACCGGACCGGTTTGATCATCGTCGGGCTGGCGCGGTGCATCGCGATGGTGATCATCTGGAACGACCTGGCGTGCGGTGACCGTGAGGCGGTAGCCGTTCTGGTCGCATTGAATTCGATCTTTCAGGTCGTCATGTTCGCCGTCCTCGGGTGGTTCTACCTGTCGGTGCTGCCCGGCTGGCTCGGCCTAGAGCAGACCACGATCACGACGTCGCCCTGGCAGATCGCCAAGTCGGTGTTGATCTTCCTCGGCATCCCGCTGCTGGCCGGGTACCTGTCGCGTCGGCTCGGCGAGAAGGCCAAAGGCCGAAAGTGGTACGAATCCACGTTCCTTCCCACGATCGGACCGTGGGCACTCTACGGTCTGCTGTTCACGATCGTGATTCTCTTCGCGCTGCAAGGGGATCAGATCACCAGCCGGCCATGGGACGTGGCTCGCATCGCGCTACCGCTGCTGGCCTACTTCGCCATCATGTGGGTCGGGGGCTACCTCCTCGGGGCGGGCCTGCGGCTGGGCTATCAGCGCACCACCACGCTGGCGTTCACCGCCGCAGGCAACAACTTCGAGCTGGCCATCGCCGTGGCGATCGCCACCTACGGCGCCACCTCGGGTCAGGCCTTGGCCGTGTGGTCGGTCCGCTCATCGAGGTCCCCGTCCTAGTCGCCCTGGTCTACGTCTCACTCGCATTGCGGCGGCGATTCACGTCCCAATCTCGCCGCGGCCCCGA
>JAOPVI010000120.1 GCA_025966225.1 Mycobacterium sp. | reverse complement strand
AAGCGTTTCTGTCCGTCATCCGGCACAGCACCGCAGCCGCAGCCGGCTGAGCCCGCAGGCATACCTCGCCACCACCGCCCGGATCCTGCGCCAGCTCGCGGCCGATCATCGCAGCGTCGCGATGATTCTCGTCGTACCGAGCCTGATCATCACGCTGATGTACTTCATGTTCCAGAACGCACCGCATCGGCCCGGCGCCCCGACGCCGTTCAACAATGCGTGCCTCATCATGCTGGGCGTGTTCCCGCTCATCGTGATGTTCCTGATCACGTCGATAACGATGCAGCGGGAACGGGTGTCGGGCACCTTGGAACGAATTCTGACCACTCCCCTGCGCCGACTGGATCTTCTGGCGGCCTACGGCACTGCGTTCTCCATCGCCGCAGCCGCGCAGGCGACCCTGGCGTGCGTCATCTCCTTCTGGCTTCTGGGGCTCGATACGGCGGGCAGCCCGAGCCTGGTGTTCGCGATCGCCATCATCAACGCAGTGCTAGGCGTCGGATTGGGGTTGCTGTGCAGCGCGTTCGCGCGCACCGAGTTCCAGGCCGTCCAGTTCATGCCCGTCGTCATCGCACCGCAGCTCCTCTTGTGCGGGATCATCGTGCCGCGCGACGTGCTGCCCGACTGGCTGCAGTGGATCAGCAACGCGCTGCCAGCCAGCTACGCACTGGAGGCGCTCCAGCAGGTCGGAGCCCATCCAGAGCTCACGGCCACCGCGGCCCGTGACATCGCGGTCGTCGTGGCATTCGCGGTGGTGGCGATGGGCCTAGCGGCGGCCACACTGCGGCGCAGGACACCGTGAGCCGCCCGAGCCGAAAGCGTCCCGGGCGACCCCCCGGCATCTCCGACACCCGCGATCGCATCCTCGCCAACGCGCGAGAATTGTTTGCCCGCAACGGGATCGGCAATACGTCGATCCGTGCGATCGCGGCGGCAGCCGACGTCGACGCCGCCCTGGTGCATCACTACTTCGGCACCAAGGAACAGCTGTTCGCGGCGGCCGTCCACATCCCGATCGACCCGATGCAGATTCTCGGACCCATGCGCGAGGTGCCGCTAGAGCAGCTCGGACTGACGCTGCCGTCCCTGCTGCTGCCGCTATGGGACTCCGAGCTCGGATCCGGCATCATCGCGACGCTCCGGTCGCTGCTCGCCGGAGACGACGTCAGCCTCATCCGGTCGTTCCTGCAGGACATCATCACCGTCGAGGTGGGACCTCGCGTCGACAACCCGCCAGGCTCTGGGCCGATCCGGGTGCAGTTCGTCGCATCGCAGCTCGTCGGCGTCGTGATCGCGCGCTACATCCTGGAACTGGAGCCGTTCAAGTCGCTACCGGTCAATCAGATCGCCGAAACGATCGCGCCCAACCTGCAGCGGTACCTCACCGGAGAACTCCCGGGGTTCGACTAGGACTCGGCCCGTTTCAACAAGCCCTGGTGCTCGGCCTCGTCGGTGATGGTCACCGCATCGTCGACCAGCAGCACCGGGATGCCACCTTCGATTCGATAGGACCGGCGCAACCGCGGGTTGTAGAGCGCCTCGTCACCGATGAGCAGCAGCGGGCCGCGGTCTTCAGGACATACCAGGATGGATCGCAATTGCGCAGAAAGCACGACGGCTAACCGATCGGAAGGACGGCTCCGCCGCCGGCCGGGCCCAAACCCGGCGGCAGGCCGTTGGGCGCCTGGTTGATGTTGATGGACGACGGGCCCTGCGGCTGCTGAGCGGCGCCACGCGCCTGGTTGCGCTTCTGGAAGGAGACGGTCGCTTCCAGTGCGGCGATCAGCGGTCCCTGATTGGGTCGCTTGGCCAACCCCGCTTCGAGATCATCCATGTTGCCCTTGGACGGCACGTAGCCGGCTGCGCGCAACTGGATCGCACTGTGAATGAGGTTGGAGACCTGGCCGCCGCCCGAGCCGACGTCGTACTGCGCGTTGATGTCGTCGAGTATGTCGGCGCTAGCGGTGCCCGAACCAAAGCCGGCAATCAAACCGGCGGCGAGCACAGCGCTGGCCACGCCGCCAGTAGCGGCACGCCGCCAACCCGTGTTTCTGCTGGTCTGCGATGTCATGAATCCTCCACTGCGCGGGGTGCCCCGACCCTAGCGGCGTAGTGCCGCCAGCCGGAGCGTAACAAAGCCAGGCGTATGGGGCATGGGCTCATTCGCCGTCCGACGCGTCGAGAAGCTCCGCGCGGACCGCCGTCGTGAGCCGCCTGTACTCGTTGGTCTGCTCGTCCAGATACCACGAATTTCGCGCAGGCTTGGGCACTCCAGCCATGCGCAGTGGGCCCAACAGAGGCCGGTAGGACGCGCTGAGCTTCATGTCGGGCACGACGTGGATGAAGTCCGGCGGGCAGCCAACCACCAACTGGGCAAGCGCCTCGTTGAGGTCGGCCGTCGGCACGCTCCCGCCAGGAACCAGGGCTAACGCAGTCACGGACAGGGTCCGTGGCCCGTCCTGGACGTGATACGTCACCGCCAGGTCGACGGCACCAACCCCTGCGACGGCGTCGTTGACGGCCGCGCTGTACACGGGACCACGCGTGGTGCGAATCACCGAACCGCGGTTGTCGACCAGCCAGTAGTCACCGTCCTCGTCCTTACGGAACAGGTACTCCGATGAAACCCAGGTGTCTGCCGGGGCAAAGACGCCGCGCTTGACCGACGCGGTGGGGTCCACCGGGCCGCGCGGGTGGGCGAGCAGCACGCCAACCTCGTTGGGCTGAGCCAGCCGGACGAATCCCCGGTCGTCTTCGAGGATGAGGTCGTCGTCGACGTCGTACGCGGCGAGTTCGACGTGGCCGCCACCAGGCAGTGGACGACCCTCGCTGCCGATTTTCGCGCCGGAGACGTTGGCCAGTACGGCCTGCCCGTCAGTCGTCGCGAAGAACTCGACGATGTGCGCCGGCTGAAACACCTCTTCGACGCGCTTCCACAGCCCTTTGGGCATGCCGGAGCCGATGAACAGCCGGACGGGGTGGTTGCCGTTCAGTTCGAACGACGGATCGTCGATGACGTCACGCAACATCGCCCAGGTGTACGACACGACGGTGACGCCGTACTGGCGCAGCTCGTGGACGAAGCGCTCGGGCCGCAGTCCCCGCGACAGCGCGATGCGGGTACCACCGACGACCGCGCCGCCGAGACTCACCAGCAGCCCCGACTGATGGTGCAGCGGGGTGAGGCAATAGACGGTGTCGCCGCGGCCGAGGTTGGCCGCCGACGCGGTGCCGAAGGCCGACAGCGCCCACCGGAAGTTGGTGATCTGGCGGGCGACGAGCTCGCCACGGACGGTCGCGAAGGCGACGTAGGCGAGGTCCCTGGCGTAGCCGGGGTTCGGCCGGTACCAGCCGGGCAGCTCGACGACGTCGGGGTTGATCTGCTCCATGTCGACGACGTCGGCGTCCTCGGGCAGGCCCAGGGCTCGGGACTCGCCGCCGCCGAGCACGAGTATCCGCAGCGGCAGCCGCTGGGCGGCTTCGAGATTGGCCGGATCGGCGATGACGTCGGATACGCCCCCAAGCCGTGCTGCCTCGACGAGGTCCCCGTCGGGCGGCATCAGCACGGCCACCGCGCCCAAACGCGAAAGCGCCGCGATGGCGACGAGCGCGCTCGGTCGGGTCTCCATCAGGACTCCGACGTGGGCACCCTGCCGCACCCCGACGTCGATGAGGCCGCGGACCACGTTGTTGATGCGGCGGTCGACGGCCTCATAGGTGTGTACGCGCCCGTCGAACAGCAGGAATTCACCGTCCGGGGTCGCGGCGGCCTGCTCGCCCATGATCCGCCCGAGCGAGATGCGCGTGTGGTCGTTGATCTGGCCGAGGCGCGCCAAGCGCGGAAGTGTGCGGGCCGTTTCGACGACGAGTGCGCGCGCCGACTTGTTCGCCGCAAACAGCGCGTCGGCGGCCGTCCGCGCAAGTGTGAACGTCAGCTCGGTGGCAGCGGCGGCGCTGTGCGCGACCCGGGAAGCGAACGGCACCCCGCTGTCGCCGGTCTCGGTGGGCTGCAACGCCATTGGCACGACCATGTCCGGCAACTCGCCCTTGCCGTCCAGCCAGTTGACCCAACCCGCGACCGTCGGCCAATTCTGGTTGGCCGCCTTGGATCCCACGACGAGTCCGAAATGCCCTGTGCGAATAAGGTATTCGTAAACGTCGGCCTGTGGTGCCGCGCGCTTGATACCGCGGACTGCGGCGGGCTGCCCGATGTCGTCGACCTCGCCGACGATGGCCAGGATCGGGCAATCGATGTCGCTGAGCGTGACGAGGTCACCGTGGATGGAGAACCCGCCGCTCATCATCCGGTTGTGCGCGATGAACTGCTTGAGCAATTCGGCGATCGCTGGACCCGACCAGGCAATCCATCCATCGTTGGACAGGAACCGACGCTGCTGTTCGCGAGGTAGCAGCGCCTCACGGTCGTGCAGCTGACGGACGAAGTCGAGTCGCGACTGAGCCGTCTTGAGGGGATCGAGCATCTGAAAACCCGTGCGCGCCAGCCAGCCCGGAATGTCGATGCGGCTGAACACGTGATCGGCCATGAAGTCCGCCGCCCCGGCCGCCAGCCCGGCAGGCAGATTCATCGGCAGGGCCGCGAGGGTGTCGACGGGAGATCCGAAGGCGATGATGCTGGCCAGGTCCTTCGATCGCCGGTATGCGGCGGTCTGGTAGCAGAACATGCCGCCCTGGGAGTACCCCGCCAGGTGGACGTCCCGTTCGGTGACCTTCTTGACGGTGTCGATGGCCTCGCTCAACGCGACGACGTGGTCGGCGAGGTTGCGGTCCATGCCGCCCTCGATCTTGTCGGGGGAGCCGAAGTCGATGACCCACGGGTCGATGCCGGCCTGGTGCAGGATGCCGACGGCGCCCTGGTCGCGGGTCACGTCCCACATGTCCGCCGACATCATCATGGGGTGCACCATCAGCACGGGGGTGCCGGCGGGCTTCGCGCCAGGTCGGGCGTCCGGGGGGAAGTAGCGGCGCAACCGATACATCGGCACGCTCTCGATGATCTGGAACGGCGAGGGCACCGCGCCGGTCTCGAGACCGCCGTAACGCAGCACTTCCAGCCCGTTCTGAGCGGTCGCCACCAGGCGTCCCACCGGGCGGGTCAATGCCGAGAAATCGACCACTACGCTCCCCTTTTGCAAGCCCGAATCCCCCGATTCCAGACGTCATCATGGCACAGCGGCACTGGTGGC
The DNA here is from genome assembly GCA_025966225.1 of Mycobacterium sp. Classification (GTDB taxonomy): domain Bacteria; phylum Actinomycetota; class Actinomycetes; order Mycobacteriales; family Mycobacteriaceae; genus Mycobacterium. The sequence goes on along the minus strand of JAOPVI010000120.1, from coordinate 1,193 downwards.
CCGCGTGGATTGCCCTGACGCCGACGCTCGCCAGGCCCCTATGATCAGCGCCTGATGGCCAACCTGCTCAACCTCGAACGCGTCACCGTGGGCTTCGGCACGCGCACTTTGCTCGACGGGGTCAGCCTCGGCGTGGACGACGGAGACGCGATCGGCGTCGTCGGTCGCAACGGCGACGGCAAGACCACCCTGCTGCAGGTGCTCACCGGCGCCCGGTCGCCGGATTCGGGCCGCGTCACCCACACGTCGGGCCTGTCGGTGGGCTACCTGCACCAGGCCGACGACTTCGCGGCCGACGCGACGGTGCGCGATGTCATCGTCGGCGGCCGTCCCGACCACATCTGGGCGGCCGAGGCCGAAACCCGGTCCGTCGTGGAGAACCTTCTGACCGAGGTATCGCTGGACCGTGAGGTGAGCAACCTCAGCGGCGGCGAGCGACGTCGCGTCGCGCTGGCCGCGGTGTTGCTGGCGGGCCACGACGTGCTGGTGCTCGACGAACCGACCAACCACCTCGACGTCGAAGTGATCGGCTGGCTGGCCGGCCATCTGTCGCAACAGCGTTCGAAGGCGCTGGTGGTCGTCAGTCACGACCGGTGGTTCCTCGACGCGGTCTGTACCCGCACGTGGGAGGTGCACGGCGGCGCCGTCGACGCATATGAGGGCGGATACGCGGCGTACGTGTTGGCCCGGGCGGAGCGGACGCGGGTGGCGGCCGGCACCGAGGCGCGGCGGCGCAACCTCATGCGCAAGGAATTGGCGTGGTTACGGAGGGGACCACCTGCGCGGACCTCGAAGCCGAAGTTCCGGATTCAAGCGGCCAACGAGCTGATCGCCAACGAACCGGAACCCCGGGATTCCCTTGCCCTGCAGCGGTTCGCAACGGCCAGGCTCGGCAAGGACGTCTTCGACCTCCATCGTGTCCGGCTGGAAGCCGGCGACAAGGTGATCCTCGACTCGCTGGACTGGTCGATCGGGCCAGGCGTCCGCATCGGCCTCGTCGGCGTCAACGGGACCGGCAAGACGTCGGTGCTCAAGCTGTTGACCGGCGAGCTGACGCCGTCCGCGGGCACCATCAAACGGGGCAAGACGCTCAGGATCGGTTTCCTCAGCCAGGCACTCGTCGAGATGGACGGCAACGAGCGTGTGCTCGACGCGGTCGAGAGCGCCAAGCGGATCACCGAACTCGCGGGCGG
>JAOPVI010000112.1 GCA_025966225.1 Mycobacterium sp. | reverse complement strand
AGGTGAGGAGCCCGTCGTCCCACGCGTGTGGCACCTGCAACCAAAGTGGCACATGGGATTTCACGTGCCACGCCACGCGGCGCCACCCAGGCTGTAGCTAGCCGAAGTGGACGCCCTGGGCGAGCGGCAACTCGGAGGAGTAGTTGACGGTGTTGGTGGCGCGTCGCATGTAGGCCTTCCAGGAGTCTGACCCCGACTCGCGGCCGCCGCCGGTCTCCTTCTCGCCGCCGAAAGCCCCGCCGATCTCCGCACCCGACGTGCCGTTGTTGAAGTTGGCGATGCCGCAGTCCGACCCGTCGTCCGCCATGAAGCGTTCGGCCTCGCGCATGTCGGTGGTGAAGATGGCCGACGAAAGTCCCTGTGGCACGGCGTTGTTCAACTCGACGGCCTCGTCGAGCTCGTCGTAGGTCAGTACGTAGAGGATGGGCGCGAACGTCTCGTTGTGCACCACCGCGGTCTGCGCGGGCATCCGGACCACTGCGGGCCGCACGTAGTAGGAGCCTTCGCCTAGGTCGACATGCTCGCCGCCGATGACCTCGCCGCCGTCGGCCTCGGCCTGCTCCAGCGCGCCGACCATGTCGCGGTAGGAGCGCTCGTGGATCAGCGGCCCGATGAGCGTGCCGTCGGCTGCGGGGTCGCCGACCGGCAGGCTGCGGTACGCCTTCACGATGCGCTCGACGAGGGTGTCGACCACCGAGCTGTGCGCGATCACCCGGCGCAACGAGGTGCAGCGCTGTCCGGCCGTGCCCGCGGCGGAGAACACGATGCCACGCACCGCGAGGTCGAGGTCGGCCGCAGGGGTCACGATCGCGGCGTTGTTGCCGCCCAGTTCGAGCAGCGACTTGCCGAACCGCTGGGCCACCCGCGGCCCGACTTGCCTGCCCATGCGCACCGAGCCCGTCGCCGACACCAGCGCGACCCGCGGGTCGTCGACGAGAAGCTCGCCGATCTCACGCGCGCCCTGGATCAGCTTGCTGAGATGTGCCGACGCCCCCACATCACGGGCCGCGCGTTCGATGAGGGCCTGGCAGGCGATGGCGGTCAGTGGGGTGAGTTCCGATGGCTTCCACACCACGGTGTCGCCGCACACCAGTGCGACGGCGGTGTTCCACGCCCACACCGCGACCGGGAAGTTGAAGGCGGTGATGACGCCGACGACGCCGACCGGATGCCAGGTCTCCATCAGCCGGTGGCCGGGGCGCTCGGAGGCGATCGTCTTGCCGTACAGCTGCCGCGACAGCCCGACGGCGAACTGGCAGATGTCGATCATCTCCTGGACCTCGCCGAGCGCCTCGGAGGTGATCTTGCCTGCCTCGACGGTGACGAGCGTCGCGAGCTCCGCCTTGTGCTCGATCAGGAGCTCCCCGAGCCGGGCCACCAGCGCACCCCGCACGGGAGCGGGGGTGATCCGCCACGTCTTGAACGCCTGCGCGGCGGCGGCGATGGCCGCGTCGGCCTCGGCCGGGGTGGTCTCGGCAACGGTGAACAGCACGTCACCGGTGATCGGGGTGCTCGCGGGCACGCCTGTGGCGCCCGGTTCACCCAGCGCTCCGTCGTTGCCGACGGGGACACCGATGGTCTGCAGGGCGGCGCGCACCCGGTCGCGTAGCTCGTCGGCGGTGGGCAGGGAAGTGGTCCGCATGGTGGTCACGATGCCGCTTTCTCGTAGAGGTCGTAAGGGTCGTGGATGTGATGGCGCCGTATCTGGGACAGCGCGGCGGCGAACCTTGCCCGTAGCTCCGAGGTTTGAACATGCGCGCTCATCGGCTCACCTGCCCCTGGAGCCCGCTGCGATAGTCTCCGGCCATGACGCAGGACGGCGAAGGGCTCGATGACATCGATCGGGCGCTCGTGCGCGAGCTGGTCGTCGATGGCCGAGCCACGCTGACCCACCTTGCCGAGAGCGCAGGACTGTCGGTGTCGGCCGTCCAATCGCGGGTGCGCAAGCTCGAGTCGCGCGGCGTGGTGACGGGGTATCGGGCCAGAATCAACCCGGAGGCAGTTGGAAACATGCTGTCGGCCTTCGTCGCCATCACCCCTCTCGATCCGTCTCAACCCGATGATGCCCCCGCCCGGCTCGAACACATCGAGGCCATCGAGTCGTGTCACTCGGTGGCGGGGGAGGAGAGCTACGTCCTCCTGGTGCACGTTCGCTCGGGTCGAGCGCTTGAAGAACTTCTGCAGCAGATCCGGACGACTGCGAATGTCCGCACCCGAAGCACCATAATCTTACAGACTTTTTACGATGGACGCGACTCCATACCGTGATTGTTCCTGCGTATATGTCGATAGGCCGTAAATAATACGTTAGGATGTCGGTATGACCGCCGTCCTCCCGCTCCGCGTAGCGGACCCCGCCCTCGGTCCCGACGACGTGCACGAGGTGCTGCGCCGCAGCATCCTGGCCGACGGACTCGACTTCGTACTCGACGTCGAGCGCTCGTCCGGCTCCCACCTCGTCGATGCCCGCACCGGCGCGCGGTACCTCGACATGTTCACGTTCTTCGCCTCGTCGGCGCTTGGCATGAACCATCCGGCTCTGGCCGATGATCCCGAGTTCCGTGCCGAGCTCGCCGAGGCGGCGGTCAACAAGCCGAGCAACTCCGACGTCTACAGCGTGCCGATGGCCCGCTTCGTCGACACGTTCAAGCGCGTGCTCGGCGACCTGGCGCTACCGCACCTGTTCTTCGTCGACGGTGGCGCGCTCGCGGTCGAGAACGCGCTCAAGGTGGCCTTCGACTGGAAGAGCCGACTCAACGAGTCCCGCGGGCTCCATCCGGCGCTCGGCACCAAGGTGCTGCACCTGCGCGGCGCGTTCCACGGACGCAGCGGCTACACGCTGTCGTTGACCAACACCGACCCCACCAAGGTGGCGAGGTTCCCCAAGTTCGACTGGCCACGCATCGACTCGCCATACCTCCGGCCCGGGGCCGACATGGACGCACTCGAGGCCGAGTCGCTGCGGCAGGCGCGTGCGGCCTTCGAGGCAAGTCCGCACGACATCGCCTGCTTCATCGCCGAGCCCATCCAGGGTGAGGGCGGCGACCGGTACATCCGGGGAGAGTTCTTCGTCGCGATGCGGAAGCTGTGCGACGAGTTCGATGCGCTGCTGATCTTCGACGAGGTGCAGACCGGCTGCGGGATGACCGGAACCCCTTGGGCCTATCAGCAATTGGGTGTTGCGCCCGACGTCATCGCATTCGGCAAGAAGACCCAGGTATGCGGCGTGATGGCTGGCGGACGGGTCGACGAGGTGGCCGACAACGTCTTCGCCGTCAGTTCCCGCATCAACTCCACGTGGGGCGGCAACCTGACCGACATGGTGCGCTCACGGCGCATCCTCGAGGTCATCGAGTCCGACGGTCTGCTGGCGCGCGCCACTGAGGCCGGGCGCTACCTGCTCGGTCGGCTGGAGGAGCTGGCCGCCGAGTTCCCGACGCTGGTGCTCGACCCGCGCGGGCGTGGGCTGATGTGCGCCTTCAGCATGCCGTCGGCGGCGCAGCGCGACCAACTGGTCAGCAAGCTGTGGGACCGCCGCGTGATCATGCTGGCCAGCGGACCCGACAGCGTCCGCTTCCGGCCGGCGCTCACGGTGTCACACGAGGATCTCGACGCCGCCATCGACGAGGTGCGCGCGGCGCTCAGCTGACGCCAGGCGTCATCAGGCGGCGGATGGTCGAGCCGAGTCGGGTCAACTCGTCGCCGCCGACGAGTACGCACCCGTGCTGTTCCGCGAGTTTGCGTGCGGCGGGCGTGAAGTCGTGATTG
>JAOPVI010000108.1 GCA_025966225.1 Mycobacterium sp. | reverse complement strand
GGGCGATCGCGGCGGCCTGGGCGGCGTTGGCCTCGTGACCGGCGATGATCGTGGTGGCCTCACCCCCGGCGGCGAGCGCCCCGCCACCCTTCCACTGGTCTGCCAGTTGCATCAGCTGGCCCTGCTGGTGCGGCACCACCGAACCGGTGAGCTTGGCCGCCAACGCCTCGTAGGACGCCGCCGCCGAGGCGAGGGCCTCCTCGTCGACGTTCGGCCAGCCGGGTCCCGTCACCGTTTGTGAACCGAACGGGCTGCTGTCGGGCGGCACACCCATGACACGGCTCCCCTTCCGCGCGCTTTTGCTACGTGGATCGAGATTACCGCCGCCCGAGGAGGTATCGGAGCAGTAGCCGATGATCGGCATGACGCCGCCGCGGGGCTACGGGCTGGTTCCGGCCTCCGACGCCGTGCCGCCTTCGCTGCCGCCGCCTGGCGAGGTTTCGCCTCCACCACCCGTCACACCGCCCGCTTCAGCAGGGTTGGCAGCCGACGTCGACGGCGGTGCAGTCTGAGTTGCAGAGGGGCTAATTGGCGGCGAATTGTCAACGCTCCGTTGTGCCGCCGTCTCCCCGGGCTCGAACTTGTTCCCTGAGTTGATGACGTCGAGTGACGTCTGAGGAGTGCCGGTCGGCTGACTCGGTGTCACCGGGGGCGCCGACGTAGGAGGCGGAGGCGGTGGTGGCAGTTCCTCACTGCTTGGCGCCAGCACGAGAGCGGGCGCCAACATCCGTGCCTGCGTTGGAGGCGGAGGTGGAGGTGGAGGTGGAGGTAATTCTTCAGTGCTCGGCGCCAAGGCGAAGGTAGTTACTGCCATGCGGGACAGCGCGTGGAACTCGGACGCCAGCGCCGCCAGTTCACCCGGCGGCGGCGCGGGCATCGGCGATAGGGCAGAGTTCCCGATTCGCTCGTCGCCGACCGGCGTCGTCACGGTGTACGCCGGCTTTCCACTCACTGTGATCAGTTGGACCCGATCAGACGTGCCGGGCACGGTGGTCACATCGACCTTGTCGAGCTCGGTTTCGACGCCGGACACATCAGCTCCTCCGACGAACACATCGTCCAAAAGCTTGCTGAATTCCGCGAGATCAGGATGCTGCACCAGTTGCCACAATGCAAAGTCCGGCAAGTTCAGCAACGCTTCGATCTTCGCCTTTAGAGCTGGCTGATCCACGACGTCGGATCGGTTCAGCAGCAACAACAACGCTTGCAGCTTCGACCTGAGCGGTATCAGGCTCGCGTCAACCACCCGGCCCGAATCCCACACCGCTACATATCTATTGGCCCTCGGACTCTTCATGCTCAGTGCCCATGACAACGTGGAGTCGAAGGCGGCGTGTGCGTTGCGCGGCCCGTCGACCAAGTGGCCCCCCTGCTTGATCAGGTTGGCAGCCGAGGGCGCGGACGCCTGAGGGAGGGGAACATAAACGTTAGAATCAACCAGTGATGGAAAGCCCGCCCAAGCAGCCATAACGAGGCATGAGGCCGCACCAAGAGCCAGTAGCTCTCGACCCCGGGCGATGCGCATGTGGTCATACATCGGACGCCCTCCTCGCTTCTGGGTCCGTACGTCGCAAGGACTCACTGGGCCAGTGGCCTGGAGTCTCAGCCATGTTGCTGCACAGCAACGGCGTTGAACGCACTCATTGCGCTTCGACTGCACATTGGCATCACCCCCAGCATCCCCCCGGATGCTTCCTCATGACAGGCTACGACTTTGCTATCACGATAGTCAATAACTTGCTGGCCACTTTTAGCGAAGACAATCCATAGGGTTTCTCATTCCGAACCTTGCCGGCGCTGGTCCACCGCCGCCGCCCGGTGCACGCCCGGCGCCACGGGCGATTTCATTCAAATCCAGGGCTTTGCAGCAACCCAGGGTTGCAGAAACCTTGATTAATCAAACAAGTCCGTCATGACATCCGCTCACTCGTCGCCTCCGCCGACAGTGACGAAAACGGATGATCTTCGCGTCGAACGGCAATTGTCCCGCGCACAGCTTCTGTCGCGAATCGCAACTGGCAAACTTTTGCTGTGTGCATCCGGAGCGCATCTTCTGTTGCTCGATGTGACATCCTTCGCGCAAGAGGATCGCAGTCGCACATCCCCACAACGGCGCGTTACCTGCGCCATCTCGTCGCGCGACGGCGGACCGAGCCCAATGACGAACCAAGATCTGGTGCCGAGCACCCATTGAGACGGCTTGCTGGTGAGGCGATGTTCGTTCGCGCCAGCGACGGCCCAGTTCCATTCAGATTTTCTCTAGCGAAATTGACGACTCTTTTGTAGAATTTGCTGCACGGGCGGGATCTCCAGGGGGAGCCTCGACGGACGGTACGCGGGCCGCGGGGGATGGGGCATCCACTCGCAGTTCCGAAAAGTGCGTCGTCCTACGGTTTCGGGCCTCTCGAGGTGGCTTGCACAAGTCAGGACGACGTAGGAGCGGGGGGATGCACCACATGGACGACGTGGTCGACACCTATGAGTTGTCGCCGTTGCAGCAGGGGATGTTGTTTCACGCGTTGAGTGCGCCCGGGTCCGGGGTTGACATCGAGCAGATCGTCTTCACGCTGGATGAACGCTTAGATGTCGCGGTGTTCGAGCAGGCCATGGGCGAAGTGATGGCGCGTTACCCGATGTTGCGTACTCGGTTGCGCTGGAGGGACGTCGGGGAGCCGTGTCAAGCGGTGCTCGCCCGCCCCGCGATGCCGACCGCGGTTGCCGATTGGAGCGATGCGGCGTCCGAGGTGGCTCAGCAGCGTTTCGATGCGCGTGTTCGTGCGGATCGCCGCCACGACTTCGATTTGTCGCGGGCGCCGATGATGCGGCTGTTCGTGGCGCGGTTTCCGGTGGGCAGTCGCGGGTGTTGTGGAGGTTTCATCACGCGATGGGCGACGGGCGCTCGTTCATCGTGTTGCGCGAGTGGTTCATGTTCTATGACGCCGCTCGGCGTGGTGAGGTGCTGTCGCTGCCGCCGGCGCGTCCGTTCCGCGACTACATCGTGTGGCGTCGTTCGCTTGATTCGGCTGCCGCCGAGGAGTTTTGGCGCACGACGTTGGGCAGCTTCGATGCCTCGACGTCGTTCGGCATCGAGGTGCCTAACCGCCCTGCACCCGACGAGCGGTTCGGCGACGCCGAGCAGCGCCTCTCACAAGCGGTCTCTGGGCGGCTTCGCGAGGCGGCCGGGCGCGCGGGCGTCACGGTGAACACCATGGTGCAGGCGGCCTGGGCGGTGTTGCTGCACCGATACAGCGGCGAATCCGACATCGTGTTCGGCGCCACCCGCCCCCCCGAGCACCAACGCGCCGAAAGCGGCAGCCCCTACCTCGGGCCACGCAACCCAGCCGAGGAAACCATCGCGAACATCTGGAAGGCCGTGCTGCGCGTCGACAGGGTCGGCCTCGACGACCACTTCTTCGAGCTGGGCGGCGACTCATTCCTCAGCATCCGGGTGCACGCACAACTAACCAACAGACTCCGCGCCGACCTACCCATCGTCGCGCTGCTGCAGTATCCGACGGTGCGCACCCTCGCACGCCACCTCACCAGCCAAAACAAGATTGCCACAACGGCAACCGCAACCATGGACCGCGCACGCAAACAACGCGAAGCCCTTGCACACCAACGCAACCTGACGGGGAAACGTTAATGGCCTACTCCGACGCCTACGATCCACTCGACGGCATAGCCATCATCGGCATGGCCGGTCGTTTTCCCGAATCGCCGAGCGTCGCTGCGCTGTGGCAGAACCTGCTCGACCGGCGCGAGTGCATCACGCGCTTCACCGCCGAGGAACTCGAGCCAGCGCACGGCGGGGAGATGCTTGCCCGCACCAACCCGAACTACGTCCGCGCGCGCGGCGTGCTCGCCGGCGCGGACGAGTTCGACGAGGAGTTCTTCGGCTTCACACCGAAGGAGGCCGAGATCATCGATCCGCAGCAGCGTCTCTTCCTGCAGGCCGCATGGGAGGCGATCGAGCATGCGGGGTACGACCCGCAGCGCTTCGACGGCCCCATCGGCGTGTACGCCGGCGCGACGGCCAACAGCTATTACCTGGAGAACCTGCTGTCCCGCAGGGACATAACCGACCCACTCGGCCCGATTATGCTCATGATGGGCAACGGGAACGACTACGTCGCTACACGGGTGTCGTACAAGTTCGACCTCAAGGGTCCCGCGCTCAACATCCAGAACGCCTGCTCCACCTCGCTGGTCGCGGTCTGCACGGCGGTGCAAAGTTTGCAGACATATCAATGCGACATGGCACTCGCCGGCGGCATATCGATCATGCTGCCGCAGCGGCGAGGCTATCTTTACCAGGAGGGCTCCATCCTTTCGCCGGACGGCCACTGCCGTGCGTTCGACCGCGACGCCGCAGGCACGGTGTTCAGCAATGGGCTCGGCATCGTCATGCTCCGTCGGCTGCGCGACGCAATCGAGGACGGCGACACGATTTACGCGGTTATCAAGGGTGCGGCGCTCAACAATGACGGCAGCCAGAAGGTCGGTTTCACCGCTCCGAGTGTTGACGGTCACGCCCAGGTGATCTCGATGGCGCAGATGCTCGGCGGCATTGATCCCGCGACGATCTCGTACATCGAAGCGCATGGCACTGGCACCGCGCTCGGTGATCCGATTGAGATTGCGGGCCTGACGCAGGCTTTCCGCGCCGGCGGCGCGGAAGAGAACGGTTTCTGCGCGATCGGTTCGATCAAGTCGAACATCGGGCATCTCGACGTCGCGGCCGGTGTCGCCGGTTTGATCAAGACGACGCTCGCGCTGCATCACAAGGTCCTTCCTGCGAGCATCAACTTCGAATCGCCGAATCCGAAGCTTGGCATCGAGAGCACGCCGTTCTTCGTCAACGCAGCGCAACGCGACTGGCCCGAGGAGCCGACACCACGCCGTGCCGGCGTCAGCTCGTTCGGCATCGGCGGAACGAACGCGCATGTCGTGCTCGAAGAAGCGCCGCTCGGGGAACCGGCAGCGTCCGCGTCGCGTCCCGAGCAGCTGCTGCTGCTGTCGGCGCGTGATGCGGAAACCCTTGATCGCGCCGCACAGAGCCTCAAAGATCATCTCGCACAGGACACCAGCGCCGATCTCGCCGACATCGCGTACACGCTTCAGGTCGGCCGCCGCCGCTTCAAGCATCGGCGCTCGATCGTCTGTCGTAATCGCGACGATGCGATAGCGCTGCTGACAAACGCCGATACGAAACGCGTGCACGATTTCAGCGGTGACGCCGAGCCGTCGCCGATCGCGTTCATGTTTCCCGGCCAGGGTTCGCAATACGTCAACATGGGCCGCGGGCTCTATGAATCCGAGCCGCTCTTCCGAGAGACGATCGACGCCTGCGCGCGCGTACTGCAGCCGGAGATCGGCATCGATCTTCGCACCGTGTTGTACCCGAGCGAATCGGATCGCGAGACCGCCCAGGCCACGCTCAGGCGGACCGTGATCACGCAGCCGGCGCTGTTCACGGTCGAGTACGCGCTGGCGCAGCTCTGGATGTCGTGGGGCGTCAAGCCCGACGCGATGATCGGTCACAGTGTCGGCGAGTACGTCGCCGCGTGCATCGGCGGCACGTTCACGCGCGACGACGCTCTGGTGCTCCTGGCGCGCCGCGCACGCCTGATGCAGGACATGCCGGCTGGCGGGATGCTCACCGTGCGTGCCTCGGCGGACGTGGTAACGGCCGAGATGACGCCGGACGTGTCGATAGCCGCGTTCAACGCACCGAATCTGACCGTCGTCTCGGGCTGCGACGAAGCGATCGACGCATTCGCAGCGAGGCTCGACACGTTAGGCGTCGCGCACCGACGCCTGCATACCTCGCATGCGTATCACTCCCCGATGATGGAACCGGTCATCGAGCCGTTCACCAAGATCGTCGCCGCGATACCGCGTCGCGCACCAGAGATGCGCTGGATCTCAAGCCTCACCGGCCGTCCGATCACCAATGACGAAGCGGTCGACCCACACTACTGGGGACGACAATTGCGCGAACCGGTGAACTTCGCGCGTGGAATCGGCGAGCTCGTCGATGCCCGTCTCGCGCTCATCGAGGTCGGTCCCGGCCAGACGCTCGCGATGCTGTCGCGCCAGCACGACGGCCGCCTCGCGACGCAGCTGATCGCGACGTCGATGCATCCGGGCGAGGATTGGAGCGCAGATATCGAATGCCTGCTTGCGTCCGCGGGCCAACTCTGGTCGCGCAACGTCGACATCGACTGGCAGAGATTTCACGGCGGTGTGCGTCGTCGCCGCGTGCCACTCCCTACGTACCCGTTCCGGCGCCACCGTCACTGGGTCGATCCGATTCCGGAGAACGACGCGGTCCCCGCCGCCGTACAACCCGTATTGGCCGCGACGCACCTGGCCGCGACCGCTCCGACTTCGCTTCCGACACAAGACACCACCGTCATCAGCAGCAACCGATCCGCAGCCCTGCTATCGCACCTGCAAACGGTGTTCGCCGATCTCTCCGGCGTCGATCCAGCGATTCTCACACCCGATACGACCTTCCTCGAGATCGGCTTCGATTCGCTGTTCCTCACGCAGGCGGCCAGCGCACTGCAGAAGCAGTTCGCGACCGAGATCACCCTGCGCACACTGGTCGAGGATGTCCCGACGTTGAACCTGTTGGTCGAGCGCATCCTGCCAACCCTGCCCGAAGACGTGTTGCCCGATACGACGCCGGTCGCCGCCGCACGAGCGGCGGCCGCGATGCCTACTGTGATGCCCGCCGACGCCGGCTCACTTGCAAGCATCGCGCAGCAGCTCGCGATCATCTCGCGCCAGCTCGAAATGCTCGGCGTTCGCCCCGGTGCGGCGGTGCCGACGATGCCGACGGCCGCTCCGGCACCTGCACCCGCAGCGGCGATTCCGGCGCTGATCAATCATTCGACGAGCGCGACAGTGCCAGACCCGTTCCACGCTGGGCGCATGTACCGACCGGCGAATCGCGACGCGAGCGTCGCGTTCCTGCGCGAGGCGCTGCAGCTTACCGCGCAGCAGCGCGCGATCGTGCCGCTCGAAGCCGCCGGGACGCGAACGCCGATCTTCGCCCTGGGCGGGCACAACGGCGACGTGTTCGCTTATCGCGCACTCGCGCTGCATCTCGGCCCGGACCAGCCATTCTTCGGCCTGCAGCCACCCGGACTCGAGGAGGGCAGCGACCCGCTGACGCGCGTCGAAGACATAGCCCGCTATTTCGCCGAGCAGATCCGCTCGTTCCGGCCCGTCGGGCCCATGTCGATCGCCGGCTACTGCGCTGGCGGCTCGATCGCGTTCGAGCTTGCGCGCCAGCTGACGGATTCGGGCGCGTCTATCACGAATCTCATTCTGTTCGGCGCGCCATACTACAACTCGTACCGTCGTCCCTTGCCGTGGAAAATGGCCCAAGCCCGGCAATACACCAGCCGTTTCGTGACCCATGCCCGCGCGCTACGCACGATCCCCGCAGCCGAGCGCGCGCGCTATATCGCCGAACGCGCCCGCAGGGTGCTGCCCCAAGAAGAGTCCGCCGATCCAGTTCTCATCCGACGCGCCGCCGTCGAGAGGGCGACCATGGCCGCGGTGCGCGCATATTCACCGAAACCGTCCAGTAGCCACGTCGACTTCATGATCCCTTGCGAGTCGTCGAAGCGTTCGTGGGCCCATCCGTTGCGCTGGAGCCGCCACGCCGCGAGCAGCACGGTGTTCGTCGGACCTGACGACTGCGACAAGGACACCATGCTCCTACCCGAACACGCCGCGACATTCGCCGCATTCGTCGCCGAAGCGCAGCAACGCCATGCGCGGAGCGGCCAGGCATGAAGATCACCGACACCGACATCGATCGCCACGGTGATGTGGTGGATGTGTATGAGTTGGCGCCGTTGCAGCAGGGCATGTTGTTTCACGCCTGCGCGCTTTTCGGCCCCGCAAGCTTGGTTGCGGCGAGGCGCGACAGCTCGGTTTCGAAAAGGGCGCACGGTGAACCGGAGACGATGGCACATGGATGACGTAATCGACACCTACGAGATGTCGCCGATGCAGCGTCGCACGATTGTCGTCGCGTCCACTTTCACGGCCGATCCCCTTGTAGATACCCGAGGAGTGACACATGGGTAGCTCTACCGAATTCAGTTGCATGGTCGTCGGCGAAGGCGCGCTGGCGATCAACTGCGCTAAGGTGCTGCTCGACCGTGGCCACCGGATCGTCGGCGTCATGCCAGCAGATCGCGACCTTCGGGTCTGGTCGGAGTCGGTCGGGATTCCGACTGCCGGGCCAGCCGAGGACATGACGGCCTTTTTCGCGCGCCAGGAGTTCGATTACCTCTTCAGTATCATCAATTTCAAGATCATCCCGCCCGAGGCGCTCGCGATGCCTCGCCGCGGCGCGATCAATTTTCATGACGCGCCGCTGCCGAGATACGCAGGAATGAACGCCGTGTCGTGGGCGCTGATGAATGGCGAGCGGACGCACGCCGTCAGCTGGCACATGATCAGCGAGGAGGTCGACGCCGGGGCGATCCTCAACCAGCGCGCGATCGAGATTTCGGACAGGGAGACGGCGCTCACGCTGAACGTGAAGTGTTACGAGGCGGGGCTCGCCGCCTTCGCTGAGCTCATTCCGGCGCTCGAGGCGGGAACCGCTCGGCCACGGCCGCAGGTCGCCGCCGATCGCACCTATTTCTCGCGTCTCGACCGCCCTGCGCGCGCGGGCGTGATCTCGTTCTCCGACGATGCCGAGCGGATCGATGCGCTGGTGCGCGCGCTCGACTTCGGCCCGTACCGGAACCGTTTCTGCTCGGCGAAGGTCGCGATCGGCAACGAACTCTACCTGGTCGGCAACGCGCGGCCGCTAGCGACCCGGTCGGAGAAGGAGCCGGGAACGATTCTGCGGTGCGGCGCCGGTGGCATCGCCGTGGCGTCCGCGACGCACGACGTCGAGCTCGGCGACATCCGGACGCTCGACGGCACGCTCGTGACGCCGACGAGCCTGGCCGCGAAGCACGGGCTTGCCGAGGGCCAACAGATGTCGAGCTTCGACGCGTCCGCGTCGGCTCGGCTCGAGAGCGCCGACCTGGCGACCAGCCGCTACGAGCCATTCTGGGTGAAGCGCCTCGGCGAGTTGCAGCCGGCCACCATTCCGCTGGTGAAGGGCGGGCAAGGCGCGCAACGGCCCACGACACCGGCAGCACGTACGGCCCGTCTCGCGCCCGAGGTGATGGCGTATCTCGACCGACGCGGCGATCTGAACGCAGCGGATCTCGTCTTCGGCGCGTTCGGGGTCTACCTGTCGAGGATCGGCGATCTCACCGCCTTCGACGTGTGGTTTACGGATCCTGCGCACACGAGGCTGGCCGCGGATGCTCCCGGCCTCGTCTCGGAGCGAGTTCCGGTTCGAATGCAGGTGGCCCCGTCGCTAACGTGCGCGGAGGCGGTCGACGCCGTTCGCGTCGAGGCTCGGAAGGCGCGGGAACGCGGCGCCTACGCACTGGATCTGGCCGCGCGATATCCGAGCCTTCGGGATACGGAGGGAACGGGTACAAGCGAAATCGCGGTCGAGGTGATGCTTGGAGCGGAGAGCGTATCACGGCGTGCGCGCCCGAATACGCTGACGCTCGTGCTGCCGCGCGACGGCGACGAGTACGAGTGGCTCTACGACGCGGGAGCCGTCGACGCGGACGCGCTCGCGCGCATAGACGGCCACCTGTCGACACTTCTGAATGGGATTGCCCGCGCCGCTGACGATGTGGCGCCCATCCTGGAGCTCCCTCTTCTCACGCCGGCCGAGCGCGCGGTGTTGGTGGGCCAGGACCCGATTCCGACGTTGCCGACGCAGGATGCGACGTTGCACGCCGGGTTCGCACGCCAGGTCGCGGCGACCCCAGAGGCGATCGCGGTCAGCATCGACACCGCCTCGGGGCGCCAGGAACTGAGTTACGCCGAACTGGACCGCCGCACCGAGGCGCTGGCCAGCCACCTACGCTGCCTGGGTGTCGGCGCCGGGCAGGTGGTCGGTCTTCGCGTCGAACGCAGCCCCGAGGTGGTGATCGGCATCCTGGCCATTCTCAAGGCCGGCGCCGCCTACCTGCCGCTGGACCCCCTCTACCCCACCGAACGCGTCGCGTTCATGCTCTCCGACGCCGCCGTGCGTGTGGTCTTGACCCAACACGCGTTCACCGACGAACTGGCCGCGCTGCCCGTGCATAGCGTGTGCCTCGACGAACCGCTACCACCCAGCACCACCACCGCACCGCCGGCAGTGCCGGGCAGCGGCGACGACCTGGCCTACGTCATGTACACCTCCGGCTCCACCGGCCAACCCAAGGGCGTACGGGTCACCCACCACAACGTGCTGCGCCTCTTTGCTTCCACCATCGCCCAGTTCGGCTTCGGCCCCCACGATGTCTGGACACTGTGGCACTCCTACGCCTTCGACATCTCGGTCTCCGAACTGTGGGGCGCCCTGCTCGTCGGCGGGCGCCTGGTGGTCGTGCCCCACGACACCAGCCGCGACCCGGCCACCTTCCGCGCACTGGTCGAACGCGAACGAGTGACCGTGCTGTCCCAAACCCCGACTGGGTTCCAGGCGTTCATCAACGCCGACCAGACCGCACCGAGCGGCGACTTCGCGCTGCGCTACATCCTGCTGTGCGGCGAGGCGCTGCATCTGCAAACCCTGCAACCCTGGTTCGACCGCTACGGCGACCACACCCCACAGATCATCAACATGTACGGCCCCACCGAGGCCACCCTCTATGTCACCCAACGACGCATCACCCACGCCGACCTCACCGCTGGCGCCGGCAGCATCATCGGCGCCCCATTCACCGACATCCGCATCTACCTACTCGACACCCACGGCCAACCCGTCCCCACCGGCGTGGCCGGCGAACTCTACATCGCCGGCGCCGGCGTCGCCGCCGGCTACCTCAAACGCCCCGACCTCAACGCCCAACGCTTCCTGCCCGACCCCTTCCACGGCGGACGCATGTACCGCAGTGGGGACCTGGCCCGCCGCCTCGAGGGCGGCGAACTGGAATACCTCGGCCGCATCGACCAACAAGTCAAAATCCGCGGCTTCCGCATCGAATTGGGCGAAATCGAAACCACCATCGCCCAACACCCAGCCATCAGCCAAGTCGCCGTCATCGACCGCGAAGACACCCCCGGCGACAAAAAACTCGTCGCCTACCTCGTCACCGACAACCCACCACCCACACTGATCACCGACCTACGCGAAACCCTGCACACACACCTACCCGAATACATGGTCCCCGCCCACTTCCACTACCTCGACACCCTCCCCCTGACCACCAGCGGCAAACTCGACCGCAAAGCACTCCCCACCCCCCAACCCACACGCACCGAAACCGCCAATCCCTACCTCGCGCCACGCAACCCAGCAGAGGAGACGATCGCGAACATCTGGAAGGCCGTGCTTCGCGTCGACAAGGTCGGCCTCGACGACCACTTCTTCGAGCTGGGCGGCGACTCATTCCTCAGCATCCGAGTACACGCCCAACTCCAAGACAAACTCGACACCGACCTATCCGTGGTCGCGGTACTGCAATACCCCACCGTGCGCACCCTCGCACGCCACCTCACCAGCCAAAACAAGACCGCCACAACGGCAACCGCAACAATGGACCGCGCCCGCAAGCAACGCGAAGCCTTCGCACACCAACGCAACCTAACCGGGAGACGCTGACACCATGGCCTACTCCGACGCCTACGACCCGCACGATGGCATGGCGATCATCGGCATGGCCGGGCGTTTTCCCGAATCGCCGAACGTCGCTGCGCTGTGACAGAACCTGCTCGACCGGCGCGAGTGCATCACGCGCTTCACAGCCGAGGAACTCGAGCCAGCGCACGGCGTGGACATGCTTGCGCGCACGAACCCGAACTACGTCCGGGCGCGCGGCGTGCTCGCCGGCGCGGACGAGTTCGACGAGGAGTTCTTCGGTTTCACACCGAAGGAAGCCGAGATCCTCGATCCGCAGCAGCGTCTCTTCCTGCAGGCCGCGTGGGAGGTGATCGAGCATGCGGGCTAAGCGTATCTCGCTTGTTCCCAGTTCAATCCGTCTCCGGGCACAGGCACCGTTCGAGCGTCTTGTTCTCCGCATGTCGTCCGGAGCGCTGGGACGCTCGGCGCCGCGGAAGTAAGACGAGAGCACTCTCACTGTGACCGTCATCCCACGAGTTACTGGAACGATTTTCTGATGTGTGGCATCTGCGGTATCTGGAGCCGTGCCGATCCGGCACCCGGGCGGATCGACCGCATGCTGGAGGCGATCGTCCACCGCGGCCCGGACGGCGAGGGACGGTTCGACCGGCCCGGGCTTGCCCTTGGGATGCGCCGGCTGGCAATCATCGACCTAGCCGGCGGCGACCAACCGATCTTCAACGAGGACGGTTCGGTCGCGGTCGTCTTCAACGGCGAGATCTACAACTTCCGCGAGCTACGCGCCGACCTCGAGCGTCGGGGCCATCGCTTCACCACCCGTTGTGACACAGAGGTTCTCGTCCACGGCTATGAGCAATGGGGTGACGACATACTCGACCGCCTCGCGGGCATGTTCGCTTTCGCGCTCTGGGACGAGAACCGCCGCCGGCTGCTTGTCGCCAGGGACCGTTTCGGCAAGAAGCCCCTCTACTACTCACGTCGTGATAGCGAGGTTGTGTTCGGCTCCGAGATCAAGGCCCTCTTGGCCGCAGGTGTTTCCGCAGATCTCGACGACGCCGCTCTGCAGGATTACCTGGCGCTGCGCTATGTCCCGGCTCCCCGAACCCTGTTCCGGTCAGTGCGTCAGCTCCCCCCCGGACACAAGATGGTCATCACCGACGATGCCTTCGAGATCCAGCGTTGGTGGCGGCTGCAATACGACCCGAAGGCGACGATCACGCTCGCCCAAGCCGCAGAAGAGACCGAAGATCTCATGCGCACCGCAGTCGAGCGGCGCCTCGTCAGCGACGTGCCGCTCGGATGCTTCTTGTCGGGGGGTCTCGACTCGAGCACCGTCCTGTCGTTCATGTCCGAGCTCATGGACGAACCGGTGCGCACCTTCTCGATCGGCTTCGACGAAGGCTGGGCGAGCGACGAGCTGCCGGCCGCCCGCTCAACGGCACAGGCCTTCGGTACGCACCATCACGAGACCCGACTGGGACCCGACGAGTTCCTCCGGTTGATGCCGACAGCGGTCTGGCACCGCGACGAACCTCTGGCCGAGCCATCGGAAATCCCGCTGCTCGCACTGTCGCGGATGGCGCGCGAGCACGTGACGGTGGTCCTCTCAGGAGAGGGGGGCGATGAGTTGTTCGGCGGATACCCGAAGTACCGCGTCGACGCTCTCCTGGACCGTGCGGGTCGACCCGCACGCGCCGTCGTCGGTGAGCGCCGGCTGCACACTCTTGCGAGCTGGCATCGGCTGCCCCGACGGGCTCGAATGGCAGTCGGGGCGCTGGCGACAGCGGCTCCTGGCGAGCGCTGGCCGGCCTGGTTCGGCGCCGACCGCCTGGCAGAGCTGTCTTCTGACGGCCTGCGACCGCTCGACTCGGTGCTCGCCGACATCGACCCCGGCCTCGACCCCCTCGACCGCATGCTCGCGTTGGACGTCGAGTCCTACCTGGTCGACAACCTGCTCGTACGCGGGGACAAGATGACGATGGCTGCGTCGATCGAGGGTCGGATGCCGCTCCTCGACCACGATCTGGCTGAATACGCGGCGCGGCTGCCTGCGGAGCTCAAAGCCTCCCCGCGTCGCACGAAGATCGTGGTCCGCGAGGTCGCTCGTCGGCGCCTCCCCGCTTCGCTCTTGTCGCGCAAGAAGGTTGGCTTCGCCGTGCCGGTGGGGTCGTGGTTTCGCGGCGCGCTGGGCGACGCGTTGGAACACGCGATCCTGGGGCCCGAGGCCCGGCCCGACCCCTTGGTGGACCCTGAGCGAGTTCGCCGGGCACTCGCACTGCACCGGGCCGGCCGCTACGACTTCGGCAAAGAACTCTGGAGCGTGCTTACCCTCGACGTCTGGGCACGGATCTTCCTCGACGGCGTAGAGCCTTCGAGCGTCACGTTTAAAGCCTGACGCTGCCAAGGCAATTGGCTCCGTGCCACGGCAGCATTCCGTCTACTGGCTCAACCCACCGCGTCTATGCCCCGGAACGTCCCTCAGAGCCGGCCCGGACGGCCATCAGCGATTTGGTCATCAGGAAGAAACGCTCGCTCACGATGCGGGCGTCGCCGAAAAGGCTTGCCATTTCGGCGCGGTCGAGCAGATACCAGTCAGGGCTGGTGCGCTTGACCCAGAAGCGATTGGTCAGCCCGAGCAGTGGCACCAGCGCGCGCCGCGGCAACCAGGCCACGAAGGGCAGCCAGCTGTGGCTTTCAATCGGAAAGTGCCGGTACGGAGTTTGGACGAAGTACTGTCGGCCCAATCTACGCACTTCGGCGGCGAAGGCGCGCTGGCTTTCGCGCGCTTCCCGTCGGAACTGCACCCCGCTGCGTAGTTCCCAGACGCGAGCCTTCGGCACGGTCACGTGCTCGATCACCGACGAGCAGTACACGACGTCGAAGTAGCCATCGGGGAAGGGTAAGCGGCCGGACTCGTCGATGGGCACGGGCACGAAGCCGTAGCGCTGGCGCCCCAGCTCGATGGCGTCGTGGTCGATGTCGGCGATGTGGACGTTCTCCGGCCGCACGTCGGTGCCGTCAAGCACGGAATGAATGTTTGCCCCCGTCTCCGAGCCGAGGTCGAGGATGCGTGTCGGGGACGATAGCGAGAAGGACGCCCTGAACGTCGCGGCGCGACGCGCGCGAGCCCGCGCGGAGACAGTGGTGCCGAGCTTGCGGAAGACATTCATCCCTTTGCTCCTACGCGGACGTGGCCCACGAGTCCTGACGTGTAGTCCCCGTGCCCGGTCGGTAATTCGGTGGTCTGATCTGGGGACTTCCTGGCGTGTCGACGCTGCGGCCTCGGTCGCGATGCTCATTCGATAATAAGCTCACTCGACAATGGATAGGGCCGTTTCGCTCAACGGATCGCAAAGACTTGCTGGCTCCGGCGGCGACCGGATGCTCGCAGTGAGTCAGACGTCCACCAATGGTGACCCCATCGCTGGCGTCGGATGCCTCATTGTTAGCTGAAATTGAAGATGACAGGCGGCGGAAAACGTGGACACCCCAAGGATCGAGGCTTAGGCTCGGGATAGGGGGTGAGGCCGGTGAGCGATACCACATGGCCACCTTGAACAGGCGACAGGTGCTGGCAATGCTCGGCGCCGGTGGCGGGCTCGTCGGCTTGGGGTGCGCATTGCGCGGCGGGAGCGGCATCGCTGTCTCGGAGGCAAGGCCGGACGGTTCGAACTATGCGGCAAGCCCGCCGCCCAGCCTCGGGGAAGCCGTAGACGGTTACGACGATCTGTCGGCGGCGTTTCTGCCCGGGTGGACAAGCCCCGCTGTCGCCGCCGACGGGTTCTCGGTGGTGTCCACTCCATACGGCGACGGGTTCGAGTTCATAGTGCCCGACTCGAAGATCGCCCCATGGGATTCGACGTGCAAAGCGCTTCTGGCGGTGAAGAACCCAGCGACATCCCCCATCGGGCGTGAAGAACGCTGGACTTTCAACATGCTGCTGCCGAAGCAGTCCCTGGCCGACACGTGGCATACCGGCGTGTTGTGGGAGTTCCACACCAACACGGGCAGCGGGCATCACCTAGCCCTCAACAGCAATTCCACCTTCCGCATCGCTCGCGACATCGCCCCCGGCGCTTCGACGTCGTCATACGTCTTCACGACCGGACCCGCCGTGCCGTGGGACCAGTGGATGGCAGTGACATTAGAGGTGAAGTGGTCGTATTCGGCAGACGGCTATTACAAAGTCTGGATGGATGGCGTTCAGTACGTCGACGCCACCGGTGTGCCAACCGTGTTCGACGGCACTCCATACCTGCAGTTCGGCTGGTACGCACAAAGGGGTGCCGGAATCACCAATCGGATCCAGGTCGGCGGCATCCACAGGGAAGAGTTCTAACGCCGGACGTTCTAACGCCGGACATAGAGAAGGTTCTCACCGCTCACGATCAAATCGAATTCGTGCTCGGCGAGCACACGCTGAAAATTCCTGCTCGTTGCCTGTCCTGGCAGGAGCCAATCGTGAGGCTCGATGAATATGACCTTGGCGTTGCGGACCCACTCGACGTTCGCGCTGAAAAGGTCAGACTCGAAACCCTCGATGTCGATCTTCACGAGAAATAGATCGCATTCGCGCTGATGGTTCGTGACGATGTCGTTGATGGTGCAGATGGCGATGTCGCCGTCATTGGAGCGCTTGGTGGCAAACGCCCAGTTCTCGCACTCTTCGTCCACCAACGAAACTTTACCGCAGGCCGAGCCGATCGCCATCGGAAGCACTTCGACGTCGAGGGCATTGGTGTTCTCGCAACAGATTCGCACGTTTGATCGTTCCGGTTCCACCGCGATGATTTTGGCTTTGGGGAACTCACGCGCGAAGTACAACGAGGCTGCCCCGATGTTTGCGCCGGCATCAATGATGAGTGGACGCCTACCGTGTTCGAGTAGTTCCTCATACCGCCGCTCGATGTCACGCCATTGCGGGATGGAACGCATGTCGTATTGACGGTCAACGAATACCTGTCGAACCGTGGGTTCGTCCGACGAGCGGAGCCGAAGTGTCAGGAGTCCGACTCCCTTGATTGGGACTCGCACCATCGGCGACGATCGCGAGACAAAACGACGTGCGGCGTAGGGGAAGCCCATATCGCGAACCTCCTTCGCGTTGTAACGGATAGAGCGCAAGACTCTCATCGCCCGCCTCCTCGACTGCTGCCCTCGTGGGCGACCCTGATGGTGCAGTTCTTGACCGAGCGCAAATGCGGCCAGAGAGGTGAGGACTTCAACCCGCCGATGGCGGCACGACGTGCCAGCCACAGCCGCTTCTCAAGAGCGGTGGCAGTCACCTCACCCCCGCAGACGAACACTGAGCCCGTCATTGAGCGAAGCTTGTAGTCTTCGTCGCCGACCCCGAGGTCGATGCGCGTCACCCCGTTGGCCGATGCCGCTGTGATCAACTCGCGCAGCAGGATCCATCCCGGCGACACCTGGGAGTGCTCCCGACTGAACACCGGGAACCACCAATGCAGGACGTCGCGGTCACGAAGCCCGAAGTGAGCGGCGAGCAGCGTGTCGTCCGCGTACACGGCTGACAGGATGCCTTCGAAGCCATCCACCCTGGTCTTGGCGAGTTGGTGGACCAAATCACGGTTTCGGGGCAGGGCGAAGAAGTCATACCCGCCCGTCGACTCATACTGAGCGCGCTTGATCTCGATCAGCTGATCCAGTAGGCCCGTGTCCCGGCAGTCCCAGACCAGGCGGATTTCACCCAGCTCGCGCGCGGCCTTGTTGGTCACCCTCTTCATCTTGTGCCGGCCTTGCTTGCCGACCCGAGCCAGATAGCCCTCCAGCCCCCCGGTGACGTCGAGGAACGGAGACGGCTGGCGTTCCTCAATCCACGGGTCGAAGTCGGCGCCGCACTCTCGAAGGAATTTGAACTGCAGTGCGCGTAAACCCGTGTCCCGCACCAACTCGAGGGGATCGAAGCGTGTCCCGGGCGGCATGATCGGGCCCTGGAAGTCGGCGCCCGGAGTGAGTACCGGGCGCGCCACCCGCCTGCGCACCTGCAAGGGGAACCACACCTGACGATCGTGGTTGGTGGCCACTTGAACGTTGCCGAACACCGAGTGCACGGCGCCGGCGAATGCCGGGTGAAAGAACGGGCTCGCGAGCGTTGGATCCGACTCGCGAACCAGCCGCCACTTCTCCAATTCCCCCGCGCTGAGCGCGTCGAAATCGATCATGCTCCAGGCCACGTCGGCTAGCTCATCCATGTGCGTCGAACCTTGCTGCAAAAAGCGTCGTATACATCGGACTCCATCCCCAGTCTCTTCCGGTTGAGCACTGAAACACTTCTAAAGTTCGTCACTCGATCAAGGCGTCCGAAGGAGGGTCGTCGGGTGATTTGCTGCTCTGCACCTGCGTGCGCATGGTCGGGGCGGAAGTGGCCATTGAGGTTCACCGGCGACGGAGCTGCCGTGCCGCGGCCGACAGTTCGCGCCACGCTGCGGGTGCGAACAGTGCCAGGCCGATGCCGTAGAGCGCGAGGTAGCCCAGGCCCTCTGCCAGCAGAAGCGCCGTGCCCAGCAGGAAGCCGTGTCGGTCGGAATGGATCAGCAGGTGCTCGAGGAGTCCGACCGCGACGGCTGGGAGGGCCACCACGAAGATCGGCGGGACCAGCCGGTGCGCCAGCTCACCGAACGTCACGCCGGCTAGTGGCCGGGCAAGCAGCAGGCTGAGAGCGCCTGCGGTGAGGCACGAGATCGACAGCGCCAGGCCGACTCCCATCACGCCGAGCGGTAGCAACAGGAACAACAGGCCGATTCCGAGCGCAGTGCCGACCAGCGTCACCCAGTGCAGCAGACGGGTCCGACCCACACCCTTGATCGACTCCATGCCGATCGCCATCAGCGCCACCCCCGGCCCGATACCTGCGAGGGCGACCAACATCACGCCGGCCCCTCGCCACTTCTCGCCGAGCAGCACCGTCACCAGCGGCTCGCCGGCAGCGACGATGAAGCACGCAACCGGGACCATCAGGCACCACAGCACATGCAGGGCCCGCAGGAAGGCCGACCGAAACCGCTCCGGATCGCCTGCCAGCCGCGAGAAGGCGGGGAACAGCACGTACGACCCGACGTCGACCACCGCCATCTCCGGCAGCGCCCCCAGCCGCCGGCCATACCGGTAGTACCCCAGCGCGGTGGCACTCAGTGCCCCGCCGACCACGACCGTTTCGAGCAGGTCACGGGCCCGATTGACCACGGTCCAGACCACGACCGGCATCGAGAATCTGGCCAGCTCACGCCAGAGCGAGAACGACGGCCGCCCGCCCGCGCCGGGGCGCCACCCGGCCAAGGTCCAGGTTGCGATGAGCCAGGCCACGATTGAGCAGTAGGACCCGATGACCATCCCCCAGACGCCGAACCCGTTGGCGCACAGCGTGACCGAAGTGACGGCGAAGGTCACCACGATGACTGGTTGGACGATCAGTCGCTGACGGAAGTCGAAGCGGCGCTGCATCAGTGCATCCGGCACGTAGGTCAAGGCGTGCAGTACGATCGTCCCGGCCGACACTGCGGTGATGAGCCCCACGGTGTGGCTCCCGAAGATGCGTGCCATCAAGGGTGCGCTCGCCACAGTCACGACGGCCCACCCGATGCCGGTGAGCAGTGTCGCCCAAAAGACCGTGGCCGCAACGTCGTCGAGCCGGTCCTTGCGCTGTACCAGCGCGTTGGACATACCGCCTTCGGCGAAGGTGAGCAGGAAGGTGGACAACACGGTGCCTGCGGCGAACCAGCCGACCTCCGCGGGTGAGAGCAGCCGGGCCAGGACGAGGGTCTGGCCCAGAGTTACCAGCTGGGTGAAGACCAGCATCACGGTCGAAATCGCTGCGCCGCGGCGCAACGTGTTCGACAGCGAGCCCAGCGCACCCGCCTCGGAATCGTCCACTTCAGACTTCGATGGGCTGCTCACCTCGGACACGTCCCGCTCATGCTTCGAGGACGTCAACGTCGCGCATCTCGGGAGTGGATCGATGATCGGCCACTATGGATCGTGTCGCTGCCAGCGGGCGTCTGAACGTATTCAGCACGGCGTGCGCCAACGCACGTGCGTGAACGTGGAGCCGTCCCTGGCCGGCACGGTATGACAGCAGTTCGACAACATAGCGACGCCCGAACCGCATCCGCTCCAGCTTGGTCGCGTGTACCAGCACGAGTTCCCAGGCCCGCGCCATGGCGCGGCCCAGGGCGTCGGCCGGATAGCGGCCGCTGCGTGCGTTGGCCTGTTCGACGTCCTGCATCCACTGGCGAAGGGCGAGCATGCGCTCGAAGCTCAGGGCCCCAGGGGGCTGAGCGCCGAATTGCATCAGCGCCGCCATCAGCGACGGGTCGCAACGTTGCGCGCTCATGCCCACCTCCTCCAGCAACCGGCGCTGGGTGAGCAGGGCGTCGTGGGACACCTGGTCGAGCTTGGTGTGCATGATGCCGGCCGGCGACACGCGATAGCCCACCAGCGGCTCGCGTACCAAGGTGACGCCGTGGTGGCTTGCCACGTCGGCCGCCATCGCGTAGTCCTCGGCGTAGATCGGGCGAAACCCACCCTCGGGGATCGCACTTCGGCGCACCATGTGTACGACCGCCGGGAACGGGTTGGCGAACAGCATCAACGGTTTCAACGCCTCGTCATCCAGGCCCCAGTCATCGGTTCCGCGGATGACGATGCGGCCCTGGAGATCAATGCGATCGAACAGGCAGCCCACCAGACCCAGGTCGGGCCTGCCCTCGAAGGCCGCCAGCTGGCGCGCGATGCGGTTGGGCTCGCTGACGTCGTCGCCGTCCAGCAGCGCCACGAAGGGCGCGCTCGACAGCGCCAAGCCTGCGTTGCGCGCCCCCACGAGCCCGACGTTGCGCTGCAGGCGGAAGATGCCCAGTCGGGGGTCCTCGATGCCGGCCAGCACGTCGGTGCAGTGATCCGGGCAGGCGTCGTCGATCACCACCACTTCCAAGTTGCGGAAGGTCTGGCGCAGCAGGCTGTCGACGGCCTCGCGCAACGTGGTGCGTACGTCATAGGCAGGCACGATGACCGACACCGCGGGTGCGGCCTCGGCAAGTGGCTTGACGATCGTGTGCAAAGGCGTGGGACTCGTGCTGCGCACCATCAGGACGCTCTACCCCCCGTTGAGCCGGGACGGCTCTCTAGCGCTCCGGGCATTCCGCTCGACGAACTCGGCTGCAACTCAACGGGAGCATCGACCATCGTGGCCCCCCACGGCGGCGGCTCTTGGACTCTCGACCGCGACGTTGCCGTCGATATCCTTAGCGCCAGTTCCTTGAAGTCAGGTAGATGGAATGGGCGCGGTCGCAGAGCAAAACCCGACACCTTCAGCTTGAACTGCGAGAAGGACTCTGTCGTTAGTCCCAGGCGGGGCAAGTCATACGGGTCGGAGTCGGGACCCGCGAAGCCGCCAGTCGTCGACAGCGACCAGCGGATGCCATTGCGGCGCAACACCTCCTTGGCGCGCTCGTCGAAGTCCTGCGGCTGACCGTTCGGATAGGCGAAGATCGTCGGCGCACACCCGGTGTTTATCTCGACCGCCCGGCACGATTCCGAGATCTCCCAATCCACCTTCTCGTCGTCGCAGCGGGACAGGATCGGGTGGGTGACGGTGTGCGGGTATAGGGTTACCAATCCGTCGCTTTGGAGGGAACGCGCCTCGTCCCAGGAAAGCAACGGGAACGGTCCCTCGTGGGCGTCGGGCTCGCGCCCCAGCGCAGCGACAAGCGACTCGATCTCCGCGATTCGCTCCGCATCGGGCAACTGCTTGAAGAGATGAAGCGTCGCGTCGCGCGTCTGGACTCGGTCCGCGTCGCTCCGAAGTGAACGGATCCCGAGGCCGACCGCCGAGACGTCGACCTCGGGTTCGGATGTCTCGGCGAAGGCGTGCCATAGCCGGTCGGGCCACAACAGCTCCCCGGTTCCCATCGGCCCCGTCGCGAGGAAGACCGCAGCGGGAACTCGGAGCTCACGCAGCACCGGCGCCGCGTTGGTCAGCAGGTTGCGCGTCCCGTCGTCGAAGGTCACCGCGGCGGCACGGCTGGGCAGCGTACCGTCACCGAGGCGCTCGAGCGCCTCCTCGAGCGGCAGGACATTGAAGTGCCGGCGAAGATATTCCAGGTCACGCCGCAGGGTGGCAGTGTCGATCACCCAGTCGGCGGGCGGGGACACCGGCTCAGACTCCACCCCGTGGAACATGAGGATCGCAAGCCGACGCGAACGTCTCCATCGCTCGATCGTCGGAACCCCGAATGCGCATAGCAGCGCACACTTCACATCGTTCAGGCTGGCCACCGTCGTTCCTCCTAAGCGAGAGCTTTTCGATACGCGTCGACGGTCATGTCCGCAACTGCCTCAGCGGCATACCGTTCCAACGCAACTTCGTGTGCACGTCGGCCAAGGCGCATGGACAGCTCCTGGTCGACGAGCAGCTTCACGATCCGGTCGGCGAGCGTAGCTTCGTCGTCGGATTCCACTAGGAAACCGGTCTCACAGTCGTCCACCATTTCCTGCACGCCGCCGACCCGGCTCGCCACGACAGGCTTTCCCGCTGCCATCGCTTGCGCGAGGATCGTGGGAGCATTCTCCTGTCGCGAAAACAACACCACGGCACGGGCATTCGCGATTTCGTGCCGCATGCGTTCGTTGCCGACCAGACCAACGATGTCGATACTGTCGTCCAAGCCGAGAGCGTTCACTCGGTCTCGAACACGTCTCGCATAGTCAGCGTCGGGCTGCGGACCGACGATCAACAGACGTGCCTGCGGCACGGTCAGGCGGACCTGCGCGAAAGCGTTGACGAGACCGAAGGCGTTCTTGTTCGGCGTGAGCCCGCCGGCGAACAACAGGCATGGTTGCGTCGGCCCTGACGGCGCCAGTGCGAAGAAGTCCGCGCCGGTCGGATTGGGTATGTTCAGCCGTGTGCCGCGGATCGGTCGGTCCAGCACGTCGGCATCCCAGTTCGAGATGGAGATGACGACCTTGGCCCGGCGCACCACCCGCCTCTCCAAGTTGCGAATCAGCCTGTTCCGCAGCCGTCCTCGAAAACCGCCACCCTCACGGGTGTCCGCGTTGGTGTCGGGCAGCGTCACACCGTGAACGGTGACCGCAGCGTTTGGGCTGCAACGCTCCGCCATGTCGCCGTATAAGCCGACTTCCTGACCGTGCACCACGTCGGGACGCATTTGCGCGACAAGCTGGCGAGCCTTGCGCACGTCGAGGAACGACCTGCTGATCGTTCGGAGCACGCGCTGGCCACGCAGATAGTGGACCTCGACCTTCGGGCCCTCGCGTCGGAAGTCGGTCGGCGCATCGCCACCGTGGAACCGCAGCACGGTGACACTTTCGATGTCGTCGTGCTGCGCCAATGCCGGGACCAAAGTACTTGTCGCCGCCTCGATTCCGCCGTGAACCACTCCAGGCTCAAGTGGATACGGACCGATCATCAGAACTTTGATGCCCATATCGACTCCTTCTCGGATCGGCCCTTGGTTGAACTGATGTGCGCCTGGTGGTCCGCCCAGCTCATTCGGCTACCAACCAATGCCCTGGTAATTGGCAGCTCCGCGCAGTTGCTCTGCATCGGGCAGTCGCACCAAGTCGACGATGAACCGGTCCGATCCGGCCCGCGCGATCGCGTCGACGACCCTGGGTTCGCGAGACCCGACTATCAGCACGTCGCCATGGTCGAGCACGGCATCGACGTCGTCGGTCAGTAGGTCGCCGATGTGCGGGAGCTGCTGGCGGATATAGGCTCCGTTCACGCCAGTCAGTCGAGAGAGCACGACGGTCGCGTCGTAGATCTTCACGTCGAATCCCTTACCTATGAGACGTTCAGCGAGTTCGACCATGGGACTGTCGCGGAGGTCGTCGGTACCGGGCTTGAACGACAGCCCGAAGATGCCGACCTTGTGGAGGCCGGTGTCGATCACGAGGTCGACGGCGCGACGCATCTGGCTTTCGTTGGACGTCAGGAGATTTGCCAACAACGGAACATCGAGATCATTTCGACGCGCCGTGTGGGTGAGGGCGCGCACGTCTTTCGGCAGACACGAACCGCCGAAGGCGAATCCGGGCCGAAGATAGGCGGGGCTGATGTTCAGCTTGGTATCGGCCATGAAGATGTCCATGACGACATGCGAGTCCAGCGTCAACGACGAGCAGATCGCACCGATCTCGTTGGCGAAGCCCACCTTGAGCGCGTGGAAGCTGTTGTCGACGTACTTGGTCATCTCGGCGACCCTTATCGGGACCTGGAAGTGTCGACCCGGGAGGCCCTCGTAGAGGCCAAGCACGATCTCCGCACTGCGCGAATCCGTGGCACCGACAACAGTTTTGGGTGGATCGAGAAAGTCTTGAACGCTGGTTCCCTCACGCAGGAATTCGGGGTTCACGCACACCCCGAAGTCGAGTCCGGCACGCTTGCCCGATGCCGATTCCAGTCGTGGGATGAGGAGGTCCTCGCACGTCCCCGGCACCATGGTGCTGCGGTAGACCACCACGTGCCAGGAATCCTTCACGGCCAATGCCGCACCGATTTCGTCGCTGACCTGCTCGAGGAATGCAGTGGACAGTCCTCCGCCATGGGCAGAAGGCGTACCGACGCAGACTAGCGAGAGGTCCGTGTTCAGCACCGCTTTGGCCGAATCGGTCGTGACGGCGAGATTCCCTGCCGCAACGACCTCTGCGGTGAGATCGCCGATTCGTTCCTCGACCACCGGGGACCTACCGTGCCGAAGGGCGTCCAACTTGTCCGGGTTCACGTCGACACCGATCACCCGATGTCCGCGAGATGCAAGGCAAGCCGCGCTCACGCAGCCGACGTAACCAAGTCCGAAGACACTTACCGACTCCGATACCGTACCGTTCACGATTTGCTCACCAACCCCATATCAGACGAATAAAACACCGCGACGGCGCCGGATTGGCCGGCATCGATCGTCAGTCCGCGACGGACACCCGCCTCGGACCACCGGACGGTCAGCGTCGAACCATTCCGACGAATTTCGGGTACGGCGATCACGCCGGGATCACCAACGCGCAGCAACGAGAGAATCGCCACGGGTGCGGTGGCTCGGCAGCGCGCCCCGACCAGCCACGCCGGCATCCTGGCCTCGAGACGGTCCGACCACCATCCAAGGTGCGAATCACTTTCCGCCCGTAGCTGTTCGGCCTCGACGCGCGTAGTGGCGGCGTAGCAGAATTCCATGACTGGGAGGCCATCGCGGGTGGCCAGCTGCCCGTCGGGGGTAGGCGTCGACTCCAGGTCTGGATGCAGCGGCCACGACACCACGACGTCATGCGACGACCGGCCGTCGACCAGGTCGACGACTACCGCAGTCGCATCACCGGGTGGGGCGATGATCCACCGTCGATGCACCACCGGGTCGTCAAGCCGCCGATAGCCGTCGTGTTCGGCGTCGACGATGCCGCGCTCGAGATCGACCGAGTGGACGGTGACTTCGGCGCGGCGACGCCAATAGAACGGGCCGCCGATCACCGACTGGTCGACGTCGTCGACGCACACCGTGGGATGAGCGCGAGTGCCCCGATGCACGGTCCGCACAGCCGAATTCCCATAGAAGCTGGCGGTCCCCGGATCGACCACCAGCTCGCGACCCTCGGCGCTGAGCGTCACGGCCAGCGCATCGGCATGCCCGTGCGCCGCGGTGGAGAGATAGCCGAGGGGCCCGACGTCCATCGTCAACCGCCGACGGCCGCTTCGCAGGACAACCAGGCCGCCGTTCGGCGCAAAGGCGCTCGGCGGAGCGTCGCCGGTACCGACACCCGCGCCGATCTCGCCGACGTGGGTGTGCGCGTTCGCGATCCACTCGGCCGCAAGTGTCTTCTCGCCGTACCTCGCCGCGGTGACGTTCCCAGTGATCGCTGCCACGATGCCGAGATGCTCGCGGACCGTACGCTTGCCCTCGGCACCCAGCCTGAGCGCGAAACTGTCATCGTCATCTCCGTATCGAGGGTCCGGATCCTCGGAGCCGACGAGGGATACGAGATACTGTGCACCACGGTCGAGCGCCGCGGTCAACTCCGTTGGCACCCGATCATCGCTGCGCTGCAGGAGCACCACCGCCGCCGCCAACAGCTCGGAGGCGAAGATCTGATAGGAGATCGACTGTTCGGCGCCCGCACCGTCGGGCAGAATCAATCGTCCCGCTTCGGCAGCGAGCGTGTCGACCGCACGTCCGTAAAGCGACGCAGGCGCGGTCAATTCGGGGAACAACAGATGCACGATCACCAACCCGGCCAGTTCGCCGATCAGGTGATTGTTGGCCGAACTGAAGCGGGAACGGGCATGCCAGCAATAGCGGGCACTCGCGTCCAGCATCCGGACCACCCGACGGTACCTCTCGGTCGTCATGGCCGGTGAGTTCCGCAATCCCTGCATTGCGATGGAAACCGAGATCGCCCTGACACCCGCCTCGAACGGCC
This sequence comes from Mycobacterium sp., assembly GCA_025966225.1. Classification (GTDB taxonomy): domain Bacteria; phylum Actinomycetota; class Actinomycetes; order Mycobacteriales; family Mycobacteriaceae; genus Mycobacterium. Next base: position 10,927 of record JAOPVI010000108.1, on the reverse strand, counting down.
CCCGCCACACAATGCCGGTGCCCACTGGGTTCTGGTCCAGCCACGAATCAAGGTCCACGAAAGCCGTTTCGGCGTAACGTGATTCGCCAGTGAACAGCCACGCCTGCGCAAGCACGGGTAGATGTTGGAGCCGATTCAGCTCCCAGATCCATTTCGGGTCGCTGCTTGCCACCCGGTGATCAATCCTCCTGCTGGCGAGTGCCGGCCAGCGGTGACGGGTGATCGGATCGTAGTTCCAATCGATCACGGGACCGAGGTTCACCCGGGGGTACCCGAAATAGGAGCGCTCGCCCGCGAGAACACTGTCGGCCTCGGCTACCAATTGCGCAGCCTCCAGAGGCCGTTCGGCTGCCACCTGCGCTCCGCGGTCCTGATCGAGCAGCACCGGCCGCGCCGTGCCGTCGCGGAACCGCTCCAAGAGCGTGTTCCAGTCCGACACCGGACCCGTCAGGATCCTGGAGTCAGGTCGCTCTCGCAATCCATCACGACGCGCCAGCGTGCCGACCACGCGCTGAGCACGCCAGATCGTCTCGCGAGGCGACATCGCCGCCGCACGTCCGACATACCAAGCGAGACTAGACACGTAAGGCCCCTCGCCGTTCTACTCGACGTGTTCGGCCTGGATGCTCGCGGACACTGGGTCGACTCGGTCCCAGCAATCGCTCATAGAACGCGACGAGCGCCCGGCGCGACACCTCCCACGAGAGTGCCCGTTCCACCCTGCGGCGCCCCAGTTCTCCCATCCGGCAACGACCATCGGGATCTTCTAGCAACGAGTCGATAGCCTGAGCGAAGGCGAGTTCGTCGTTCGCGCGGACGTATACCGCTGCATCACCGGCAGATACGCGCGCCTCGACGAGGTCGAAGGATACGATCGGCCGCGCCATCGCCATGTATTCGACGACCTTGTTCATCGTCGACACGTCATTGAGCGGGTTGCACGGGTCGGGGGACAGACACACGTCAGCCGTGGAAAGGCACCGCTGGACGAACTCGTCGGGCACTCGGCCGGGGAAGTCCACGATGTCTGCGATACCGAGTTCGACACTGAGCTTGACCATTTCGTCGTAGACATCACCTGAGCCCATGAAGATGGCGTGAAAGTCGTCGCGTCCGATCTCTTCACGCAACAGCTGCAACGTTCTCAACGCATAGTCGACTCCGTCCTGCGGCCCCATTACCCCTAGGTACGCGAGTAGGTAGGGTTTGCGGCGCAGGCTGTTGTCCGGCTGCCGAGGGGTGAAGCGGCTTAGGTCAGGTGCGCTACGCACGACAGTCACCCGGTCAGGGGACATCTTGCCGCGCTCGATCGCGATCTGCCGATAGCTTTCGTTCGTCGAGATGACGGCGTCAGCCACTGCGAAGGTGAGTCGTTCGACGCATCTCGTCAACAGATAGAGGATTCGCCCACCGTCGGGAAAGCGCGATAGGAACAGTTCGGGCGTCAGGTCGTGCTGGTCGAAGACGAACCGTGTGCCAGTTGGCCGCAATACCAAGGCGATCAGAAACAGCAAGTCCGGAGGATTGCACGCATGCACGATGTCAATGGGCCCCAACCGGCGAACCTTGATCGCGAGCCGCAGCGTATGCCAGAGCGCGAAGGTGTACTCACGGAGGTACTCAATCGGCCCACCGGTTGCCGGGCGCAATGGATAGCGCAGGATTCGGACACCCTCGATCTCGACCTCCCGCTCGGTGTCCTGTTTGGCACCGACCGGGCAGATGACGGTGACCGCGAAACCCCCATTGGTCAGTGCCAAGGCCTCCTGCCACACGCGGCGGTCGAATGGCACTGACAGGTTCTCGACGAGCATCAGTATGTGGCGCTTCATTGCGCACATCCCCCCAAGTTGGTGTTCATCGAGCTGCGACCATGCCCTCGATCGCTCGTTGCGCCCCCTCCACGCTGCGATCCAGACCGAACTCAGCCTCCACGCGATGGCGGCCGGCAAGGCCCATGCCACGCGCTGTCTGCGGGTCTGACAGCAAGCGCAGCAACCTGGCCGCGATCTGCGCCGGATCCTTGGGTGGCACGAGGTAACCGGTCTCGCCATCGTTGACGATCTCGGTGATTCCGCCGACAGCTGTACAAACCACTGGTCGGGCGCAGGCCATCGCCTCGAGCAGTGCCATCGGAAAGCATTCGGTTGTCGAGGTCATCGCGAAAACGTCGACCGCGCAGAGCATGTGATCGACGTCGCGACGCATGCCGACGAAGTGAACGTTGGGGGTAATGCGTAGTTCGCTGCACAGTGCCTCGAGTTGGGCACGGCACGGCCCGTCACCGATGACCAGGAACTTCGCTCGGGGCATCTCGTCGAGCACGACGCGGGCCGCCCGTAGAAAGGTCTCGTGATCCTTCTCCTGGCGGAGCGCACCGAGGATGCCCACTACGGGGTCGCCCTCGGTGAAACCAATTTCGGCGAGGACGTCGCGGCGTGTCGTCACGTCGAACAACGCTGCATCCACTCCGTTGTGGATGATGCGGACCTTGTCGTCGGGGTAGCCGCGTTCGTGCACCAAGAACCGCCGCTGTGCCTCGGCGACACCGAAATAGCCACTCGTCCAGCGGTTCAGGGCGCGATCCACGGTGCGGTGAACGATTCCGCGAGGCAATATCTCGCTGGCGTGGTGTACCCACATGATCGTGTGCGCGACGCCTGCCAGGCGGGCTGCGACGCGGCCAAGGATTTCTGCGTTGCGGCCTGACACCACCACGACGTCGGGCTTCTCGCGCCTCATGATCGAGATCAGTTCGCGCAACGCGCGCCCAGCCTGCCTCTTGCGTAGCCAAAGCGCCCTTGTTGCAACCCCGGTCGCGCTCAGGTCGGCGAAGAGTTCACCGTCCCAGCCGATGCAGACGACCGACGGCGTGAACCGCGCCGGGTCCATCCGCGGCAACAGCGTGCTCACATGTCGTTCGGCTCCGCCGGCCGCCAGGTGTGGGACGACGAACAGCGCCCGGATCGGACGGCCGCTCACGTGCACACCTCGCGGTAGAGCGCGTCGAGCCGGCGCCCAATGGTGCCGATGTCGAACTGATCCTCGACTCGCGCATGGGCCGCGGCACCACATCGTACGCGCAGGTCGCGATCGTAGACGACCTCGCGCAGCGCGGCTGCAATCGCCTCGGTGTCGTCCGGCGAGATCATCACGCCACACCCGTCGCCGATCATCTCCGGCAGCCCACCGACGTCGGTGGCGATGACGCACAAGCCTCGCGCCATCGCCTCGAGAACCGCCATGGGCTGCCCCTCGTTGCGTGACGGGAGCACCAACACTTGCGCGCGGTCGAGTATTTCTGCGGTCTCGTCCTCTGATAGCCAACCATGAACTTGGACAGTGTCTTCCACGCAAAGCTCCTTGATTCGCCTACGCGCCTGCTCAGTCTCGCCGTCTCCGGCGATCGTCAAGGTCGCCAAGGTTCCGCCTTCCGTACTGAAGCCCGGCTCGCACGCCAGCTTGGCCCACGCGTCGAGCAGCCTGAATGTGCCCTTGTGATCGCCGATGCGGCCAAGGAAGACCACGCGCGTCGGCTCGCCCGGTGCCGGCTGGCCAGCGCGGCGTGCGAGTCGAACCGCGTTGGGTATTGCCGTTATTCGTGCTGTCGGGGCAATCACCCGCATCCGTTCAGCCCACAGTTCCCCGAGTGTGACGAAGGCACTGGCCCGGCAGAGGGTCGCACGAATCACCGCCTGGACCAGCCGCGGCGAGTTCTCGTAGTCGGACTGGAAGCCCGACCCGTGCATGTGGAGGATGACGGGCACGCGGGTAGGTCGGCTGATCCAGAACAGGATCGCCTTTCGCACGAAACTGCCGCGGGTACTGGCATGCAGGTGAATCACGTGGGGACGGAACCGGATCAATTCGACAACGAACAGCAGCGCGCCCAACGCGAACGCCGCGATCTTGTCCGACACAGATCCGTCCCGGTGCGTGGCGACGTGCCGGATGTCCCAGTCGCTCCACAGGGGCGTTTGCTGCATGACCCGGACATAGGATGCGATCCCGCCTCGAGTCTGCGTGCTGGTGGAAACCCACAGCGCCCGCCGCTCAGCCATGTCGCTGCAGCAATCGCTGAGGGACGTCGTCGCCCGCGGAGAGGCTCGATTCCTTGGCTCGCTCAAGCCAGCCGACCGTGATTCCGGCGAGCAAGAATATTACGGCCGTTGGGAAATCGAAGAACCGGAGATCGACGGTGAACCCGGTGCAGACCAGGATCGCAAACGCCATGATCGCCGTGACCGCAAGCGGCTTACCGCACAAATCGTCGGCCGGCAGCATCCGGTATGCCTTCCGCAGGTGGTACGCGATGAGCGCCAGAACGAGGATCCATCCGGCGAACCCGATCAGCCCCAGCTCGGCGAGGATGCCGAACTCGTTTTCGTGCGACACATCGCCGAGACCGCGAACCCATGGAATGTCTACAGACCACTGCTGATGGTGATAGAAGTTAACGGCCTGGAACCGTGCGATTCCCCAGCCTTCCAACGGTTCCCGAGCAAAAGCCCACAAGGCGGTTTGGAGGTTGTTGAGCCGATCGTCGACCTCGCTCACCGAGGCCACGCCGCCGGCTTCCCGGTCGGCGCTGGTGAACACCGACCAGTTGGCGACGACCACGATCGCCACGAGGCTCAGGACCGCAATGAAACCTCTGCGGAATCCCCTGGCCAGAAGTGCACCGATGATCAACACGACGACGGCGCTCAGCCAAGCCGCACGGGTATGAGTCAGGTAAATCCCCCAGCCACAGGCGGCTGCGACGACCAATGCCACGCACCTCTGCCATGCCGGTTCGCTACGTCGGCTCAGAAGCAACATCGCGATCGCGAAACCGAGCGTGAGCACCATTCCATTGACGACGGGCTGGACGAAGACCCCAAGGGCTCGACCAGCCCACCCCGTCTGGTCGTTCACGACGATGTAGCGAGGCCAAACCAAATCACTCAGCCCAATGAACGGCATGATGCTCACGGCGGCGGAGTAGGCCGCAAAGGCGAGAAGGAACCAAAGCAGTGCCCGTACCGCTGCAGGGCGGTCGAACGTGTAGCGCCCGACGAGGTAGAACACGAATGGGAGCAGCGTCCCAATGATGATGAACCGTGCTACCGGAAGGGGCTCGCCGCCAAGCAGGTCAACCGCGGGGTACTTATGCGGGGCCTGCATCGAATAGAAGTTCCACAGCAGGTACCCGGCCATCGCCCACTCGACCGGACCGATGCCGCGCAATCGCGCGGAAGTACGATCCATCCACAACACGGTCGAGACGATCAGCAAAGCGAAAGCGAACCACCAGAGTTCGACGGGCGTGTCGATCTCTGAATTCAACGCACGCCGCAGACAAATTGTCACAAGAAGGACGATGGTTGCGAAAATCGGGCTCCGCAGCGCGCACAGCCCGACCGCCAGAGCGACTGCACCAGCAAGCAGCATCATTTCGCACCACTCCCACTGGGGTGCAATGCCACTGCCATCCCGATCATCTACGGTTCTTCCCGTCCGTTAGTCATCACGGCGCCAAGCAGAACCGCGTGTGCGTCCGCGAGGGCCTCAGCGGCGGAGGTGACATCGTCCGAACGCGACGAACGTCTGCCCACGACAAGCATGGTGAAGTCTGCGGCAGCGCAAATCGGTTGCGATTCAATGGTGTCGGCGATCGACGGAGCCGCGATCACAATGGTGTCGGCGCCCATACGGAGCTCGTCGAGAACCGCATCGATCCGTTCGCGGCCCATGAGCGCGTAGCGATCAGTAACGAACGAACCGGCGGACAGGATCTTCAGAGATTCGACTGCACTGTCCTTGAGCACGCTGTGAACCATGCTGCTGTCGGCGAGCGCATCGTTGAAGCCGGCGCCGTTGCTCGGCCGCGACATGTCGTTGTTGGCGTACACCAGAACCGTTCGACGCCCCTGCTGCGCTGACAAATTGGCCACCGCCTCGGAGAGTTCCTGCGCTCCCCGTGCTCCCCGGCAATCGGTCAGGGCAACGACCGTCGACTTTGGGAGGTCTTGGAAGCTGACGAGGTTGGCGAGCGCCCGCAATCGATCTTCTCGCAACTTGTCTGCCCTATTCGAGCCACCATCGGGTACCTCGATCAACGGTTCGATGCCGGTCTTGTCCCTGAGGTCGGCCGAGGTCACTATGCGTGACGACAACGCCGCGAGACCGAGGGCGGCGAGGATACCGAGGAGCAACCCACCTGCGGCCCGAATCGCCAGGCCGAACGCGATGTCCGGCTCGGTCTTGGTTACGCCGGCCCGCAGTTGGAGTTCGTGGAGTTGGTTGGCTGAGTCGGCCCTCATGGCGTCCAGTCGCGTCTGCACGACTGGCACCATTGGATTCAGTTGACCTTCGGGACCGGGCTGAGCGATTAGCGAGTCGAGTTCTCGCTCCGCATCCGCGATCGTTTTTTGATATGCGGCTTGCCGAACCGCGCCGACGTCGACTCGGAACGCTGCGGCCATGTTCTGCGCCGCATCCTGCGCTACTTCTGGGCTTTCGGCGGTCGCCTCGATCGCGAGGATTGGGCTGGTAGCAACCGACCTAGCCTCAAACGTGACATCCTCGGGAGTCTTTGTCGCAGCCCTCAGCCGGCCAATCGTCGCTGGCTCGTTGAACACGGTGGCGTACCCGATTGACATCGCCGCGTCTTGCTCAGGAGCCAGCCCCGGTGACGACTGTACGAGTAGTGCCCTCGCGACGTACGTCGGACGCATCTGCACCAACGGCAGCGCCGCCACGGACGTGGCGAGTGCAGCGACCACCAGGACCACCCACCATCGGCGCGCGATCTGGTCGAGACGGTGCCTCACATGCAGATTCACATTCTCTCCCAATCGAATTCAGTTGCACATGGCCGGTACGAGGGAATTTGTCTCGTTCATCTTTTCGGCCATCACGCGCCGATCAACTCGACAGACTCGGGTTCCAGGGCGGTGCGCAGCCACTGAATCGTGCGTTCGATTCCGTCGGAGAGGGCGACTCTAGGAGTCCACCCAAGTTCGGTCAGCGCCTTCGTTGCGTCCAGAGCAATCGCCTGCAACTCACCGTTGCGCGCCTCCGCGAAGCACGGCGGGGATGAGTTTCCAAGGATCTCGGCAATCAACCGGTGCACCTCGATGACCGTGGTTTGTCGTCCCGTGCCGATGTTGTATGTGCCGATGGTGCCGTCAGGAGTGTGAGCTGCACGCATGAACGCTTCGACGACATCGTCGACGTACACGTAATCACGGGCGGCAGAACCGTCGCCGAAGACCATCGCGGAGCTGTCTGTGATCATCGCACGCCCGAAGACTGTGATGACACCGGCTTCTCCGTGCGGATTCTGGCGTGGCCCATAGACATTGGCCAAGGCCAGGCAGATCGGTGAGATGCCGTACATCTCCGCGTAGGCTCGCAGGTACAGCTCGCCGGCCAATTTGGCAACTGCGTACGGTGAGATTGGGTCGGTCTGGACAGTTTCATCGGCGGGCAGGGAACTCGGGCTCCCGTACCGTGACCCACCGGAGGCAGCGTAGACAATCCGTCGGACGTCCGAGCGCCTTGCGGATTCGAGCACGTTGATCGTGCCGAGGACATTATTCCGAGCGTCGAACTGCGGATCACTGACCGAGGCACGCAGATTCACCTGCGCGGCAAGATGAAAGATGATATCCGGGTTGCATCCCGCGACAATGTCGCTCAGCTCCGGCGCCTGAATATCGTTTTGTACGAACATGAACCGTTGTCGGTTCAATCGATGGGCGTGATGCGCCTCGTCGAGGTTCGCGAGGACCCCGGTACTCAGGTTGTCCAGTGCAATGACATTGTGGCCTTCGTTTAGCAGTCGGTCGACCAATGTCGAACCGATGAAACCGGCGGCGCCGGTGACCAGTGCTCGCATGATGGTTGTCTCCTATTTCTGGCCGGTAGGCCCTCAGTAAGCACCGGTGCGTCGCAGCACGGCTTGCAGTGTCTTCCCGACGATCAGGATGTCCCCGACCATCGACCAGTTATCGACGTATGAGAGGTCGAGGCGGACACCCTTGTCCCATGGCAGATCAGATCGCCCGCTCACCTGCCACAGCCCCGTCACGCCCGGCTTGACGAGCAACCTGCGCTGCACATCGTCGTCGTAGTGTTCGACCTCGCGCCTCAGGGGCGGACGAGGACCCACGATGCTCATGTCCCGGCGGACCACATTGATGAACTGCGGCAGCTCGTCGATGCTGTAGCGACGCAACACCCGACCGAGTGGCGTGATCCGCGGATCGTCTCTGATCTTGAACAGCAGACCATCGCTCTCATTCACGCTGAGCAGTTGCTGCAGATCCTTGTCCGCGTCCTCCACCATGGTGCGGAACTTCAGCATCGAGAACGCTCTGCCATTGATCCCGATGCGTTCCGACCGGTAGAAGACCGGCCCCTTGCTCGTCAGCTTGATCGCCAGGGCGGTGACTAAAAGGAGCGGTGACACCGCCGTGAGAGCCGCCAACGCGAAGCAGAAGTCGAACGTCCGCTTCTGCAATCTCTTCGCACCCTGGTACTGCGGTTTGTCGATGCAGAGCAGTGGCAGTCCTGCGATCGGCCGCATGGCCAACCGCGAGCGGGCGACGTCCATGACACCGGGCGACACCATGAGTTCGACGTCCATCGGTTCGAGGTCCCAGATAAGCCGTCTGATCCCCTTGACTCCGAAGTGCTCTGTTCCGGCGATTGCGACTGTGTCAGCTCCGCAGCTTCGGATCGCTTGAAATACATGACATTCACCACCGACGATCGGAATCTGCTGGTTGTTGATGGTGAGGTACTCATCGCCTGGGGGGCCATAGCCCGGTATCGCAATCCCGACCACGCGGTATCCGTTATTGGGATCGTCAGTCAGTTCGTTCGCGAGCTCAATTACTCCGCCCCTGTCGCCGATCGCCAGCACCGCGGTTTGATATGCGCCCTTCGCGCGCTGGCACGCAACGTGTCTGCGCCACCTCCATCGCGTCAGAACCAGTCCGATGACACCCACGGGTAGTGCTACAGCGAGGTAGCCCCGTGAGAGCTCGAGCTTCATGAGCAGCTGGCAGATGGCCACCGCACCGAAAGTCCAGAAGGAGGCGGCCACGACGCGCCGGTACTCCTCGATCCCGGCGCCGAGATACTTCGGCGACCGTGCCCGAATCCCGGCCAGGGCGGACAGCCAGATCGCGACAAGGGCAACCGAGCAGGCTGTCTCGTACTGGCTAGTCAGGCCGTCCGCGGCAGGAGTGCTGCCGAACCGGACGTATTGCGCCAGAAGTACGGCGCCGACGACCACGCCACTGTCCGTGATCCGGACATTGCGCGCGTATCCTCGTTCCCATCGCGACCGCCCCGCGACTGCCGTCGGCGAACTCAACGTGGGCATATCGATGCGGCCCACCTGCGGCGAGTCGGGATGTATCCGCGTCACCTCGGTCACGATCCGTCTGGACGCCGCCTCGATCACTTCCTCCACGCGCGACGGTACGACGCTCAGTGGCTGCGAAATCTGTGTCACGTTCGATTGGTCCATGCCCACACCCCCCGGGCTCCCCTGTAGTCCGTATAGCCGATTAGGTAACCGGCTCCGTTCACCGCGATCCTCATGGAAGTTCCCCTGCTGCCACGAAGATTCGCATCATGTAGGGCCGTTCCCTTCTGCCGGTTCATTCGACTACTCGACCGTGACTGACTTGGCGAGGTTGCGGGGTTTGTCGACATCCCGCCCCAGACTGAGCGCGAGCGTCCGCGCCAGGATTTGCAGCGGCACCGTTGCCGCGAGCGGTCCCCACGGAGCGTCCAGACTCTCTACTGCGGGCACCGTGGCGCCCACCCCGCCGATGCTGATGACATGGCCTCCCCGGGCGCGTATTTCGGCCACGTTTGCGGCCAATTTCGGGTCGGCATTGTCGACGACCACCACGGGTGTGCCCGATGTGATCAGAGCCAGCGGACCATGTTTGAGCTCACCTGCGGGATAGTGCTCCGCCCATCGGTACGCAAGCTCCTTCAACTTCAGGGCGCCCTCGGCGGCGTACGGAAGACCGGACCCTCTCGCGATGAAGACGAACCCCCCTGCAGTCGCGTACTGTTCCGCGATTTGCGGCACCACGCACTTGGCGATCGTGTTCGCCGCTGACAGCTGATCCGGAAGCCGTCGAAGCTGGTCGACGAGTAGGCCGGCTTCAGTCACAGACAGTCTGCGCCTGGAGACGAGCGCCGAGATCATCACTGCGATGCCCGCAACGATCTGGCACACAAAGGTTTTCGTGGCTGCGACACCGACCTCTACGCCGGCCCCACACGGCACCACGGCGTCCACCCGTCGAGCCAGGGTCGAGTGCGCGTTGTTGGTAAGCGCAATGAGTTGCGCATTGTCCGGCCAGCGCCTCTGAACGGCTTGCAAGACGTCAGCCGTCTCACCGGACTGGCTGATCGCGAGGCACAACGTGTGTGGTTCCACGACCTCGTCACCGACTTCGCTGCCGACACTGATCGTCACGGGCACTCCGCCCACACGGCGTGCCAGTCGCCCGATCACCTGACCCGCGTTCAGAGACGTCCCGCAGCCGATCACCTGTAGACGGTCGAACGGCATCAAACCGAGTCCGGCCCAAAGTGATCCGTCGGCGATTCCGCCACCCATCTCGTCGAGCAAACGAGCAACTACCTCGGCCTGTTGGTCGATCTCCTTGGCCATGTAGTCCGTGTAGCCGTTCAGGTCGCCATCGTGGGCCCGGGTGGTGCAGCGAATCGTGACGTCTGGCGCCACGTCGTGCCCTCGGTTTCGCCATCGGCCGGTGCCGGTGAGGTCGACGACGTCACCATCCTCGAGCACCCGGAAGTCTTCGACCCAGTCGGCGATCGCGGCGATGTCGCTAGTGGCGAAGTCGCCATCGCTGGTGCGGGCGACTAGTAGCGGAGATCCGTTGGC
>JAOPVI010000107.1 GCA_025966225.1 Mycobacterium sp. | reverse complement strand
GGGTGGCCACCGCGGCGTGCGGACGGCTGACGGCCGGTCCGGGCGTTCGGCTGCGCTGGCCCGACGGCGTCACGACGACGGCCGTCGCGCCGCACGTGACCGGCCTGGGAAGAGCCTAACTTGGCTGCGGTGGGCAGTCCACGCAAGCGCGACTCCAGCGGAGCGACCGGGGAATGACAATGGTGACGATGGGCGCCATCGCCGGGAACTTCGGTCGCGACGTCGACCGCGGCGTGGCGAAGGTCGTCGGCATCATCGACTCGGCCGCACGTGACGGCGTCGAGTTGCTGGTGTTTCCCGACGCATGCCTGGGCGGCTACATCGGCGATCTATTCGCCCCCGACCCGCACGACCCACCACCTGCGTTGGATCCCGACGGGCCTGAAATCGCGGCGGTGATCGCGGCCGCAGGACCGATGACCGTATGCGTGGGCTACGCCGAAGCGGCGGGTGTGGGCCGGTACAACTCGGCGATCTGTGTATCGGGTGACGGGGTGCTCGGAACGCATCGCAAGGTGCACCAACCGGCCGGCGAAGGATTGGCCTACCTTGCCGGTGATGCGTTCGCGGCATTCGACACTCCTGTGGGTCGGCTCGGCATGCTGATCGACTACGACAAGACGTTTCCCGAGTCCGCCCGCGCGCTGGCCCTCGACGACGCGCAAGTCATCGCTGCGCTCTCGGCGTGGCCGGCCAGCGTGACCGACCGGGCCTCGCGGTTGCCCGCCGACCGGCAGTCGCGGCTCTTCGACCTGTACGACTGCGCCCGCGCCGCCGAGAACCAGGTGGTGGTGGTGTCGTCGAACCAGACCGGGGTGATGGGCTCGCTGCGGTTTCTGGGTCAGGCGAAGGTGGTGGGGCCAGGCGGTGACGTCCTTGTCAGCACCGGCTCGAAGGGCGGCATGGCCAAGGTCACGATCGACACCGAAGCCGAGATTGCCCGCGCCAGAATGGTGTTGAACCACCTGGCCGAGCGCCGGATCGACGTATACGACACGCGGCTGGGGCCGACTGGTCTTCGCGCAAGCGCTCATCCGAGGAACTGACCGTGCGCGTCGCGCTGCTGACCTATTCGACCAAGCCCCGCGGTGGGGTCGTGCACACGCTGAACCTCGCGGAGGCGCTCGCGGCCTCGGGTGTCGACGTGACGGTGTGGTCGTTGGCCCGCCACGGGGACCGGGGCTTCTTCCGGGACGTGGATCCGCGAGTGGGCCTGCGACTGATCGACTTCCCCGACCGTGGCGAGGAGTCGATGACCGACCGCATCGTCCGGTCGATCGACCTGATGCGGAGCGCGTTCACCCCCGCCGACTATGACATCGTGCACGCCCAGGATTGCATCAGCGCCAATGCGGTCGGCACGTGCATCCGCACCATCCATCACCTCGACGAGTTCACGACACCCGTGCTGGCCGAGTGCCACGAGCGCGCGATCGTCGACCCGTATGCCCGGATATGCGTGTCCGCAGCGGTAGCCGCCGAGGTGGCCGAAGGTTGGGGACTGAACCCCACCGTCATCCCGAATGGTGTTCGTGCGCAAAGGTTCATCGCCGCCGCCGCCGACGAACCCACTGCACGCGCCGCGCGGGACAGCTGGCAAGACCAGCTCGGACGCTACGTGCTTGCCGTCGGTGGCATCGAGCCACGCAAGGGCACGCTCGACCTGGTCGAGTCGTATCACCTCGTGCGGCAACGAGTTCCCGACGTGCGGTTGGTGATTGCGGGTGGGGAAACGCTGTTCGACTATCGCGAGTACCGCGCTGCATTCGAGCGCCGATGCGTCGAGCTCGACGTCGCACCGATCATCTTGGGCGCGGTCGAGGACGCGGAGCTACCCAGCCTGGTCGCTGCGTCGGCGGCGTTTGCGTTCCCGTCGACCAAGGAGGGGTTCGGGCTGGCCGCCATGGAGGCGCTCGCCGCGGGCCGTCCCGTCGTCACGCGCGACCTACCGGTGCTCCGCGAGGTATTTGGTGACACGGTCAGCTACGCGGCGACGCCCGAGACGTTCGCCGCGGCGCTGACCGACGCGGTGCTCGGAGCGCGGCCCGACGCTGGCGGACGTGCACTGGCAGAGTCGTTGACCTGGGCGGCGGCCGCTGAGCGCCACGTCGAGTTCTACCGGTCCCACCCCATGCCCGCTCGCTGAGTCGCCGCCGAAAGTACGGTTGCTGACGGCCTCACTCGGGCGATGTGCTCAACTATCAGGTCGTCGGTCATGACGTCGTGCAACGCGGGTCAGGCAGACGGTGTTCCCGAGCGGGTCACCGCATGCGCGGCGGCGATGGCTTGCGCGGCTTCGTCGGCGATCCTCGTGACGACGACGGACGCAGTGTCCAACTCGGTGATCAGGTCGACGGCCTCACCTGCCCAGATGGGCACGTAGTCGAGGTCGCCGCGCGCCACCCCATCGCGGAACTCGGCCTTGGCGTCGGCATCCACCAGCAGCCCGTCCTCGTGGTCGTGCCAGGTTTCGGTGAACCGATTGCGCAGTGTTCGTGCCGTGAACCGGGCAGGCCAATCCGAGTCTGCGGCGAGGTCGAGCACCCTGTCGCGGGTGGTGTCGGCTGCGGTGGCCGCCACGATCGCCTTGAGCTCCTCCGCGCTGAGCATGGCCTCCATGGTTGCCTCGAAACGCGTGCCCACCAGCGCGCCCGCGGCCCCGAGCACCAGCGCCGCAGCGAGTCCGCGCCCATCGGCGATTCCGCCGGCGGCCAGCACCGGCGTGCCGTGGGCCGCGTCGACCACCGCGGGGACGAACGGTAGCGTGGCGCGGCCCTCGCCGTGGCCACCCGCCTCGGCGCCCTGTGCGACGACGACGTCGGCGCCCACGTCGAGCGCCCTGCGCGCATCCGGCAGGGTGGTCACCTGGACCATCAGCGTGATGCCCGCGGATAGGACCGCATCCGCGAACGGCGTGGGATCACCGAACGAAAGCATGATCGCCGCCGGTTCCTGCGCGATCACCCAGTCGAGGGCAGACCGGTGCACCGCCCACGACAACAGGCCTACGCCCCAAGGCTTTTCGGTGCTGGCCCGGGCCAGGGCGCACTCACGCTCCAGCCATTGGATGGCGCCGCGGCCGCCGCCGATCATGCCGAAGCCCCCGCCCTCCGAGACGGCGGCGGTCAGCGCGCCGCCCGCCACGCCGCCCATGGGGGCCAGCACGATCGGATGCTCGATGCCGAGCATGTCGGTCAGGGCCGTGCGCAACGCCATGCCCTGCACTGTAGGCAGGTCTGTTGCGGTCCCGGTTAGGAGCCCGTGGGGATCGCGTCGAGGGCCTTGGCCGCCTTCTCGTGGCGGCGCTGGCGTTCGATGACCGCAAAGTAGAAGGCGTACGCGAACGCGCAACTGGTGAACAGGCTGGCAACGAAGAACAGCCACGGGCGCCGGATGCCGCGCCTGCGTCCGTCGACGATCGTGAACAACGGAAGCAGGATCACGTTGATGATCGTGTAGTCCTGGCTGGCCGAGGCGGCCGCGGGGTTTGCGTAGCCCAGCTTGATGAACTGCTGCCAGCTGCCTGGCCCCCAGATTGGGTTGCCGCCCTCGACCGCGTACTGCTCGACGAACTGGTGGTTGAAGTAGTACCCGAGCCCGATCGACGCGACGCCGATTACGTAGTAGACGACCTCCAGCGTCGAGAAGGCCGGACCGCCCTCGGGCCGGGCGAAGACCTGCGGGTTGGCCCGGACGATCCAGACGATGACGCCGATGCCGAGAAGTGCATGCACGATGAGCGAGACCATGGCGTCAGTATGGCGTTCCGCGGACCAACTTTTGTCATTTTTGCCATCTCCAGGAGTCGCGCTGCAAGCTCCCCAGCGTCACCGTCGTCTTGGCCTGCTGACCAATCAGCGTGGTGAACGCCTCGAGGACGAGGTCGCCGTGCTCGTCGGTGCAGACGTTCCTCGTCACGACGATGTCGGCGCCGAAGCGCTCGTCGACCGAGTGAATCTCCACGCGGGCCCACAGCTTGTCGCCGGCGTGGATGGGCTTGTGATAGACGAAGCGCTGATCGACCTGCACGATGTTCATCGTTTCGATGCCTACGTCGACGTGTCGGAAGAAGTCCTGTTGGACGAGCAGCGCGTACACCGAGGTGAACGTCAACGGCGCCAGCAGATTCGGGTGGCCGAGCTCGGCGGCGGGCTGCTCATCGTAATTGGCGGGATCCTCGGATTTGACGGCTCTGGCGTATTCGCGGACCTTCTCGCGGCCCACGACGAAGTAGTCCGGGTAGACGTGGACCATTCCGCGGATGTCCGTCTTCAGCGCCATGCGCGACTCCTGGATGCGCTTGGACCCCGGCCGGACACCTCGAATCGGTTGGCGATGAGCAACTGAGCACTGGGCCGCGACGGGGTCTGGGTCAACAACCTGCAACAACAATCCATTGAAGCCTATTCGTCGGCACAACTCACCTCGAGCGGGCAAAGAGCGAAATCGACCTGGCCCCAAGCTCAGCGCAGGCGCAGCCCGCGCGGTGTTCGCGCGAACCCAGCTTCCGTCAATGCGTCCTGCACTGCAGCGCTCTGATCGTCCGGGTTGGGGGCGAGCACGGCGACCCCGTTGAGCTTCTCGACCAAGAGTGAAGGCAGCCGGCGCGCACTCACCAGTTGGACCAGGGCGGCGGCGGCCGC
>JAOPVI010000056.1 GCA_025966225.1 Mycobacterium sp. | reverse complement strand
CGGAATACCTGTCCGGTCGGTGGGCGGAGCGCTACGGCTTCCCGATCATGCCGGTCGACGGCATCCTGGTCGGCACCGCGGCGATGGCCGCCCTGGAGTCGACCACGTCGCCCGCGGTCAAGCAGCTTCTGGTCGAGACCAACGGCACCGATCAGTGGATCGGCGCCGGAAAGGCCCAGGGCGGCATGGCTTCCAGCCGCAGCCAGCTCGGCGCCGACATCCACGAGATCGACAACTCCGCGTCGCGCTGCGGCCGGCTGCTCGACGAGGTCGCCGGTGACGGCGACGCGGTCGCCGAACGACGCGACGAGATCATCGCCGCGATGGCCGACACCGCCAAGCCGTACTTCGGCGACATCGCAGACATGACGTACCTGCAGTGGCTGCAGCGCTACGTCGAACTGGCGATCGGTGACGGTGACAGCACCGCCGACACCGCCGCACCGGGCAGCCCGTGGCTGGCCGACACCTGGCGCGACAGGTTCGAGGAGATGTTGAAGCGCGCCGAGGCCCGCTTGCATCCGCAGGACTCCGGTCGGATTCAGACGTTGTACACGGTCGACGCCGAAGGTGAAGCGCTGCTGGAGGATCCGCAGGAGGCCATCCAAGCGCTGCTCTCACGCTATCCCGACGCCGAGGACGTCAAGCTGCATCCGGCCGACGTGCCGTTCTTCGTGACCCTCTGCAAGACGTTGGGCAAGCCGGTGAACTTCGTGCCGGTCATCGACAAGGACGTTCGGCGCTGGTGGCGCAGTGACTCGCTGTGGCAGGCGCACGATGCGCGCTACACCGCAGACCAGGTATGCATCATCCCTGGCACGGAGGCCGTCGTGGGCATCACTCGCGTCGACGAGCCCGTCGGCGAATTGCTCGACCGGTTCGAACAGGCGTCGATCGACGACCTGCTGGCGAGCGGTGCACAACCCGTGCCCGTGGTGTCACGCAGGCAGGCCCGAGCCGACGTCACCGGTCCGCTCGCCGTGGTGCTCGACTCGCCCGACGTGCTGTGGGCCGGCCGCACCGCCATCAACCCGGTCCACCGCATTGGTGAGCCCAAGGAGTGGCAGGTGCACGAGAATCGGGTTCCGGAGGGCAGGAGCGGAGCGACCGGGGAATCGACTACGGCCACGCACCCGTCCACGGGGGCACGGCTGGAGCTCGACGGCGGCAACGTCAACCTGAGCGTCCCTTTATCGGACATCTGGATCACCATCAAGTTCACGCTGCCGGAGTGCACGGTCGACGGCGGCATGCCCGTCGTGACCACCGAGGACGCGTCGGCCGCCATGCGGTCCGTGTTGGCGATCGCAGCCAATGTCGATGGGCCGGAGGCGCTTCCACCGGTGGGCAGGAGCGGAGCGACCGGGGAATCAGACACGGTGGCCGATGACAGCACCACCGTCACCGTCTCGTGGGACCCCGAGGAAGTCGCCGACCACACCGGCGTCACGGCCACGTTCGGTGCGCCGCTCGCGCCGGGGCTCACCCTGGTGCCCGATGCTTTGGTCGGTCGTTGCTGGCCCGCGGTCTTCGCGGTGATCGGGTCCGCCGTGACGGACGCGGGCTTCCCGGTGGTCGAGGGATTGTTGAGCCTGGTCCACCTCGACCACGCCGCGCACCTGCTGGCACCGATGCCCAAATCGAAGGTCGAATTGACCGTCACCGCAACGGCTTCGGCTGCGATCGACACCGAGGTCGGCCGCGTCGTCCCTGTGACGGTGTCGATCCGCGACGCGGAGGGCGCCGAATTGGCCGTCCTCCAGGAGCGGTTCGCGATCCGCGGCCGCACCGGCGCCGCCGAGCTGACCGATCCGCCCAAGGCCGGCGGTGCGATCACCGACAACGCCACCGACACGCCGCGCAGGCGGCGCCGTGAGGCCACCGTCGCGGCGCCCACCGACATGAGCGCGTTCGCGGTGGTCTCCGGTGACCACAACCCGATCCACACCGACCGGGCGGCCGCGCTGCTCGCCGGCCTGAAATCGCCCATCTTGCACGGCATGTGGTTGTCGGCCGCGGCGCAACACGTGGTGACTGCCACCGACGGACAGGCCACTCCGCCCGCCAGGCTGGTCGGTTGGACGTCGCGCTTCCTCGGCATGGTGATGCCGGGCGATGACATCGACTTCCGGGTCGACCGCGTAGGCATCGACCGCGGCGCCGAGATCATCGAGGTCACCGCAAAGGTCGACAACGAATTGGTCATGTCGGCCACCGCGCAGCTGGCCGCGCCCAAGACGGTCTACGCCTTCCCAGGCCAGGGCATTCAGTCCAAGGGCATGGGCATGGACGTCAGGGCTCGGTCGAAGGCGGCCCGCAAGGTGTGGGACGCCGCCGACAAGTTCACCCGTGACACGCTCGGCTTCTCGGTCCTGCACGTGGTGCGGGACAACCCGACGAGCCTCATCGCCAACGGCGTGCACTACCAGCACCCCGAGGGCGTGCTGTACCTCACGCAGTTCACCCAGGTCGCGATGGCGACCGTCGCGGCCGCCCAGGTGGCCGAGATGCGCGAGCAGGGTGCGTTCGTGGAGGGTGCGATGGCCTGTGGGCACTCCGTCGGCGAGTACACCGCGCTGGCATGCGTGTCCGGCGTGTATCCGCTCGAGGCGTTGCTCGAGGTGGTGTTCCACCGCGGCAGCAAGATGCACGACATCGTGCCGCGCGACGAACACGGCCGCTCCAACTATCGGTTGGCCGCCATCCGCCCGTCCCAGATCGACCTCGACGACAACGACGTCACCGCCTTCGTGGCCGAGGTCGCCGAGCGCACAGGAGAATTCCTGCAGATCGTCAACTTCAACCTGCGTGGTTCGCAGTACGCGATCGCGGGCACGGTGCGCGGGTTGGAGGCACTCGAGGAGGAGGTGGACCGCCGTCGCGAGATATCTGGCGGTAAGCGCTCGTTCATTCTGGTGCCCGGTATCGACGTGCCATTCCACTCGGAGGTGCTGCGTGTCGGCGTCGCCGACTTCCGTCGGTCGCTGGAGCGCGTCATGCCACGCGACGCGGATCCCGCGCTGCTCGTCGGCAAGTACATCCCCAATCTGGTGCCACGGCCGTTCACCCTGGATCGCGACTTCATCCAGGAGATCCGGGACCTGGTCCCCGCCGAGCCGCTCGACGAGATTCTCGCCGACTACGACACGTGGCTGAACGAGAAGCCGCGCGAACTGTGTCGCAAGATCGTGATCGAGTTGCTCGCCTGGCAGTTCGCCAGCCCGGTGCGCTGGATCGAGACCCAGGATCTGCTGTTCATCGAGGAGGCCGCTGGCGGAATCGGCATCGAGCGGTTCGTCGAGATCGGCGTGAAGAACGCGCCGACGGTCGCCGGATTGGCCACCAACACGCTGAAACTGCCCGAGTATTCGCACAACACAACCGAAGTGCTGAACACCGAGCGTGACGCCGCGGTGCTGTTCGCCACTGACACCGACCCCGAGCCGGATGCCGAGGAGGACTCGATGGACGCCTCCGCTCCCGTCGCCGATGCGGCGCAGGCCGAGGCTGCTCCCGCGGCCCCGGTGGCTCCCGCGGCCCCGTCGGGCGGGCCTCGCCCGGATGACATCGTGTTCGACGCGTCCGATGCGACCCTGTCGCTCATCGCGCTGTCGGCGAAGATGCGCATCGACCAGATCGAGCTGCTGGATTCCATCGAATCCATCACCGACGGCGCGTCCTCGCGACGCAACCAGCTGTTGGTCGACCTTGGGTCCGAGCTGAACCTCGGAGCCATCGACGGTGCGGCCGAAGCCGACCTGGCCGGGCTGAAGAATCAGGTGACCAAGCTGGCCCGTACCTACAAGCCATACGGCCCAGTGCTTTCCGATGCGGTCAACGATCAGTTGCGCACGGTGCTTGGCCCGTCAGGAAAGCGGCCCGCGGCCATCGCCGAACGCGTCAAGAAGACGTGGGAGCTCGGCGACGGCTGGGTCAAGCACGTCACCATCGAGGTCGCGCTCGGCACCCGTGAGGGCACCAGCGTGCGCGGTGGAGCACTCGGCGGCCTGCATGACGGTGCGCTGGCCGATGCCGCCTCCGTCGACAAGGTCGTGGACGCGGCCGTCGCGGCGGTCGCGGCCCGCAAGGGCATCGCGGCGTCGTTGCCGTCGTCCGGCGCGGCCGCAGGCGGAGTCGTGGACTCCGCCGCGCTGACCGAGTTCGCCGAGCAGGTGACGGGCCGGGATGGCGTGTTGGCGTCGACCGCCCGGATGATTCTGGGCCACCTGGGCCTTGACAATCAGGTCAGCGCCCCCGAGTCGGTGAACGACGCCGAGCTCATCGACCTCATCGCGGCTGAACTGGGTTCGGACTGGCCGCGTCTGGTGGCCCCGGTGTTCGACGGCCGCAAGGCGGTGCTGTTCGACGATCGCTGGGCCAGCGCCCGCGAGGATCTCGCGCGGCTGTGGCTGATGAGCGAAGGCGACATCGACACGGACTGGCCCACGCTCTCGGAACGTTTCGAGGGGGCCGGGCACATCGTGGCGGCGCAGGCCAGCTGGTGGCAGGGCAAGGCCTTGGCCGCTGGTCGCAACATCCACGGCTCGCTCTACGGCCGGGCCGCTGCAGGAGCAGAGAATCCCGATAAGGGCTTCTACGCCAACGAGATCGCCGTGGTCACCGGTGCCTCCAAGGGCTCGATCGCAGCATCGGTCGTCGCGAAGCTGCTCAACGGCGGCGCGACCGTCATCGCCACGACGTCCAAGCTCGACGACGATCGGCTGGCGTTCTACCGCGGGCTCTATCGGGACAACGCCCGGTTCGGCGCCCAGCTGTGGACGTTGCCTGCCAATATGGCGTCGTACTCCGACATCGATGCGCTGGTCTCTTGGGTCGGCAATGAGCAGTCGGAAAGCCTTGGGCCGCAGTCTATTCACCTCAAGGATGCGCTGACGCCGACGCTGCTGTTCCCGTTTGCGGCACCCCGGGTGGCAGGCGACCTGTCCGAGGCCGGTGCACGCGCCGAGATGGAGATGAAGGTGCTGCTGTGGGCCGTGCAACGGCTCATCGGCGGGCTGTCGCACCTGGGCTCCGAGCGCGACATCGCGTCGCGTCTGCACGTGGTACTGCCCGGCTCACCGAACCGCGGCATGTTCGGCGGTGACGGTGCGTACGGCGAGGCGAAGGCGGCGCTCGACGCCGTCGTCTCCCGCTGGAAGGCGGAGTCGTCGTGGGCGCAACGAGTTTCGTTGGCTCACGCGTTGATCGGGTGGACCAAGGGCACGGGCCTGATGGGTCACAACGACGCCATCGTCGGCGCGGTCGAAGAGGCCGGCGTGATCACCTACTCGACGGATCAGATGGCGTCGATGCTGCTGGGCCTGTGCGACGTCGAGTCCAAGGTGGCCGCGGCCCGTGAGCCGCTGCAGGCGGACCTCACCGGTGGGTTGGGCGAGATCGACCTCGACATGGCCGAGTTGGCTGCGAAGGCCCGCGAGGAAATGGTTTCCGAGGTCAGTGACGACGAAGACGGCGAAGACCTCGGTACCGTCGCCGCCCTGCCGTCGCCGCCCCGCGGGTATGCCTCTGCGCCGCCACCGGAGTGGGCCGACCTCGACGTCGACCCCGCCGACCTGGTCGTCATCGTCGGTGGCGCCGAATTGGGTCCCTACGGCTCGTCGCGCACCCGTTTCGAGATGGAGGTCTCGGGCGAGCTCTCGGCCGCAGGCGTGCTCGAACTGGCGTGGACCACCGGGCTCGTCAAGTGGGAGGACGATCCCAAGCCGGGTTGGTACGACACGCAAAGCGGTGACCTCGTCGACGAAGGCGAATTGGTCGAGCGTTACCACGATGTCGTGGTCGAACGGGTCGGCATCCGCCAGTTGGTCGACGACGGCGCGATCGGCGCGGATCATGCAGCGCCGCTGCTGGTTTCGGTCTTCCTGGACAAGGACTTCACCTTCGTGGTGTCCTCCGAGGCAGACGCCCGAGCATTCGTGGAATTCGACCCCGAGCACACCGTGATCTCTCCGGCGCCCGACAGCGGTGACTGGCAGGTCATCCGCAAGGCGGGTACGGAGATTCGCGTGCCGCGCAAGGTGAAGCTGTCTCGGACGGTCGGCGCTCAGATTCCCACCGGGTTCGATCCGACGGTGTATGGCGTCAGCCAGGACATGATGAATTCCATTGACCGGGTGGCGCTGTGGAACCTGGTCACCACCGTCGACGCGTTCCTGTCCGCGGGCTTCACCCCCAACGAACTGATGCGTTGGGTGCATCCCAGCCTGGTGGCCAGCACGCAGGGCACCGGCATGGGTGGGATGACGTCGATGCAGAAGATGTATCACGGCAACCTGCTCGGCCAGAACAAGCCGAACGACATCCTGCAGGAGGTGCTGCCGAACGTCACGGCAGGCCACGTCGTGCAGTCCTACGTCGGCAGCTACGGCGCGATGATCCACCCGGTGGGCGCGTGCGCCACCGCCGCTATCTCGGTCGAGGAGGGGGTCGACAAGATCCGGCTCGGCAAGGCCGAGTTCGTGGTCGCTGGCGGGTACGACGACTTGACGCTCGAGGCGATCATCGGCTTCGGTGACATGGCGGCGACGGCGGACACCGAGACGATGCGTGCCAAGGGCATCAGCGACTCGAAGTTCTCGCGTGCCAACGACCGGCGCAGGCTGGGCTTCGTCGAGGGTCAGGGTGGCGGCACGATCCTGCTGGCGCGGGGCGATCTCGCGCTGCGGATGGGCTTGCCCGTGCTGTCGGTGGTCGCGTACGTGTCCTCGTTCGGCGACGGCGTCCACACCTCGATCCCGGCACCTGGCCTCGGCGCGCTCGCTGCGGGCCGTGGTGGCCGCGAATCGCAACTGGCCAAGTCGTTGGCCAAGCTCGGCGTCGGAGCCGACGACATCGCCGTGATCTCCAAGCACGACACCTCGACGCTGGCCAACGATCCCAACGAGACCGAGCTCCACGAGCGGCTCGCCGCTTCGATGGGCCGCTCGGCGGGTGCGCCGCTGTTCATCGTCAGCCAGAAGAGCCTGACGGGTCACAGCAAGGGTGGCGCGGCGGCCTTCCAGATGATGGGGCTGTGCCAGGTGCTGCGCGACGGGGTGATCCCGCCGAATCGGAGTCTGGACTGCGTCGACGACGAACTGGCCTCGGCCACCCACTTCGTGTGGGTGCGGGAGACCTTGCACCTGGGTGAGGCGTTCCCGCTGAAGGCGGGGCTGGTCACCAGCCTGGGCTTCGGGCACGTGTCGGGACTGGTTGCACTGGTGCACCCACAGGCCTTCCTGGCCGCGCTGGATCCTGAGCAGCGCGAGGACTACCAGCGCCGGTCCAACGCCAGGGTGCTGGAAGGTCAGCGCAGGCTGGCGTCGGCCATCGCGGGTGGACCGTCGCTGTACGAGAAGCCTGCCGACCGGCGCTTCGACCACGAGTCGCCGGAGAAGCCGCAGGAGGCTCGGATGTTGCTCGATCCGGAGGCTCGGCTCGGCGAGGACGGTTGGTACGGGCGATGAGCGCTTGCGCGAAGAGCAGAGTGTTGCGATGAGCAGAGGGTTGCGATGACGGAATGCGAGGCTCGCACGTGGGATGAGCTAGCTTTCCTTCCATGGGCATAGTCGGGGTTGGCATCGACCTGGTTTCGATTCCGGAGTTCGCCGAACAGGTGGACCAGCCGGGGACGGTGTTCGCCGAGACCTTCACCCCTGGCGAGCGGCGCGACGCTGCGGACAAGAGTTCGTCGGCGGCGCGTCATCTCGCGGCGCGGTGGGCGGCCAAGGAGGCCGTGATCAAGGCGTGGTCGGGCTCGCGGTTCTCCAGGCGGCCCGTGCTGCCCGAGGGCATCCACCGTGACATCGAGGTGGTCACGGACATGTGGGGTAGGCCGAAGGTGAGGCTGTCCGGTGACATCGCCGAACACCTGAAGGACGTCACGATCCACGTGTCGCTGACGCACGAGGGGGAAACCGCGGCGGCGGTGGCCATCCTGGAGTCCGCCGACTAGCCTTCTCTTCCGCGAGCGTGCGTGTCTGAGGGCGACACGCCGCGGGAGTTCGCTACTTTGCGCACGTTCGCGTGCGGCGGCGAGGGACTAGCCTCGTTCGCGTGAGTGATCTCGTCGCCCGTGTCCAAGCCGTGTTGCCATCGGTGCGTTCCGATCTCGAGGACCTCGTCCGCATCGAGTCGGTGTGGGCCGACCCGGCCCGTCGCCCCGAGGTGCATCGCAGCGCCGAAGCGGTGGCAAAGCTGTTGTCGGACGCGGGCTTCCCCGACGTCCGTACCGTCAGCGAGGGCGGGGCACCTGCCGTCATCGCCCGTCATCCCGCACCGCCGGGCGCACCGACAGTGCTTCTGTACGCCCATCACGACGTGCAGCCAGAAGGCGACGCCGCCCAGTGGGCGTCGCCGCCGTTTGAACCCACCGAGCGCGACGGCCGGCTCTACGGCCGCGGCAGTGCCGACGACAAGGCCGGGATCGCAACGCATTTGGCCGCATTCCGGGCTCATGGCGGACAACCGCCGGTCGGGGTGACGGTGTTCGTGGAGGGCGAGGAGGAGTCCGGCTCACCTTCGCTTGGCGCACTGCTTGCTGCCCACAAGGACCTTCTTGCCGCCGACGTCATCGTGATCGCGGACTCCGACAATTGGAGCACCGAGATCCCGTCGTTGACGGTGTCGCTACGCGGACTTGCCGATTGTGTCGTGGAGGTGGCCACGCTCGACCACGGCCTGCACTCCGGAATGTGGGGAGGTGCGGTGCCGGATGCGCTGAGTGCGTTGGCGCGGCTGCTGGCCAGCCTGCACGACGACGATGGCAACGTCGCCGTCGCGGGACTGCACGAGAGCACCGCGGCGACCGTCGACTACCCGCCCGAACGCGTCCGCGCGGACACCGGGCTGCTCGATGGGGTGTCGGAAATCGGATCGGGCTCGGTGCCGCAACGGCTTTGGGCCAAACCGGCGGTCACCGTCATCGGCATCGACACCACGCCCATCGCGTCGGCGTCCAACACGTTGATCCCCAAGGCTCGGGCGAAGGTCAGCATGCGCGTCGCGCCCGGCGGGGACGCAGTCGCACACCTCGCCGCGCTGACTCGCCACCTCGAAGAGCACGCACCGTGGGGCGCCCATGTCACGGTCACGCCAGGCGACGTCGGCCAGCCGTACGCCATCGACGCGACCGGACCGGTCTACGACGCCGTGCGCGCCTCGTTCCGGCAGGGCTGGGGAACGGACGCCATCGACATGGGCGTCGGCGGGTCCATCCCGTTCATCGCGGAGTTCGCCGCGGCGTTCCCGGACGCCAAGATTCTCGTCACCGGCGTCGAAGACCCTGCGACGCAGGCACATAGCATCAACGAGAGTCTGGACCTGGGTGTGCTCGAGCGGGCAGCGACCTCGGAGGCGCTGCTGCTGGATGCGCTCGGCGCGTTAGATGGATAGGTCGCGGCGCAGCTTGGCGACGTGCCCGGTGGCCTTGACGTTGTACTGCGCGACCTCGATCTTGCCCTTCTCATCGACGACGAAGGTCGACCGGATGACACCATGAACGGTCTTGCCGTACATCGTCTTCTCGCCGAACGTGCCCCACGCGGTCAGCACCGAACGCTCGGGATCGGACAGCAGCGGGAACGTCAGGCTCTCGGCGTCGCGGAACTTGGCGAGCTTCTCCGGCTTGTCGGGAGAGATGCCGATGACGTCTAGCCCGGCCTCGTTGAGTTGGGCGAGGCTGTCGCGGAAGTCGCAGGCCTGCTTGGTGCAGCCGGGAGTGGAGGCGGCCGGGTAGAAGTAGACGACCACCTTGCGACCCGTGAAGTCGGACAACTTGACCGGCTTGCCGTCCGCGTTGGGCAGGCTGAATGCGGGCGCTTTGTCGCCCACCTCGAGACGTTGGGTCGGTGGCATGCGGAGTCCTTCTGTCGGCGGGTGCACTCGGCTGCTCTAGGGTAGTTGCGGCAAGGCGGCGAGCGAATTGGAGGGCTGACGTGGCGGACAGGGATCCTGACACCATCAAGGGCGAAATCGATGTGGCTCGCAATCAGCTGGCATCTACCGTCGACGCGCTGGCCGAACGGGCCAATCCGCGCACGATCGTCGACGACGCGAAGGCGCGCGTCGTGCAGTTCGTCAAGAAGCCCGCGGTGATCATCTCGATCGCAGGGCTGGGCACCGTAGTGCTGGTGCTCTGGGTTCGCGGCCTCCGACGTCGCTGACCAAGCGTCGGGGTTGGTCAGCTACGGCGACCGAACCGGAAGAAGTCGCTGAAGGAAAAGCCCGGGGGATTAGCCGTGCGGCCGAGCCGGCTGCAGTTGGACACCAGGACGTTACGTTGCACAGCTACGTCCTCGCCACCTGGCAAGCTGGACGGAACCGTCAACCGGTGTGATCCTATCGGCGTCATCAGCCTGGACCTCGTATTTCTTCGTCGTGAGCTGGTCCCAAACGCTCGACTGGGCTGCCAGCTAACAGGATCGTAGCAGCAATTCCCATATTTGCGCTGCTTGAAACGTGCGAGATCGATGTGACTTGCGCGATTCCGCTACCGTTGGCTTCGCCTGGGTCCGCCGCGCATCTATCGTTGGCCGTCGGTCGTGTCGACGTGCTGGGCGCTGCCAAGCGGAAGCGGAGCACGAAATTAACTCAAGCGTAAGCCGCTATCACTGAACTGTTGCCACAAATGCACCGTCCGGACAGCTTGACGCCGATGACTTTCGAGTCCGTGAATTTACTGGTCTTCGCGCTGTGGCGAACTCGAGAGGGACGCGGGCGACGGCCGAGGGGGTCGGCTCACACCTCCTCGGCTACGGGGGCAAACCTGTGATCGGATGTCTCGACCCGTCGTCGCGATGAAGAGTTCGGCGCCTCCACCACCACGTTTAGTGATCGCCGCAACTCGGAGCTGATGAATTGACGAGTTGGAGCAACTTTGATCTTGTTATCAAAGTGATAGATGGGACTATTGTTTATTCGCTTGGGTTGGGCCATGCTCGCTTCACCCTCGTATTTGAATGCGTGGCACCCCGATGGAGTCGCCATGGTCCGGTTTCGCGCCATCCTTGCCTCGGTGGCCGCCATCGCCACATTGGCAGCAGTCGTCGCCACCATCTCGGTCACGCCACGTGCCGCGGCGGCGGATTCCACCCCGGTGGGAGCCCGTCAATGACTGTCACGCCCTCGAACGGTGGAAAGATTTCGGACGCGGCATCCCGCAGAACCATGCCGACCTCGGTTGGGCACTGACCAACCAGTGGCACGCCGACAGCAACACAGGTTCTCCACCGGTCGGTTGGTACGTGGACGTCAAGAACGGCTCTTGGTCCCTGGTCATCCACCAGCAGTCGTCGCCGGGTGCGTACCTGAAGACCTTCTCCATCATCGACGTCCCGCTAGCAGTAGGGACCTGGCACGACGTCAAGATGCAGATCAAATGGTCCAAGTCGGACACCGTTGGGTCTATCAAGTTGTGGCTCAACGGAGTTCAGCAGACGTTCGTCAATGGCTCGACGACGTACAACGTCCGCACACTGATCCCCGGGTCCTCGACGGTGTATTACAAGGAAGGCATGTATCGGCAGGCCACGACCCCGACGGGACATCGTCTACCACACCGGGTTTCGGACGGCTACCGATGAAGGTGGTCTGTAGACGGGCGTTGATCAGCTGCGGCGACCGAAGCGGAAGAAATCGCTGAAGGAAAAGCTGGGGGGATTGGCCGTGCGGCCGAGTCGGCTGCAGTTGGACACCACGACTTCACGTTGCACAGCTACGTCCTCGCCAGCTGGCAAGCTGGACGGAACTGCTGACCGGTGTAATCCTGCGGGGGACATCAGCCTAGACCTCGTATTTCCTCTCGTGAGCTGGTCGCAGACCATCGAGTGGGCTACCAGCTAACAAGATCATATCAGCAATTTCAATCTTTGTGCTGCTTGAAACCGCTGAGACGCATGTGACTCGCGCAACTCCGCTACCAAAGCACCTGGTTCCCCCGCCATGCCGTTAGTCGCGCTGGTATCGACTTCCGCGCATCGAAGGGTGCACAAGGAACGATCCAAGATAATTAATTATCACGTCGGTGCGCTATCGCGTGACCGTTGCCAGATTTGCGCGCGCCGGAAAGATTCAGATTCGCAGATTGCCTGAGTGGTATTCAACCGGGCATCAGGTTGTGACGTTCGATGGACGATGCAGCGCGATGGCGTCAAGGTGAACTGGCCGATGCGACGAGCCACAACGGTCCAGAGACGACGAAAACCCTGCCTGAGCAGGGTCCTCGGGTGGTGCGCCGTCAGGGTTTCGAACCCCGGACCCGCTGATTAAGAGTCAGCTGCTCTACCAACTGAGCTAACGGCGCGCGTGTGAGACGATAACAGCCTGCGGGCGCGGCGTGAAATCCTTTCATCAGCGGCCTCGCGGCTGCCCTTACGGTACTGCTCCTGTCCCAGGTGGCCCTTAGACTTACCTGTCAGTACCCCAATAACCTGTTGAACGCTAGCTGCGAGGTGGAACAAGCATGTGGGAGGACCATTCGGTGGCCCGTCC
>JAOPVI010000041.1 GCA_025966225.1 Mycobacterium sp. | reverse complement strand
CGCAACTTCGACATCGTCTTCGACTCGATCTGCCGGATGCGCTCACGGGTCACGCCGTAGACCTGCCCGATCTCGTCGAGCGTCCGCGGCTGCCCGTCGGTGAGGCCGAACCGCAGTCGCACCACGCCTGCCTCCCGCTCGGAGAGCGTTTCGAGCACCGACTGCAGCTGATCCTGCAGCAGGGTGAAGGACACGGCATCCACGGCCACGACGGCCTCGGAGTCCTCGATGAAGTCACCGAGTTGGCTGTCGCCCTCGTCGCCGATGGTCTGGTCGAGCGAGATCGGCTCACGCGCGTACTGCTGGATCTCCAGCACCTTCTCCGGCGTGATGTCCATTTCCTTGGCCAGCTCTTCAGGCGTGGGCTCACGACCCAGGTCCTGCAGGAGCTCGCGCTGGATGCGGCCGAGCTTGTTGATCACCTCGACCATGTGCACCGGAATACGGATGGTGCGGGCCTGGTCGGCCATCGCGCGGGTGATGGCCTGGCGGATCCACCACGTGGCGTAGGTCGAGAACTTGTAACCCTTGGTGTAGTCGAACTTCTCGACCGCACGGATCAGGCCCAGGTTGCCTTCCTGGATGAGGTCGAGGAAGGCCATGCCGCGGCCGGTATAACGCTTGGCCAGCGAGACCACCAGACGCAGGTTGGCCTCGAGCAGGTGGTTCTTGGCGCGATCGCCGTCGCGGCAGATCCACAGATAGTCGCGGCGCTGCGCGGTGGTCTGCTTCTCGCCGGCTTCGGCGAATTCGGTCATCTTCTGGGTGCAGTAGAGCCCAGCCTCGATGCGCTTGGCGAGCTCGACCTCTTCCTCGGCGTTGAGCAGCGCGACCTTGCCGATCTGCTTGAGATACGCACGGACCGAGTCCGCGGAGGCGGTGAGTTCGGCGTCCTTGCGGGCCTGGCGCAGCGCCTCGGACTCTTCCTCGTCCCACACGAAGTCGCCGGAGGCCTTGTCCTTCTCGGACGGCTCGGCGATGTCGTCTTCCGCAACGGCATTCACGGGCGCGGCCTTGCCGCCGGCCTTCGCGGGGGTGGCCTCGTCCTCGTCGTCGCCCACCACCACGGCCACGTCGTCGCCGGTCTCGAGGTCCGCCAGATCGATTTCCTCGACCTCGATGTCCTCGTCGGGCTCGGCCTCGAGGTCGTCGGTCGTTTCCAGCTCGTCGGTGGTTTCCAGTTCGGTGCCAGCCGCGCCCTTCTTGGGGCGACCGGGGCCGCCTGCGGTCTTGGCGCGGGGCTTGTCGGGACCAGCCTTGGTTGCGGTGCCCGCCTCGGCCTTCGTGGCGTGCGCGGTGGTCTTGGTGGCCTTCTTGGCGGGAGCCGATCCATTGGCCGCTTTGGTGGCCGCAGCCTTCTTGGCGGGGGCCTTGGTGGCGGTGCGCTTCACCGGCTCTTCAGTTACCGGGCTTGCCTTTGTCGCGGCCACTTGCACCCTTTCGGTCATTGCGGATCTCGGTGGTCGTGGGCGTGCGCCACCGAAAAGCGTCGGCTGTCGAATGTTGGCGTTGATCTCAGCTTGGATACTCGCCGCTATCCGTCGTGCGGCCGCCGTTGACCATTGTAACGACAGTGTTGGCCAAGTGCCGATACGAGCGGCAAATATGCCGTCGCGCGCCGTCTCGGGAACGTCCAAAGTGGAGCTTCGGCGATGCGCTAAGGCGCGGCGGCGGTGACTTCGGTGGCCATCGCGGCCCCGACGATGCCCGCCGTGTTCAACAGCGCAGCGGCCACCACGGGCGTCCGGTTCTTCAGCAGCGGTATCCACTTGTCGGCCTTGCGGCTGATGCCGCCGCCCGCGATGAACAGGTCGGGCCAGATCGCGTTCTCGACCACGACGAGCACCTTGGTGACCTCTTCAGTCCAGCGTTCGTAGCTCCAGTTCTTGGCCTCCTTCACCGACGACGCCGCGCGGTGCTCGGCCTCCTTGCCGCCGACCTCGAGATGGCCGAATTCGGTGTTGGGCAACAGAACTCCGTTGTAGATGACGGCCGAGCCGATGCCGGTACCGAACGTCAGGAGCACGATCAGACCGCTGTTGTCCTTGCCCGCGCCGAACTTCTCCTCGGCCAGGCCTGCGGCATCGGCGTCGTTGAGCACGGTCACCGACTGGCCGTTGAGCTTGGCGCGGATGACGTCGCGCGCGTTGGTGCCGATCCATTTCTTGTCGACGTTCGCGGCGGTGTGGACGATGCCGTCGGTGACCACCCCGGGATAGGTGACGCCCAGGTCGCCGGTCCAGCCGAACTCCTTGACCATGGCGGCGATGGTGTCGGACACCGCGTCGGGCGTGGCGGGTTGTGGCGTCGGGAGTTTGTACCGATCGCCGATCAACAGACCCGTGTCGAGGTCGACGATGCCGCCCTTCACGCCGCTACCTCCGACGTCGATGCCGAATCCGCGGTGTTGGGACCCTGCGTTCGACTCGGTGGCTGGCGTATCGGTGGCGGTCATTGAACGCTCCTCTTGCAACGCGGTTTCGAATCCCTGGCCAGTTGGCCCTGCCCTTCGGCAGGTGAAGCGCGCCCCACATTAGTGCTTCGTCAAAGCCGATGTGGGGCCGACGAGGAACACGTTTGCGACTCGTGTGTTGCGATACGTGGGTGAGCCACATAGTCAACGACCCGGCCACCGATCCGGCGACCCTGCGGGCGGTCGCGGAGGGGTTGGCCGTCGAGGCTGCCGAGTTCGTCCGGCGACGCCGCGCCGAGGTATTCGGTGCAGGCGCCCGAAGCGATGACAGCGACTCGGCGGTCCGGAGCAAGAGCACGCCGACTGATCCCGTCACGATCGTCGACACGGAGACCGAGCGGTTGTTGCGCGATCGGCTGGCCGTGCTCAGGCCCGGTGAACCAATCGTCGGGGAGGAGGAAGGCGGTTCGGTCGACACCCCCGCAGGCGTGCCGACCTGGGTGCTCGACCCGATCGACGGGACCGTGAACTTCGTCTACGGACTCGAGGCGTACGCCGTCTCGGTCGGCGTACAGGTCGACGGAAGCTCGGTGGCCGGCGCCGTCGCCAACGTGCCCACCGGGGAGGTGTTCTCCGCCGCCCTTGGGCATGGCGCGTACGTCCGGCGGGCCGATGCGTCGGTCCCGTTGCGCTGCACGCCCGTCACCGAGCTGTCGATGGCCTTGGTGGGCACCGGGTTCGGCTATGCCCGTGAGCGCAGGATCAGGCAGGCGCAGGTTTTCGCCCAGCTGCTGCCCGAGGTGCGCGACGTGCGTCGCATCGGATCGTGCGCGCTCGACCTTTGCATGGTGGCGGCCGGGCGCCTCGATGCCTACTACGAGGAGGGCGTCCACGTGTGGGATTGGGCCGCGGCCGCGCTGATCGCCGCAGAGGCGGGCGCATGGCTGCGGTTACCTCCCGCGGACGGGGAGTCGGGCTTCATCGCGGCTGCGGCCCCGGGGATCGCCGCGGAGTTCGACCGCGCGTTGCACGGCAGTGGGGCGTGCTAGTCGCTAGCAGGTGGCTCCGTGAATCTTCGACAGCAGCGCCGAGTCCGGCGGCTGGGTGGCGTCCGGACGAAGGCTCGCCAGCATGGCGTCGGTGTCGTCGTTGTGCGTCAGTTCGGTGAAGTCGGTACCGACCGCCAGATCGACGGTGTCGTCGCCTCGTTGGTCCTGATACAGCTCCGTGCACGGTGCGACCAACCAGACCGCTGCCGCGGCCGCGCGCCCCGTCGGGCCGAAGCGGAGCTGGCCCTGGCATTCCAGGCGGGTGCCCGCATAGACGTCGTCGTTGGCCGCGACGGGTTGGGCGTAGCCGAGGTCGCGCAGGGCGCCGGAGACCTCGGCGGCCTGGCCGCCCTGGCCGCTGGCGTTGAGCACCCTGATCTTGGTGTCGGCGAGTTTCGCGGGGACGACCTCGGTCATGGTGGCTGCGGTGACCGGCGAGCCGAGTTTGGGCTGGTTCGGGTCGGTGGCCGCGGGCGGCGCGTTGCAGGCGGCCGCCTGCTCCACATCGACGGGCTGATTAAAGGCGACCAGCCACGCGACCAAGGCCACCACGGCGAGCGTGGCGATCACGATGGCACCCGGTAAGAAGTTCCTTCGTCGGAACGGGCGACCGTGCTTGTCGAAGGCGGTGCCGGAAGTGATTTGCGCGACCACCCCTGCACTGTAAGGGCAGGCCCCGGCGCCGGTCGCTACCTGGCCAATTGTTCTGTGATATAAATCACAGTCATTCTGCGGCAAAACGGGGCACGAATTATTTGGCGGATGCGTTCTGCGCTGGTACAAAGCTCTGTCGCTACTGATACGAGGGGAAGAGGGGTATGGCCACCGACTACGACGCCCCACGGCGCACCGAGACCGACGACGTTTCCGAGGATTCGCTCGAAGAACTCAAGCAACGGCGCAACGAGGCTCAATCGGCGGTTGTCGATGTAGACGAGTCCGAGTCTGCGGAGTCATTCGAACTGCCTGGTGCCGACTTGTCGGGCGAGGAGCTATCGGTTCGCGTGGTACCCAAGCAAGCCGACGAGTTCACGTGCGCAAGCTGCTTCCTGGTGCATCACCGCAGCAGGCTTGCGACCGAGAAGAACGGCGTCATGATCTGCACGGACTGCGCAGCCTGACGACACCGCCAGCGGTGAGTCAGGCGCGCAGTGCCGCCAGCAGTCGGTCCGGTCGCCTGCAGCTCACCAGCCAATACGGCGTTGGGTCGTCCGGATCGTCCAGCACCACCAAGATCATCGGGCCGACCCAGGCCCGGTGCACGACGTAGGCCGCCGGATCGAGTTGACGACCCAGCGCGGCGGACTTGGCCGAACGCGGAACTTCGGCCGATCGGGCGATGGCGCCGACGGGAAGATGTGCGGCGTTGACCCACAACTCGGTTTCGCGATCGGGGGAGCCCACCACGCGGATGTCGAACCGGCCCATCCAGAGCAGGACGGCGGCCGCCACCGGCAGCAGTACCGCGAACGGTATCCAGGCGGGCATGGCCTGCACACCCTGGTTTACCTCGAGCGCGATGAGACCGGCGAGCCCGAATCCGGGCAGCCACCACCAAAGCGGCACCCGCAATCGTTCTTGATATCGCACCGTTTGGGCGGCTGCGCGCGTGTCGGACACGCGGCCAAGAGTAATCTTGCACGTCGTGTCCACCTCTCTTGCGGTCGTCCGGTTGGATCGGGACCTCCCGATGCCCGCTAGGGCTCACGACGGCGACGCGGGCGTCGACCTCTACAGCGCCGTCGACGTCGAGCTCGCGCCAGGTCGACGCGAGTTGGTCCCGACGGGAATCGCAGTTGCCATCCCGCACGGGATGGTGGGGCTGGTGCATCCGCGCTCGGGATTGGCTACCCGCGTGGGGCTTTCGATCGTGAACACCCCCGGCACCATCGACGCCGGTTACCGCGGGGAGGTCAAGGTGACGCTGATCAACCTCGACCCCGACGTACCCATCACCGTGCGGCGTGGTGATCGGATCGCACAGTTGTTGGTACAACGGGTCGAACTGCCCGAGTTGGTCGAGGTCACGTCGTTCGACGAGGCCGGACTGACAGACACCTCCCGTGGCGAGGGCGGCCACGGTTCCTCCGGCGGACACGGGAGTCTCTAGATGGCATTCGGCAAGCGCAAGCGCGACAACGACGACACGGCCTCCGGCAAGCCCGACAAGCCTGAAGGCGACGATCGCGACAAACGGGCCAACCTGGCGAGGGAGGTCGCCGCGGCGACCTCCGTCGGTGATGAGTTCGACGGACCGTTCGACATCGACGACTTCGACGATCCGACGGTGGCGACGCAGGGTCGTCACGACCTCGGCTCGGTACTGATCCCCGTCGACGAGACCGCAGAACTGGCCGTCGAGGTGAACCAGGAAGGCGTCCCCACCATGGTGTGGATGGTGACGCCCAACGGGCGCTACAACTTCACCGCCTACGCCGCACCGAAGACCGGCAGCCTGTGGCGCGAAGTGGTAACGGAGGTCGCCGATTCGTTGCGCAAGGAGGCGGCCAAGGTCACGATCGAGGACGGCCCGTGGGGTCGCGAGGTCGTCGGGGTGATGACGCAGGGTCCGGAACCCGTGGTCATGCGCTTCATCGGCGTCGACGGCTACCGCTGGATGATCCGAGGTGCGGCCGTCGGGAGCCCCGAGAACGCGGACGCCATCGCCAAAGACGTGCGAAAGGCCATGGCGGACACCGTCGTTCGTCGGGGCGAGACACCAATGCCGGTCCGTTACATGCTTCCGCTCCAGTTGTCCGAGTCGCTCGTCACGCGGCTTCGCGCCCGGGCCGAGCAGATGGTCACCGAACAGGGCTCGGAGTCGACCGAAGCGCCGCAGGCCCCACAACCCGTCGCCCGGCGCAGCGAACAGGGCTCGGCGATGCAGCAGCTCCGCACCATCACGGGTGGGTAACGCTGGGTGGGCCATGGGCAGCTGGGTAGAGCGCGGGCCTTAGCGTTGCGCCTCCAGGAGTGCGCCGACGCATGCCGCGCCGAGCGCGCCCGCGTCCGCGCCCAGCTCGTCCAGCGTGACCGTCCGCAGCGCCGCGCGTGGCGCCGCCGCCACCCATTCGAACGCGACCTCTACGGGATGGACCAGATCGTCTGTCGCGGCGGCGACCCCCATCGGAACGGACAGCGTCGCCAGTTCGGCTGAGGTCGGGGCGACGTAGTGTGCGGCTTCCTCCATCGCGTCGGGTAGCGCGGG
The DNA here is from genome assembly GCA_025966225.1 of Mycobacterium sp. Taxonomy (GTDB): domain Bacteria; phylum Actinomycetota; class Actinomycetes; order Mycobacteriales; family Mycobacteriaceae; genus Mycobacterium. The sequence continues at coordinate 20,459 of JAOPVI010000041.1, read as the reverse complement.
CCACTGGCCGACCCACGACCGGGTGAGCTCGTCGGCCAGCCACGCCGGGCTGGACGCCCGCATCTGGGCGATCGCCGAGGCGAGCCCAGCTCGCCGAAGCACGTGTGCCGAATATTTCGCCGCCAGCGCGGCCGGTGCGGCATCGGGTGCGCCGGTCCACGCCGGAAGGGCCGCGAGCACCCCGACGGCGTGGGACGGGTGAGCGAGCGCCCACGCGGCGGCCACGGCGGCGCCGATCGAGACGCCGCCGACCGCAATGGGACCCGTCCTGGCGGCCTCGTCAAGCACGCGTCGATACCCGGCGACGAGGTGCCGGGGCTCGGGTGCGGGGGTCACCACCGTGGCCTCGCAGTCGTGCAGAGCGGGGGAAAAGGCCCGGTAGACGTAGTCGTCGTCTGATCCCGTTCCTGCGAGCAGGACCACGGTGACGCCGCGCAGACTGACGGTCATCTGTTGATCGTGCCGGGTCCGGACACCGGTGTTGCAATCGACACGTCAACGCGACACGACGGCGGGCTGCGTCACGTGGCAAATCGGAACCAACAGGTCTACCGTGGCGTTGGTTACAGGTGAATCCACGGTGGATTCACAGAGGTTCAGGAGAGCCCATGGCCACGGCCGAAGGTTATCTGCGCCGGCTCACACGCCGGTTGACGGAGGACCCCGAACAACGTGACGTAGAAGAACTCACCGACGAAGCCGCTCACACAGGCGCGCAGCGGGCCATCGATTGCCGGCGCGGCCAGGAAGTGACGATGGTCGGCATGTTGCGCTGCGTCGAGACCAATGCCAAGGGCTGTGCAGGTGGCGTGCGCGCCGAACTGTTCGACGGCACCGACTCGGTGATGCTGGTGTGGCTGGGGCAGCGCCGCATCCCCGGCATCGAGTCCGGGCGGACGCTGCGGGTCCACGGTCGACTCGGCAAGTTGGAGAACGGCTCGAAGGCCATCTACAACCCCCACTACGAGATTCAGAAGTGAATGAACCCGATGCGGGCACCGCGGACGACGTAGAGGTTGAGCCGGCCGAGGCACCCGACGAACCCGAGCAGAAGCTCGACGGCCGCGCGTTGCTCGCGCAGATGGGCGGCCTCAGCGGACTGATCTACTCGTCATTGCCGGTGCTGGTGTTCGTCCCGGTGTCCACCAAGTTCGGACTGATGCCCGCGATCTACGCGGCGCTCGGCGTGGCGGCCCTCGTGCTGGTTTGGCGACTGATCCGACGAGAGTCGTTGCAGCCGGCCGTTTCCGGATTCGTCGGCGTCGGCATCAGCGCGGTCATCGCCTACGCGGTTGGCGAGTCCAAGGGGTACTTCCTGCTTGGCATCTGGTCGTCACTGATCTACGCAGCGGTGTTCGCGCTGAGCGTCGTGATCCGGCGCCCCATCGTGGGCTACGTGTGGGCCTGGGTCAACGCCCGCGACCGCGACTGGCGCGGAGTGCGCAAAGCCGTGCTTGCCTTCGATCTGGCCACCTGTGCGTGGGTGTTGGTGTTCGGGGCGCGCTTCATCGTCCAACAGCGGCTGTACGAGGCCGACGAGACCGGACTGCTGGGCGTGACCCGCATCGCCATGGGCTGGCCACTGACTGCCGTTGCGGCGCTGGTGACCTACCTCGCGATTCGGACCGCCCAACGTGCCCTGCACGCGCAGGAGTCACAGCAGGACGACGTGTCGGTCGAGCCCCGAACGGACTGACGTCGCTGACGGGAAACGCGGCCGATCGTCCGCTCGTCGCGGTCGCGGTGCTCGCATCCTTCGTGGCATTCCTGGACGGCTCCGTCGTCAACCTGGCGCTTCCGGCGATCGGCCGTGAGCTCGGTGGCGGGCTTGCGCTGCAGCAGTGGGTGGTCGACGGCTATCTGCTCGCGCTAGGAGCGCTCATCCTCGTCGCCGGGGCGGTGTCGGATCAGTACGGCAGGCTCAGGGTGCTGCGGGCGGGGCTGGGGATATTCGCGGGCGCGTCGCTGTTGTGTGCGGCGGCACCGACGGGTTGGGTGCTGGTCGCCGCGCGCTGCGTGCAGGGTGCCGGGGCCGCCTTCCTGGTGCCGAGTTCGCTGGCGATGATCAACTCGCGGTTCAGCGGTGCGCGGCAGGCCAGCGCCATCGGAACGTGGACGGCGTGGACCGGCACGGCGTTCGTCGTCGGGCCGCTGCTAGGGGGCGTGCTGGTCGATGCTCTGAGCTGGCGCTGGGTGTTCGGGCTCAACGTCGTGCCGGTCGCCGTCACGCTCTATCTGGCGACCAAATTGCCTTCGGAGGGCAGGAGCGAAGCGACCGGGGAATCAGCACCAGACGAGTTCCGCGTACGCCGTGCGGCGCGCATCGACGTCGTCGGCGCCGTATTGGCCGCCGTCGGTCTCTCCGCGACGGTCTACGGGCTCATCGAGGTGCAGCGCCTCGGCCTGACCCATCCCGCCGTCCTGTCCGGACTGGGGTGCGGCGTCGCGGGCCTGATCGCCTTCCCGTGGTGGGAACACCGCACGGCGGATCCCATGCTGCCGCTGAACCTGTTCGGCGAGCGCAACTTCGCCGTCGGCAATCTGGCCACGGTCTTCTTCTACGCCGCGGTGTCGCTCGGCACCCTCAGCGTGGCGCTGTTCTTGCAGGAGGCGGTCGGGCTGACCGCCACGCAGGCGGGCCTGGCCACCCTTCCCATGCCGGTGCTGTCGTTCCTGCTGGCCCGGCCGTTCGGCACGCTGGCGGGCAGGCATGGACCTCGGCTCTACATGGCCCTTGGTCCGGTCATCGCTGCGGGCGGCTTTCTGCTGATGGCGGTGTCACTGCAGCAGCGCGACACGTTCGACTTCTGGACGCAGGTGCTGCCGGGAGTGATCGTCTTCGGGCTCGGCCTTTCGATCACCGTGTCGCCGCTGACGGCGGCCGTGCTCGCCGCAGTCGAGCCTGCCCAGAGCGGTATCGGATCGGCGGTCAACAACGCCATCTCGCGCATCGCGGGTTTGGTCGCGGTGGCTCTGATGGGGGTAATCGTCGGCACTGCAATGAATTTCGATGGATTCCGACGCGGTGCCCTGGTCGTTGCGGTGTTGTTCGCGATCGCGGGGCTCTGCTCGGCGCTCGGCATCAGCAATGCCCGCCACGACGTAGGGCTCGTCTCGGTCGAAGCGGGTGCCGCGTGCCAGGACCGTCAGTCACCACCGCCCGCACTCGGGCGGCGCTGAGCTCAGCGTGAGTGGAGCAGCACCTCGCGCAATTGTTCCTCGACGTCGGCGACCGCGACGAACAACAGTTCGTCGCCGCCCTCCAGCGGCTCGTCGTCCTCGGGGACGATCACGCGGGCGCCCCTCAGGATCGTCACCAGCACCGCGTCGCGGGGGAGTTCCAGCCTCTTGACGGCCTTGCCGCCCCACGGGGTGTCGTCGGGCAACGTGATCTCGACCAGGTTGGCCTGGCCCTTGCGGAAGCTCATCAGCCGCACCAGGTCGCCGACGGACACCGCCTCCTCGACGAGCGACGCCAGCATCCGCGGCGTGGACACCGCTACGTCGACGCCCCAGTTCTCGTCGAACAGCCACTCGTTGCGCGGATCGTTCACCCTGGCGACCACGCGGCCCACCGCGAACTCCGTCTTGGCCAGCAAGCTGAGCACCACGTTGGCCTTGTCGTCGCCCGTCGCGGCGATCACCACGTCGAAGTCTTCGAGCTTGACCGACTCGAGCAGGCTCAACTCGCAAGCGTCGCCCAGCCGCCAGTCCGCGGCCGGGATGTCGTCGACGTCGATGTGCGCGGGGTTGCGCTCCAGCAGCGTGACCTCGTGGTTGGCGACGAGTTCCCGCGCGATGGACCGGCCGACGGCCCCGGCCCCTGCGATGGCGACCTTCATGGATTGCTCACCGATCCTCGACGTCGTCGGAAGGCGGCAGCGCAGCGATGGCCAAGGCCTCGGCCACGCGGCCCGCGATCGCGGCCACGTAGACCTGATCGCTGGCCTGTATGACGGTCTTCGGTTCGGGCAGGAGCCCGCTGCCGAAGCGGATCATGAACGCGACGCGGCCCCCGGTGGCGCCCTCCAAGGCGGTCACCCGGTGACCGACCCATCGCTCGTGAAGGGCCAACTCGATGACGCCGACGTTGCCCGATGGATCACGCCACTTCGTCGTCTCGGATTCCCGAGTGAGCACGTTGAGCAGTCGGTCCGTGGTCCACGGCACCGTGGCGACGGTGGGGATGCCCAGCCGCTCGTAAACCGCGGCGCGCTTGGCGTCGTAGATGCGGGCTACCACACGTTCGACGCCGAACGTCTCGCGGGCCACCCGCGCCGAGATGATGTTGGAGTTGTCGCCCGACGACACGGCGGCGAACGCCCCAGCTTCCTCGATACCCGCCCGCAGCAGCACCTCGCGGTCGAAACCCATGCCGAGCACGCGCTCGCCGGGGAACTCGGGGGACAGTCGGTGAAATGCCGTGCTGTCGCGGTCGATGACGGCCACTTCGTGGCCCACTCTGGCCAGTCCGTCCGACAACGACGCGCCGACTCGGCCGCATCCCATCACTACAACACGCACGCGTCGGTCCTTCCAGCGGTCGCTCAGCATCAGATTGTCGCGAACCTGCGCACACGGAACGCTACAGCCAATCGTCCATGCGCTTACTCTTGGCACTCGTGTCCAAGCTTTCGACCGTCGCGCGGCGGCTGGTTATAGGAAGGCCATTCCGCAGCGATGCGATGGGCCACACCTTGTTGCCCAAGCGGATCGCGTTGCCGGTGTTCGCGTCCGACGCGTTGTCGTCGGTCGCCTACGCACCCGAGGAGATCTTCCTGGTGCTGTCAGTCGCCGGGCTGAGTGCCTACACGATGGCGCCGTGGATCGGCTTGGCGGTGGCGGCGGTGATGCTCGTCGTGATCGCGAGCTACCGGCAGAACGTGCACGCCTACCCGTCCGGTGGCGGTGACTACGAGGTCGTCACCACCAACCTCGGTGGCACTGCTGGTTTGACCGTGGCGAGTGCGCTGCTGGTGGACTACGTGCTGACCGTGGCCGTGTCGATGGCGTCGGCGATGTCCAACATCGGCTCGGCGGTGCCGTACATCGCTCAGCACAAGGTGCTGTTCGCCGTCGGAGCCATCCTGGTACTCGCGGCGTTGAACCTGCGAGGCATCCGGGAGTCGGGTACCGCGTTCGCGATTCCCACCTATGCCTTCATGATCGGCATGTACGTCATGATCGGCTGGGGGCTGTTCCAGATCTTCGTGCTCGGCGACCACTTGCAAGCCGAGACCGCGAACTTCACCGTCAAGTCCGAACACGGCGACGTGCTCGGCTTCGCCATGGTGTTCCTGGTGGCCCGCGCATTCTCGTCCGGTTGCGCGGCTCTGACCGGTGTGGAGGCCATCAGCAACGGAGTGCCCGCGTTCCGGAAACCCAAGTCACGCAACGCGGCGTCGACCTTGTTGCTGCTCGGGGCCATCGCGGTCTCGCTGTTCATGGGAATCATCGTGTTGGCCAAGGAGACCGGCGCCAAGGTGGTCGACACCCCCGGACAGCTCGGGGGCGCCCCAGCGGGGTACCACCCGAAGACGTTGATCACACAACTCGCCAACTCGGTGTTCGCCGGCTTCCCGGTCGGGCTGTATCTGATCGCGGGCGTGACGGCGCTGATCCTGGTACTGGCGGCCAACACCGCGTTCAACGGTTTCCCGGTGCTGGGATCGATTCTCGCCCAAGACCGTTACCTGCCCCGCCAGCTGCACACCCGTGGCGACCGACTGGCCTTCTCCAACGGCATCCTGTTCCTGGCCTTCGCGGCCATCGCATTCGTCGTGGCTTTCCGGGCCGAGGTCACCGCGCTCATCCAGCTATACATCGTCGGCGTGTTCGTCAGCTTCACGCTTAGTCAGATCGGCATGGTGCGGCACTGGACGCGGCTGCTGCGTGCGGAACCCGACGCCGCCGAGCGCCGCAGGATGCAACGATCCCGGGTCATCAACGCGGTCGGACTGGTTTGCACCGGCGCGGTGCTCGTCGTGGTCGTCGTCACGAAATTCCGTGCGGGAGCATGGATCGCGATTCTCGCGATGGGCGCGCTCTTCATCGTCATGAAGCTGATCCACAAGCACTACGACACGGTGGCGCGGGAACTCGACGCCCGCGAAGCGGAGGACGAGGAGGACGACATCGTGCTGCCCAGCCGTAACCACGCCGTCGTGCTGGTGTCGAATCTGCACAAGCCCACCCGCCGCGCGCTGGCCTACGCCAAGGCAACCCGGCCCGACGTGTTGGAGGCCATCACCGTCAGCGTCGACGACGGCGAGGCCCGGGCGCTCGTGCACAAGTGGGAAGACAGCGACGTCACCGTCCCGCTGAAGGTCATCGCTTCGCCGTACCGTGAAATCACCCGTCCGATACTGGATTACGTCAAGCGGATCACCAAGGAGTCACCAAGGACGGTGGTCACCGTGTTCATCCCCGAGTACGTCGTCGGACACTGGTGGGAACAGGTGCTGCACAACCAGAGCGCACTACGGCTGAAGGGTCGACTGCTGTTCGAACCGAACGTGATGGTCACTTCGGTTCCGTGGCAACTGAGTTCGTCCGAGCGGCTCAAGACGCTGGAGCCCCAGTCGGCTCCGGGCGATGCGCGCCGGGGCTTCCTCGATTGACCACCGGGAGCGACCCCGACTTGCCGCAGCTGATCCTCACCGTGGGTCCAGCCGCGAACGGTGGCAGTTGCGTCGCACGCTACGACGGCCGGGTGGTGTTCGTGCGCCATGCGCTGCCAGGGGAGCGGGTGCAGGTGCGGGTTACCGCCGAACGTGGAAGTCATTGGCACGCTGACGTAGTCGAGGTGCTCGATCCGTCGCCGGACCGGATCGACTCCCTATGTCCGATCGCCGGCCCCGACGGCTCGGGCTGTTGCGATCTGGCCTTCGCCGAGCCCGACGCGGCCCGCAGACTCAAGGCCGACGTGGTGGCCAATCAACTGAGCAGGCTCGGTGGGTACGAGTGGGCGGGCGTGGCCGAATCGGTCGGGTCGATCGAGGCCACCGGCTGGCGCACCAGGGTGCGGCTGGACACCGGGCACGACGGTCGCGCCGGATTTCACCGCTACCACAGTCCGGACCTGGTGACGACGCTGTCGTGTGCCCAGGTGCCGGCAGGCATGCTGGACGGGTTGGACGAAGGGCGATGGCCGGCTGGTGCGCAACTGCACGTCGCCCTCGACGATGACCGCCAGCGGCACGTGGTGCGGACCGGGCCGCGAGCGGGCCGCAAGACGGCTCCCACCCAGGTGATCGAGGGCAACTACGAGGCCGTCCAACGCGTGGGCAGCCGGACGTGGCAGGTACCGGTCACCGCGTTCTGGCAGGCCCATCGCGACGCGGCCCGCGTCTACAGCGGTTTGATCGCCGAATGGGCACAGTTGAGCCCAGGCCAGACCGCGTGGGACTTGTACGGTGGCGCAGGCGTTTTCGCCGCGGTACTGGCGCAGGAAGTCGGCGAGTCGGGAAAGGTCGTCACCGTCGATACCTCACGTGGTTCCTCACGTGCGGCGCGCGCCGCGCTGGCGGACCTGGGCTGGGTCGACGTCGTCACCGATTCGGTGCGCCGCGCGTTGAACTCGCAGTCCCGGCGCGCCGACGTCGCCGTGCTCGACCCGCCGCGCACCGGTGCCGGTCGTGAGGTCGTCGACCTGCTGGCCGATGCCGGAGTTCCGCGTGTCGTCCACATCGGTTGCGAGGCAGCATCCTTCGCGCGCGACGTGAGCCTCTATCGAGGTCACGGCTACACGGTCGAGGACGTTCGGGTGTTCGATTCGTTCCCGCTGACCCATCACGTGGAGTGCGTGGCGGTGCTCAGGCGGTCGTGACGGCGAAGTGACGCTGCAGCCGCCGATGCCGATGGCTGAAGAGCGCACCGTGGCCTGCCGCGATCAGAGAGCATCGTCGATTCCTCGCGAAAGTGCCGTCCCGGTTCGAGTTCGGCGGGGGTGACCACGCGCTGCCACACCTCTTCGGCGGCCGCATCCACGACGGTCCGGCGTTCGATGACGGTCGGTGCGCTGGACTCGTTGCGCGACGCGGTGTCGGACTGATCATTAGAGTCTGGGCGATGCCAGACCGACTGTTGAGCCGCGGCTCGTGGCGGGAGGCCACGCGATTCGCCGAGATCCTGCGGAAGGAAACGGTCGGCGGAGTGCTGCTGCTCCTTGCCGCTACCTTCGCGTTGGTCTGGGCGAATTCGCCCTGGTCGGCCACCTATCACGAAGTGGCGAGCTTTTCGTTCGGCGTCGAGTCGCTGCACCTCAACCTCTCGGTCGCGGGCTGGGCCGCAGACGGACTGCTGGCGATCTTCTTCTTCGTGGTCGGCCTCGAACTCAAAAGAGAGTTCGTGGCAGGCGACCTACGCGACCCTGCGCGCGCCGCGCTGCCCATCGCGGCCGCGGTCGGAGGGATGGTCGTTCCGGCCGGAATATTCATCGCCATCAACCTCGGCGCCGGGCGCCCGGAAAACCTCGACGGCTGGGCCGTGCCGATCGCCACCGACATCGCGTTCGCGCTCGCCGTGCTCGCGGTGCTGGCCACCCACCTGCCGACCGCGTTGCGGACGTTTCTACTGACGCTGGCCGTGGTCGACGACCTGCTGGCGATCACCGTGATTGCGGTGTTCTTCACCGATCACCTGTCGCCGGTGCCGTTGGTGCTCGCCGCCGTGCCCGGCGGCCTGTTCACGCTGGCGGTTCAGCGCGGCGTGCGCCAGTGGTGGGTGCTGATGCCCCTGGCCGTGGTCACCTGGGCACTGGTGCACGCCAGCGGCGTGCACGCGACGGTCGCGGGAGTGCTCCTGGGCTTCGCGGTACCGGTGCTGGGACGGCACGCCTCGGCCGAGGCGTTCGAGCATCGCCTTCGGCCGCTGTCGGCAGGGTTCGCCGTGCCCGTCTTCGCGTTCTTCGCCGCGGGCGTGACCGTCGGCGGTTGGACCGGTCTCGGCGATGCGCTGAGCCATCCCGTCACGCTCGGCGTGATTGCGGGCCTGGTGGTTGGCAAGCCGCTCGGGGTCTGGCTGACGGCGTACTTCTTGGCCAAGTTCACCCACGCCACTCTCGACGACGACCTCGCCTGGCGCGACGTGCTCGGCGTCGCGCTGTTGGCAGGCATCGGGTTCACCGTGTCGCTGCTCATCGGCGCGCTGGCATTCGGTTACGGGACTGTGACCGCCGCCGACGTCAAGATCGGCGTGCTGACGGGATCGGTCGTCGCCGGCGTGCTCGCCGCGGTGGTCCTGGTCAGCCGCAACGCCGCTTACCGGCGCATTCAGGAGCACGAGCTCGCCGACTCCGACCACGACGGTGTGCCCGATGTCTACGAACCTTGACAGGACTGCCGCCCGCTCCCGTGCGTAAACTATCGGGATGCTCGAACAGATCCGCGGTCCCGCCGATCTGCAGCACCTTTCCCAGTCGCAGCTAACGAAGCTGGCTGAAGAGATCCGCGAGTTCCTGATCCACAAGGTCGCTGCCACCGGTGGACACCTGGGACCCAACCTCGGCGTCGTCGAGGTGACGCTGGCCCTGCACCGGGTCTTCGACTCGCCGCACGACCCCATCATCTTCGACACCGGTCACCAGGCGTACGTGCACAAGATGCTGACGGGGCGGTCCCCAGAGTTCGACAACCTGCGCAAGAAGGGCGGGCTGTCGGGATATCCGTCGCGCGCCGAGAGCGAGCACGACTGGGTCGAATCCAGCCACGCAAGCACCGCGTTGTCGTACGCCGACGGCCTCGCGAAGGCCTTCGAACTGAATGGACATCGCAACCGGCACGTGGTCGCCGTCGTCGGTGATGGCGCGCTCACCGGCGGAATGTGTTGGGAGGCGCTGAACAACATCGCCGCCGAACGTCGACCCGTCGTGATCGTCGTCAACGACAACGGGCGCAGCTATGCGCCAACCATCGGCGGGTTCGCCGACCACCTCGCGGCGCTGCGGCTGCAGCCGAGCTACGAGCGGATCCTCGAAGAGGGTCGCAAGGCCGTGCGGAACGTGCCGCTGATCGGCGAGCTCTGCTACCAGTGCATGCACAGCGTCAAGGTGGGAATCAAGGACGCCTTGTCTCCGCAGGTCATGTTCACCGACCTCGGTCTGAAGTACGTCGGACCCATCGACGGTCACGACGAACACGCGGTCGAGATGGCCCTGCGCAACGCCCGCGGCTTCAACGCGCCGGTGATCGTGCACGTCGTCACCCGCAAGGGCATGGGCTACGGGCCTGCGGAGTCCGACGAGGCCGAGCAGATGCACTCCACCGGGGTCATCGACCCGCTCACCGGGTTGTCGGCGTCGGTGTCGGCGCCCGGGTGGACGTCGGTGTTCTCCGAGGAACTGATCAAGCTCGCGAAGAAACGCCGCGACGTGGTCGCCATCACCGCGGCGATGCCGGGGCCGACGGGGCTCAGTGCGTTCCGGCAGCGGTATCCCGATCGATTCTTCGACGTGGGCATCGCCGAGCAGCACGCGATGACCTCGGCGGCGGGCCTCGCGATGGGTGGCATGCATCCCGTCGTCGCGATCTACTCGACGTTCCTCAACCGCGCGTTCGATCAGCTGATGATGGACGTCGCGATGCATCGGCTGCCCGTCACGATGGTGCTCGACCGCGCAGGCGTCACCGGACCCGATGGCGCAAGCCACAACGGCGTGTGGGACCTCTCGATGCTTGGGATCGTGCCAGGCATGCGGGTCGCCGCCCCGCGCGACGGCGCGCGACTGCGCGAGGAACTCGGCGAGGCGCTCGACGTCAAGGATGGACCCACTGCCATTCGGTTCCCGAAGGGTGATGTGGGAGTGGACATCCCGGCGATCGAGCGGCGGTCGGGAGTCGACGTGCTCGCGGTGCCGGCGGACCGCCTGTCGGAGGACGTGTTGCTGGTGGCCGTCGGACCGTTTGCGGTGATGGCCCTTTCGGCGGCTGAGCGCCTGCGCAACCAGGGCATCGGCGTGACGGTCGTCGACCCGCGGTGGGTGCTTCCGGTGCCCGAGCTCATCGGACAGCTCGCCACTGCGCACAAGCTCGTGGTCACCCTCGAGGACAACGGCGTGCACGGCGGTATCGGGTCCTCGGTGTCGGCGGCGTTGCGCGCCAACGAGATCGACGTGCCGTGCCGTGACCTCGGCGTTCCTCAGGAGTTCCAGGCTCATGCCTCGCGTAGTGAGGTGCTCACCGACGTCGGACTCACCGACCAGCACGTCGCCCGCCAGATCACGGGCTGGGTTGCCGCCCTCGGCGCCGCAGTCGGCGATCACGTCGCTCACCAAGTCGACTAGTCCGGTGCGCATCGGTCCACCGGTGCCGGTGCTGCGCATGTTCGACGTCGATGCGACGCTCGACTTCTACTGCGGTTACCTGGGTTTCGCCAAGGACTGGGAACATCGCTTCGAGCCCAATTTTCCGCTCTACGTTCAGGTAAGCCGGTCCGAAGCGGTCATCCACCTGTCCGAGCACTACGGCGACGGCAGCCCGAACACCGTGCTGTGGATACCGGTCGACGACGTTGCGGCGCTGAACGCCGAGTTGCGCGCGCAGCAGCATGGCTACTCAGCGCCCGGCATCGAACCCGACGGGCCCGGTGGCCCAACCATGGCCGTCATCGACCCGTCCGGGAACCATCTGCGGTTCGCTCAGCCGGAGTGACGCGGCGTCCCAGCCAGCGGTGAGTCGCCCGATACGGCTGACCAGCATTGTTACGCTGGCGAAGTGGACGACGGCAACCAGCGGGGCGAGCCGAATCTAACAGCGACCAGCTGGGCGCTGCTCGGCATGCTGTCGTACGAGCACGAGCTGTCGGGCTACGACATCCGCAAGTACATCGATTGGAGCATGCGCTTCTTCTACGGGAGTCCGGCCTACAGCCAGATCTACTCCGAACTGAAGAAGCTGGAGCAGCTGGGCTTGGTGACCTCCAGGGTCGACCACTCCGGCGGCGCGCGTAGTCGTCGGCTCTACAAGATCACCGAGTCCGGGTTGGATGCGGTGACGCGGTGGGCCGACGAGGCGCCCGTGGACCCCCCGGTGCTCAAGCACAGCCCGCTGCTGCGGGTCACGTTCGGCCATTTGACCAATCCGGCCCGGCTCAAGGAGATCCTCAACGAGCACGTGGCCTATGCAGACGAGATGCAGCGCAAGGCCGCGAAGGACGCCCGTTGGTCGGCAGCGGATCCCGCGTGGGCGTATGCGCGCGTGGCACTTCAGTGGGCCGAGCGCTACTACGCCAACGAGCGTGAGCTGGCGTTGCAGATGATCAAGGACCTGGACGAGGCCGAGGCGGCCTTCCCCGGTGAAGTCGGGCGACGGGAAGTGCCATGGCCTGCACCGGAATTCTGGTACGAGATCGAAAAGCGGGCGGACGCCGCTGAGCCGGACTAGACCAGGATTAATCCTCGGATTGAGTCGTCAGTGCTTGGCCGCGTCCATGCCTGCGATGTAGCCGAACACCAGACCCTGCGCGATCGTTGCGCCCGCCCCCGGATACCTTTCACCGAACGCGTTGGCCGCAGTGTTGCCGATCGCGTAGAGCCCGTCGATCGCCGTCCCGTCCTCACGGAGCACCCGCGCCCGGTCGTCGGCGCGCAGTCCGCCGCAGGTGCCCAGATCGCTCAGCACCAACTTGACCGCGTAGAACGGTCCCCGCTCTAGCGGGCGGAGGTTGGGGTTCGGCGTGATCGTGGGGTCGCCGTAGTAGCGGTCGTACGCGCTCTCCCCGCGATGGAAGTCGCCGTCGATCCCGGCGTGCGCCGCTTCGTTGAACCTGTGCATCGTCTCAGCGAAGCGTGCCCCGGGCACCGCCATCCGCCGGCCCAGTTCGGCGAGTGTATCGGCGCGGCAAGCAATTCCGGCGTCATGCCAGGATCGGGGAATCGCCATGCGCGGGAACAGTTCGGCGGCGAACACGTAGCCGTTGCGATACTTCTGGTCGAAGACGATCCACATCGTTTCGACGGGCGTGCCCGCTCGTTCGAGTTCCAGCACGCGTTGACCGAACGACATGTAGTCGGTCGACTCGTTGATGAACCGCTCGCCGTCCTGGTTCACGATCAGCGAACCGGGCAACGAGCGTTCGGCGAGCATGACGGCGGGAGCGTGGTCGGGCAACGGGGCCACTGCGGGAAACCACCAGGCCTGATCCATCAGGTCCACTCCCGCACCAATCTCCTGCCCAATGCGGATCGCGTCGCCGGTGTTGGTTTCCGCCCCGAGGCTGAGCCCGGACCCGAGCGCGCTGGACTGGAACTTCCACCGCAGCTCCATGTCGTGATCGAAGCCACCCGCAGCCAGCACCACCCCGCGGCGCGCCGACACGGTGATCCGCCTTTCGCCCTGCTCGACGACCGCCCCCGTCACGTCACCGCCTTCCTGGATGAGTCCGACCAGCGTGGTGTCCGTCCAGATCGGGATGCCCGCGTCGAGCACGCCACTGAAGAGCCCCGCAGCGAGGGCTTGGCCGCCTGCGGCGTAGCGCCTGCCCAGCAATAGGCCGCCCACGCCCTGCGCGAGCCGCTTGGCGATGGTCGGAATCGCCTTGCGAGGCACCCTGGCCATCAAGTTAATCCAGCGGTAGTCGGCTCCGGTGGTCGGCATGGGCACCTTGGCTTCCAAGACACCGGGACGCAGCCGGGTGAGGTACTCGCCGAGCACCGACGTGTCGAGCGGTCGGCACTCGCAGGTCCGCCCGGCTGCGCTGCCGCCCGGCGCCTCGGGGTGGTAGTCGGAGTACTCCCTGGCCCAGAACAACTTCATCGGCGTCATGCGCAGCAGCATGTTGACCGTTGCGGTCAGCTGCTCCACGAAGCGTTCGGACCGCTCGCTCGGCGCGGTGTCGGCCACGATCGACCTCAGGTACGTATTGGCCCGCTCCACGGTGTCACCGGCGCCGGCCTCCCGCAGCACGGGGCTGCCGGGTAGCCAGAGCGCACCGCCCGATCGGGCGGTCGAACCACCGACGTGGGACGACTTCTCGACGATCAACACCGACAGTCCGGCCTCGTGCGCAGCCAGCGCCGCGGCCATGCCAGTCCCTGAGCCCACGACGACCAGGTCGACGGTGGTGTCGTCGACGGTCAGCCCGGTCGGGATCGTCATGCTGGGTGCGGTCACGTGACCTGACGTTAGGCCTGGTTGGCCGAAATTCGATCGGAGTTCCTGATGAGCGGAACACGCCCTGTCCTCGTTGCGGTTTGAGCGGTTCAATCAAGTACGCAGCCCACTGAGCACATTAGGCATCTAGGACGGTCTTGACATGACACAGCAGGCGGACACCGACGACATCCGACTCATCGAAGCCGAGGCCGCACCGACTCGGTTCGCCCGCGGATGGCATTGCCTCGGCCTCGTCAAGGACCTCGGAGACGGCACGCCCCACGCCATCAACGCCTTCGGCCGGCGGCTCGTCGTGTTTCGCGGTTCGGACGATCGGATCAATGTCCTCGACGGGTACTGCAGACACATGGGCGGCGACCTCGCGCAGGGCACGGTCAAGGGCAACGAGATCGCGTGCCCGTTCCTCGACTGGCGTTGGGGCGGCGACGGGCGGTGCAAGAGCGTGCCCTATGCCCGCCGAGTGCCGAGACTGGCCCGCACCGCGACGTGGACCACGATGCAACAGGACGGAATGTTGTTCGTGTGGAACGACCCGGAGGGCAACGCGCCGCCCGAGCAGGTGACGATCCCGCGCATCGAGGGTGCGACGAGCGAGGATTGGACCGACTGGCACTGGTACACGACCATCGTTGACACCAACTGCCGGGAGATCATCGACAACGTCGTCGACATGGCGCACTTCTTCTACGTACACGGCTCGCTCCCAACGGAATTCAAGAACATCTTCTCCGGCCACGTCGCGACCCAGTACATGAACGGGGGCTCCCGGCCAGATCTCGGCGGCACCGAGGGGGCGGCCATGCTCGGTACGACGTCGGTGGCGTCGTACTACGGTCCGTCCTTCATGATCGACGACTTGACATATCACTACGCCGAGGCCGACCACCACACGATTCTCATCAACTGCCACTATCCGATCGACGCGAATTCCTTTGTCTTGCAATACGGCATCATCGTGAAGAAATCCGATTCGCTACCCGCTGACGAGGCCATGCAGACCGCCATCAGCCTGGGTGAATTCGTCAAGATGGGCTTCGAGCAGGACGTGGCCATCTGGCGTACCAAGGCGCGCATCGACAACCCGTTGCTCGTCGAGGAGGACGGACCGGTGTATCAACTCCGGCGGTGGTACGAACAGTTCTACGTCGACGCGGCCGACGTGACCTCCGACATGGTGGACAGGTTCGAGTTCGAGATCGACACGACTAGGCCGACCGAACACTGGAACAGGGAGATCGAGGCGAACCTGGCGGCCGGAACGGTGCCATGAGCATCCACGACGACAATCGGTTGGACGACGCCCCGATGGTGCCCGTCGAATGTCGCCGCTGTGCCGCAACGGTACTGGCGCGCAAGAGTAGTTGGCATCAGACCAGCATCCAATGGAATGCGACCGCGTACGTAGCCTGCCCAGAGCGTCGAGCGGCCGACATGATCTCGGCTCACGGACCGCGCGGGGTATTCCTCGCGTGCGCTGAGTTGAAGGGCTCCATCGCCGAGGCCGTGCGCCGTGGTGACGTGAGCGTCGTCGACGAATCCGTCGCGCTGTCGACGGGCTCCTAGCGCCTACGCGTACTGCAGCGCAGGCCGGCTTCGCATCGGGCGCATCTGCTGAAGCGTTGGCGTGACTCGCCGCGGTCCATCCTCGACGTTGCGCCAGATGTTCATCGCCGCCATCCGCACGGGAGCCAAGAGGCGCTGATCGAACTTGACATGGCTCATCGGCCCACACACGGACACCGCCGCGACGGCGTCGCCCACGTCGCCGATGGGGGCTGCCACGCAACCGAATCCGGCCAACGACTCCTCGCGGTCGAAGGCCACGCCGTGGATGCGGACCTTCCCGAGTTCCCGAGTCAGCTGTGCGGGGGTGCCGACCGAGTACCTGGTGCGGCGGACCGAGAAGTCGACGGACTTCTCGTGCTCGGAATACGCCAGCATCGCCTTGCCGACGGCGGTGCACTGCGCAGGCTGGCGGCCACCCACCCTGGTCGGAATAGCGGCGACCATGCGGTCGCCGATCTTCTCCAGGTACACCACGTCGGACTCGTCGAGCACCGCGAGGTGTACCACCAGGCCGGTCGCGCGATGCAGTTCGTGGAGCAGGGGGGTAGCGGCGCGGTGTAGGCGATCCTGGTGTACGGCAAGCGATCCCAGTTCGACCAGGCGCATGCCCAGTTCGTAGTCCCGGCCGCTGCGTCGGAGCCAGCGCAGGGCGACCAGCCGCTCGAGCATGCGGTGGGCGGACGACCGGGGGAGTCCGGTGCGCCGCACGAGCTGCGCGAGGGTGAGTCGGCCGGGGCCGTCGAAGGCTTCCAGTACCAGGGACACCCGATCGATGACGGCAGTGGGCGTGGTGGATTCGGTGCGGTCCGCGAGCACGGTCATGGTGCCTCCTTGCGACGACGGTCACATATGACTATTAGTAATATGGCTATTTGTAGCATGGGGATGCGGCCGCTGTCACGCGTGCGGCGATCCGTGTCGGACGCAAAAACCCCGCGCCGGTGCGCCGGCGCGGGGTTGCGTTGGAGTCAGCCCTTGGCGGCCGAGCGGCCCGCCCGTCGTCCGTAGAAGCTGCCATCGCCCAGCGAGACGCCGCTGGCGTAACCCCAGGCTGCCAGTCCCGCGGTGCACCGACCTGCCGCGTAGAGCCCGGGTATCGGCTGGCCCGCGACGTGCAGCACCTCGCCGTCCAGGGTGGTCTGCAGACCACCGAGGGTGAAGCCTGCGCAGCTGGCGCGCAGATCGATCGCCCCGACCGGGGTGCCGATGGGCTTGAGCCATTCGCGCTTCTTGTGCAGCAGTGGATCCTCACCGCGCGCGGCGGCGTCGTTGTAGGTGTCGACCGTAGCTTGCAACGACCCTGAAGGAAGCCCGATTTCACCTTCCAGCTCGGCGACGGTGTCGCAGACCCATGTCGCGGGGCGCTTGAGGAAGGGCGTCGCCGACGTGGCGGCCATGGCCTGCTCCTGCGCATCGCCGTCGATGATCAGGTACGCGGTGTCGTCCTGGTGGTACAGCGTGACCTGCCCGATGCGGCCGGAGTACATGTCCTCGGCGGCGTAGCGCTGACCCCGCCCGTTGACGAGGATTCCGCGCACGGTCTGCTGCGGATCGATCAGGAACGCCACCTCGGTGGCGTCCATGTGGGCCAGGTCGGCACCGAGCGCCTGCGCCATCCGGATGGACTGCCCGTCATGCTGCTCGATCGACGCCGCGGGACGGCCGGCCAGCCGCGGGGCGTACTGCCTCACCATCGCGTCGTTGTAGGCGAAGCTGCCCGACGCCAGCACGACGCCTCGGCGCGCCCGCACGGCGACCGGCTTGCCGTACTGATGCGCGATGAGTCCCACCACTCGGCCGTCGGCCTGCACGACCAACGACTCCGCCCTGAGGTCGTACGCGACCCGCGCGCCAAGCGCGGTCGCGGTGTCGACCAACGGCTTCATCAGCATGTAGCCACCGCTCTTCTCGCCGGCCTGTTTGTCGGTCATCTGCGGGACGTGGCCGCGCGGAGCGGGTTCCGCGACGGTGTTGAACGGGAATGCGTTCTCCCCTCCGGTGAACATCAGGCCCTGGTCGCCTGGTGGCTCCCAGCCAGGCTCGCCCCAGAACTCCGGCTTGAATGGGACACCGCAGCCGACCAGCCAGTCGAAGTGCTCGACGTTGCCCGCGCAGTAGTCGGCGATCCGGTTCTCGTCGGCCCCCGGACCCATTGCCACGTTCAGGAACGCCTGCATGTTCTCGACGGAATCGTGGTAGCCGCAAGCCTTCTGGAGTGCGGTGCCGCCGCCGAGGTAGATGAAACCGCCGGCCATCGCGGCCGCGCCGCCCCACCCTCCGGTGCGCTCGATGACGAGCACGTCGGCACCCGCCGAGCCGGCCTCGACCGCCGCGGCCGCGCCCGCGATGCCGTACCCGGCGATCACGACGTCGGCTTCGAGGTCCCAGGTGTGGACGTCATCTGCCGACGTCGGGTAGACGTCGGTCATGGCCGCATCGCCGCCGGAAGATCGCTCACCCATTCGTGACCCCAATAGCTGTCGGCGGTGATTTCCTCTGCGGTGTAATGGCTTTCGTCGACCCGCAGGCCTTCTGTGCCGAATTCGATGTCCCAGTCCCCAGGCGCCCGCACGTAGAACGACACCATCTTGTCGTTGGTGTGCCTGCCGAGGGTGGACGACAGTTGGAAGCCGTCCTTGTTGACCCGATCGAGCGCCTGGCCGACGGCGTCGAGCGAGTCGACTTCCACCATCATGTGGATCAGCCCAGGGTCACGCTGGGTGGCCGCCGGACAGATCGCCAGGCTGTGATGTCGCTCGTTGAGGCCGAGGAACCGGATGCGCAACGGGCCGAACTCGGGCGGCGCAGGCACCCGGAACGCGCCGCGAGGCAGGAAACCCAGTGTCTCCGTGTAGAAGTCGAACAGGCCGGGAAAGTCCACCGCAGGCAACACCACATGTCCCAGGCCCTGGGCCCCGGTCATGAACTTGGCACCGAACGGCGTCACCACCGGACTGTGGTCGAGTACCGCGCCGTGGAACACCTCGACGGAATTTCCCGCCGGGTCGTCGAACGCAATGAACTCCTCGACGCGGCGCGCATCGACCTCGGCCAGCGACAGTTCCTTCACCGGAATCCCCGCGGCGTCCAATGCGGCCTTCACGCGCGCAAGCGCCGCGCCGTCACGGACCTCCCACCCGACCGTGACGATCCGGTCGACGGTTCCTGGCACGACGATGATGCGGGCCGTGCGTTCGTCCATGCGGAGGTACAGCGCATCCGATTCGGGGCCACTACCTTCCGCGAATCCGAGGACGCCGAATGCGAGGTGCCGCCAGCGGTCCATGTCGGTGGCTTGTATCTTGACGTACCCCAAACTCCTTAGCTCCGTCATGGCGGCTCAGATCAACGCCCGCAGCGGACCCTGCGGGTCGACGCCGAACGAACTCAATGCCGACGCGTGGTACGTCGTACCCGGCGTGTGGATGGCGTGGGCCATGCCAGCGTGCGCATCGCGCCAATAGCGTTGCAGCGGCTTGTCCATGCGCAGCGCATTGCCGCCGGAGCGGGCGAAGATCTGGTCGACCGCGGCGACCGCGCGCCAGACAGCCCGGACCTGCGAGCGGCGCACCGCGGCGCGCTCCTCGAAACTGACGTCATGCCCGGCGTCGACGGCGTCGTAGACCTTGTCGACGTTGGCCAACAGCGCCTGCCGGGAGGCGTCGATCTCGGCGGCGGCCTCGCCGATCGAGTACAGCACGTACGGATCGTCCTTGATGGCCGTGCCTGCGGCGCTCACCCGCTCGCGCTGGTAATCCAGATGGGCGGCCAGCGCCCCCTCGCAGATGCCGATGGTCGCGGAACTGATGCCCAGCGGGAACATCGTCGACCACGGCATCTTGTACAGCGTCTTGGTCATGCCCGCCTCGATTTGGGCGGTGCCGTCCATGACCTTCGTCCCATCCATCGTGCGGTACGCGGGGACGAAGGCATCCTTGACGATGACGTCCTTGGAGCCGGTGCCACGCAGTCCCACCACGTCCCAGGAGTCGGCGACGATCTCGTAGTCCTTGCGCGGCAGGATCATGTGGAGGATCTGCGGCGGCATCACCGGCTTGCCGTCGGCGCCGCCGACCATGGCGCCGAGGATGATCCAGTCGCACGCGTCGGTGCCGGAGCTGAACTGCCACCGGCCGTTGAAGACATAGCCACCGTCGACCGGCTTTGCAATGCCCTGTGGCGCGTATGGCGACGCGATCCAGGTGTCGACGTCGTCGCCCCACACTTCCTCGGCGACGCGCGGGTCGGCGTAGGCGAACTGGTACGGGTGGACGCCGACGACGCCGTTGACCCAACCGGCCGCCGGATCCAGCGCCGCGGTGGCCATCACAGTCTCGGCCCACTCCCGGGGATGGACTTCGAGGCCGCCGTGGCCCTTGGGTTGCAGCAACCGGATGGAGCCGATCGACTTCATGCTCTTCACGGTGGCATCGGGTAGTTGGCCAAGCTTCTCGGCTTCGACGGCCTGTTCCCTGAACTGGTCGGCCAGTTCGATCACCCGGTCGATTACTCGCTCGCTCATCGTTGAGGTCCTAACTATGTGGGCTGAGGAGAAGACTTACCCGATACGAGACCGGCGAGCCGGTTCGGTCCCGGTGAGTGGACGAAACGGTGCTCAGAACTCGGTGTGAACATCGTCGCTGACGCGGCGCCTGTTCACGCCGCGATTGCGAACGTCACGACGAAAACGTGCAGTGAACGTCGTCAGATTCCCGCTCGGTGGGCGCCGTCGTCCGGTCACCGGGAACGCCACGCCGGGCCACGCGCCCCTCGGCCTACCTT
>JAOPVI010000003.1 GCA_025966225.1 Mycobacterium sp. | reverse complement strand
AGGTGATTCGTTTCCGCACCGGCCGGTTCAGCATCATTTCCAGCTGCCGCTGCAGCTGTGCTTCGGTGACCTTGATGCAGATCTCGCGGCAATCGCCAGACCAAGTGAGATCGACCGGCGCACCGGGCGTGAAGACCACGGCCGAACCGGCCGTGGTCCTCTCCAGCTGACCGTCTCGCCACAAACTCACTGCGGTACCCGACAACGGTGCCTCTATGTAGTAAGCGGGTACGTCATCTCCGCGGATGGTGACATCCGTGCCGAAGTGAAGGTAGCCCGCTGTCAACATCGTAAGTTCTTCGGCTTTTAAGTCCATATCCAGCGAATTGGACCCGGCGGGCCGGAGTTTCACCGGCAGATACACCCGCGACAAGACGTCGGTCGCCTCGTCGACATCGGTCGTCTGAATCCGCGGCGACGAGTCAAAGATGTCCTCTATGGGCACTGCGCCCGCCGCCTGTAGTTGCTTCAAATCGCTCCAAGTGTAGTCAGCGCCGCTGGCAAGGGAATCGGCCGGGCACTGGGCGCAGGACAGACAGGTTTTGGACGGCAGGTCTGGTGTGAGGTAGCGCTCGCCAGCAACTCATCCGGTGACACGTAATCGTTTCTAGGAGGTGTTTCTGCTGATCGTTGTCGTTGAAATCGAAACAAGGGTGTCAGTGCCGATGCACCGCACAGATTGGCACATCGGAAGGGCTGATGCCTTCGTTCTCGTAACTCATAGCCGACTCTACCGGTGCGATCACCGCTCCGCGGTTGTCTCGCCAATGTGTCAGTCACAGCTGCATTTTTGCCGCTAAGTGCGCCCCGCGAGGGCGGGGCGCACGGGTTCGGCCAAACGGATGGAGCCGCCGTTCTTCACAGCGCACTGCTTCAGGTCGGGCCAGCACGGCGATGCCCGCGGCCCCATGAAGATGAGCCCGGCCAGATCGACCACTACGTCGCGGACCGCCGCCCCATAGGGAACCAGTTGAGCAAAGAGGCACTGCGCGGTGCCGGTATCAAGGTGGGACTTTTACCTGGTAGGGCCAAATTTCAAAACCTCCCCTTTCCGAAGCGCGCAACCCTGCTGGGACCGATGGCAAGGACCCACTAACGCCGGTGGCTAGCGATCGGGAGTCCTACGCCCCCGTCGACGAGAGCATCAACCGAACCCCCGTCGTCGCACATGACCGCGCGGGGTACCCGGCGAAGATGACCAGACATGTGATGCCGCTCACCGCTTTTCGCTCTATGTCAAGAGGATGCCGCAGAACGACACGTCAAACCTCGTCGGATCGATTGCCATCCCTGAACCGTTAGGCTGAAGATCGCGACAAAGTTGGTACCGCCAGGACCATTGCGTAGCCGATTGATCCCGCCCTTCGCGGGAACCCCTCGCCGATGATGCCTCAGCCCACAAAGAGCCCGCGAACGTCGAAGGAATGTGATGCAGGCAGCCACCATTGGCCCGGGGCGGTGGCGAATCGCCCGGGCGTTCGGCCCCGTAGATATCCGGTCAGCGATGGGGCGCCGGTCGATGTCGTTGAGGATGGCCCAAGCATCGCCGGTAGGCTCGTCGCGCTCGCCGCGTTTGTGACAATCAGACCAACGCTGGCTATCGGCAGCTACGCTTCCCGGCTGCCATGGCCGTGGGGCATCGTCGACTTTGCCTCCCGGGTGGTGCAGCCCGCACCCGGCACGGTGCGCACGACGATCGGATTGCCGAACACCACCGCGCGGCTGATCCGCGCTGCCGGCGTGCCGCCCGCTGACGGCAAGCGCCGCATGATGCTCTACATGCACGGCGGGGCGTTCCTGGCGTGCGGCGCGAACTCACATGGCCGGCTGGCGACAACGCTGTCGCGCTACGCCGACAGCCCGGTACTCGTCGTCAACTACCGGACGATCCCCAAACACTCCGTCGGCGTGGCGCTCGACGACTGCTACGACGCCTACCAGTGGCTGCGTCTGCAGGGCTATGCCCCCGACCAGATCGTGCTGGCCAGCGATTCGGCCGGCGGCTACCTGGCGCTGGCGCTGGCCGAGCGGCTCCAGCGTGAGGGCGAGGAACCCGCTGCGATGGTGGCGCTGTCGCCGCTGTTCGAGCTGACCAACGAGCCCCGCATGACGCATCCGAACGCCCGCAGCGACGTGATGTTCCCGCCGAGAGCGTTCGCAGCGCTGGTCGACCTGGTCCACCACGCCGCCGAACAACACCTTGTCGACGGTCATCCCGAAGAGATCTACGAACCGCTCGACCACATCGAATCCGGCCTGCCGCGCATCCTCATCCACGTGTCGGGATCGGAAGTGCTGCTGAATGACGCGCGTAAGGCCGCGCGGATGCTCGCGGCCGCCGGTGTGCCGGTGGAGGTTCGGGTGTGGCCCGGGCAAGTGCACGTCTTCCAGCTGGCCGCGCCCGCCGTGCACGAAGCCACCCGGTCGCTGCGCCAGATCGGCGACTACATCCGCGAGGCCACCTGGTAAACCGTGTCGGCCACGCGGGACCCCGGGCGCCCGAAATTGTGCCACCATTCCGCTTGCTGGGCGCCGGCGCGACGCGGCAGCAGGCCATCGAGCTAAGGGCCCACGCGAAGGGGCCTCGACGAGGCGCCTCTAGCGACGTCGTCGCAAGCCGCGGCGACTTGCCCACTGAGACAGAAGGACTCGTAGATGCGTCCATGTCGACCTCAGTCACTGCACCGGCCATGGAGTGTGCGAATCGCTGATGGCAGCCGACATTTTCGCCGGCCAACGAGACACCAATCCGCAGATGTGATCCGACAATCTCAAGCTAGCGACGCCGACTGTTCAGCCTTGTCTACTGGCTCGACCGCCGTCGTTGCCGACCAGAGCCATGATTTCGCGCTCCCAATAGGCGTCGCGTAGGACGCCAAGTCTCCATCGAAGGGCTGTTACCAGCGCCGTCGCCCAGGTGACCACACCCAGCCAGCTCAGCACCGCAACGGTGACCGCCTCAACCGTCGCTTGGGCACGACCAGGCGGCCGCATCACCCGGTTTCCTTCGTGATCCACCCAAACGTCGAGTTGGTCGCCCACGCCGACCCCGGCATGCAAGATGAAGGTGTTGGTGTGCTCGACGCCGCCGGCTTCCCAGCGGACCGTGCCGGTCGTGTAGCCGCCGTGCCGACTGGTGGACGGCTCGCTAGCCCGTGCGGCGGCCACGATCGCACGCTGGGAGTGGATGGTCTGCGCTTGAGCGGTGTAGAGCTGGTTTCGTGCGTCGTACACCGATGTGCCGAGAGAGGCGGCCACCGGCGCGATTAGCAGCGACGCCGTGACCACCAAGGCCACAGCGACCGCCTCGACTCGATCGCTGACGCGCACGAGTGGGTTACGGCCGAAGGACCGGACGGTGCGCCATCGCCGCGGGTCAAAAGTGAATGGCTGCATGACAACTCCTCCGACATGGGCGGCTTTTCGTGGGCTGGGGTTAAATGGGGGGTGGGTGCCCACTGAGACCAAGCTCAAACAGACCGACAACGCAATGGTCGGTCGGTACGAGATCACTCCCGTGATCTTCGACGCAACGACAATGGGCCGTCGCAGTACCGCCGATTCCCGTCGGGTCCGGCGAAGATCTTTGCTCTAGCAATCGTTTGTTGGCCATCAATTTTCGTTGCGCGCCTGCCCTCCAACACGATATTGGTTAGACCATGCCGATACAGTGTCGCTGCCGACAGCGGCGCAGCTCCTAGCAGAAGTGGGCATCGACCAAAAACACTGCACCATCCGCTGTTTCGGCAGGCAGTGAGAGCCGTGTGTCCCTGTTACTGCTTGCGCGACCGACAATTTCTGGACTCGCCCTTGCACCACCCGGGCGGGAGTGGTTGGTCGGCTTCACCTTTAGCCCAACATGGTTGGCATCTTCCGTGTCACCGACTGGGCATGGGGAGCTCGACTATCGCACGATCGCTGTCGTGCCCCTAGGACAGGTGAGATTGCCAGATACGGACCCATCGGGTCCAAGTCCGGCGGACGGATGATCCGCCACACTTCTGTTACGAGTTGTTGGTTGGGTCTGCGGTCAGCACAGCCGACTGCGGGTGTTCTTTTGCGCAGCCCTTTCCGACCATGAGGCGCGTTTGAACGTGATCGGCTGTGCATTGAGTGAATCGGTTCGCCACAACGGAAACTCAAGGCTGAAGGAGGTCGGCGTGCGGGGTGAAGCGCTAGTCACTGGCACCTTCGTCGAATCCGGGATCCACGTTGCCATCGCGGAGTTGATTCGTGCCATGCACACCGACGCCTGCGGCGATGCCGGGGCGAGATGGAGCCTGGTGACTGCTGCGGCGCTACACCTTCCTGCAGTGTGTCACGCCAGCATCATGGTCGTCGGTCAGCCTGGTGTGGTGAATTGTCTGGCGGCCAGCGACCCGGTCCCTCGGTTTCTGGACACACTTCAGCAGCGCTTGAGTGAGGGCCCCGGCTTGGACGCCGCCTGTGAACGACAGCTCCGCCGCATTGATGACCTCGACGGTGAGCTGCGATGGTCACGCTTCGTCGAAGAGGCGTTAGCCAACACGCCGATACGTTCGATGCTGGCGCTGCCCCTTTTCACCCGCGAATTCCCCAGATCGGTACTGAGTCTTTACGGCGACCGGCCAGCCGTGTTTGGGGCTAAAGGCGAACACATCGGTTTGGCATTTGTCGCCGACGCCGTTACCGCTGTGGAGACATGGCGTCGACAGCAGCGGTTCCGCAGGGCGGTGATCAACCGGGACACCATCGGACAAGCTAAGGGAATTCTGATGGAGCGCTTCGATATCGACGCGGTGGCCGCGTTCTCGTTGCTGGCCGAGTTGTCCAAGAGTCGAGGGCAGTCGGTGTCCTCGGTGGCGCGCGGGTTGGTGCGTCGAGAACTTGTCGACGACGGGAAGCGGTTGCAATCGTGACCAACACGCGAGTGCGCGTGCCCATCGTCGGGACGCGACTACCCATCGTGAATCGTAATCGTTTGGTGTTGTGCGAGAAGCGGTTTGAGACGATGGATCAGGCGGCGCCTGTCGAGGCGCCGTCATCGCGTGGCGCACCGATGCGCTCTCGACCGCCACCACACGATCCAGAGTATGCCGATGTGTTGGACATGTTTCGCGAGCTCGCCCAGCTTCCGGCCGGGTCATCGCAGAGCCGATGCGTCCGCAGCCGGATCGTTGAACGGTGCCTGCCCCTGGCAGACCACATCGCCCGCCGCTACCGCGGCAGGGGCGAACCAGATGAAGACCTCCTGCAGGTCGCCCGCGTTGGCCTCGTCAACGCGGTGAACCGTTTCGATGTCTGCGTCGGCACTGATTTTCTGTCCTTCGCGGTGCCCACCATCATGGGCGAGGTGAAACGGTATTTCCGCGACAGCGGCTGGTCGCTGAGCGTGCCGCGTGGCGTCAAGGAGATATACCGCCAACTCGGATCAGTAACCGAGGATTTGTCACAACGCCTGGGGCGTGCGCCGACGGTCACCGAACTGGCCGCAGAACTGGACATGGAGCGCAGCGACGTCATGGAGGGCCTGCTCGCCGGGGGATGTTATCGGACCAAGTCCATTGACGAGCCCCGTGGCGGCGAGCAGGGCGCCAGAACAATTGCAGACCACCTCGGCGACTACGACACCGACATCAGCCTCGTGGAGAGCCGAGAAGCGTTGCGGCCGCTGCTGGCCAACCTACCCGAGCGCGACCGCGACATCATCGTCATGCGCTTCTATGAATCCCTTACCCAAAGCCAAATCGCCGATCGACTCGGCGTCGCTCAGATGAGTGTGTCGCGCCTCCTCGGAAAGGCCCTGACCCGACTACGCGATGAGCTAACCCAATCCCCGTAGGGCGTCTGCTGTGCTGTCCTCCGTCGCGCGCGGGCTGGCGCCTTGGGTCATCAGCTCGCGCTGCACCCCAGCGGCCGCCACCTCACGTTCGGAGCCGATGTGAGCGGCCAGCGCCGTGCACAAGCCAGCGGCTTGGCCGGTCGCTGTCGCCATCGGCATCACCCGGCATGAGGAATGGGCGAAGGAATCCGGAACGCGACCGCGCACAATCGTGGCGCCGTGGATGGCAGTCGCGGTGCTGGCCTCGCTGGCATGCGTTGGCGGACATGCACTTCAGGACGTGGCCGGCAACGTGTAGCAAGGCGGGCTCAATGGCTTCCCAGCCGGCGCTCTATTGGTGACGTTGGTCGGGCAGATGGTCCCCGAAGGAGGGAGAGAGCGGGTTTTTCGCGATGTGACCTGTTTAGCAAGACAAACGCAGGGTATGGCACCGACGCGCACGGCCCGTGGCGCCCAGTGCTTACGCCGAACCAATGGAGGTGATTTGTCGTGGCCGAAACATCGGAGATGTCAACAGAGGATGTCGTCGCCTTCCTCAAGGGGCAACACAATCGAATCAAGGAACTATTCACCGAAACCATCAACGCTCCCGACAACGAAACACAAGAAAGAGCATTCTTCGAACTTCGTTCGCTCTTAGCCGTGCACGAAACCGCCGAGGAGATGGTCGTCCACCCCAGGGCACGAGCCACAATCGACGGTGGCGACGCCATCGTGGGCGCGCGACTGGAAGAAGAGAACCAGGCCAAACGACAGCTCTCGGAGATCGAACACATCGACATCGGCTCTTCGGCGTTCGTGGAAGCCCTCAGGCAGTTTGAGCGAGACGTAATCGATCACGCCAACCATGAGGAGAACGAGGAATTCAACAAGCTGCATGACGCCCTCGGCGGAACAGACCGCCGACGGATGGCCGACGCCGTTCGTGCCGCCGAGGCCATCGCGCCCACCCGACCGCACCCCGGTATCGAATCCGCCAAGGAAAACTTCGCGGTGGGCCCATTCGCGTCAATGCTCGACCGCGCCCGCGACGCGCTAGAGTCGGCCGTCCGGTAGGCATGACATACCAGCCGATGGCTGGCCGATCGGTACCGCCGGGGCAAGATCGACCATCGGGATGCGGCTGTTTCGTCGAGCCCGATCGAATCGCGGACCACCTGCACCTGCCACTCAACGTCGTCGGACACTTGCTGGCACAGTTGAAGGGCGATCCAACTGTCTATCCGATGCCGGGTTCGGAAATGGCGGCTACATGAGCACTGCCAGAGACGTCGAGAAACGTTGGCACGACCCACGGACCTTGCGCGAGGCCGTCACATATGACGCGGTAGTGATCGCGGTGGCCGGTATCGCCTTCGCCATCTATGCGACCACGGACAGGGCTTCGCTCGTCCTCGCCTCGAGTGTGCCGGCGATCCTGCTGCTCGGATGCATTTGCGCGTTCGTGAAGGCATACCAGGCGATCGAGTAGGTTGTCAGGCTCGTCCCGAAGTCCGTCCCGGTGGCGTCCGCTGGCTGAAACGGCGGCCCAATTCGCTTGTTTCTTCGAGCAACTTCTGCCGGTCGGGGGTGTTGCCGTGTCTGATGCCCTCGATTTGGGCGTCACCGGCATCGACGCAGCGCTGGGCGATCACATCTGCGGCCTCTACTCCAACCAACTCCAGCGCGACCAGATCCTGCTCCCATTCCTCGAAGCAGGTCTTGCGGCCGGCGACAAGTGCATCTGCGTCGTCGACGGGACCGATCCGAAAGAGGTCGTCGCGGCCACCCGTGTCGACGCCGCGAAGTTCGCGGCCACCAAGCAGCTCGAGGTCATCCGCGCGCCCGACATGTATATGCGGTCCGGCGGGATTTCTGCCGATGAGGTGATCAGCTCCTGGAAGGCCGCGATGTCCGACGTCATGTACGACGGCCGGTTCGACGTCGTGCGGGCGGCTTAATGGCGCTGTGCCCTGCGACCGGCTTCGCCCAGCTTGGCGTTTCTGTTGCGATGCCAGTCAATCGACGCCTCGACCAGCTTCGGAGGCATACCGGCCGCGGCCGACCCCGTCGGCCACGAACCCAAATATCGCACATCCACGCAACGTCGGTGCAACGCCATGAGGGCCTCGGCGACCGGCGCGTCCTCGATGTGTCCGACGCAGTCCAGGTAGAACATGTAAGTGCCCAACTCGGTTCGGATTGCCCGCGATTCAATTCGGGTCAGGTCGATCCCGCGGATCGCTAGCTCCGTCAGGGCCGATACCAGCGCCTCGGAGGCGTTGTCGATGCACAGCACCACCGATGTCCGGTCGGCACCGGTGCGGGCCGCCGGCGAGCCCGGTGCGCCGACCAGGACGAATCTGGTACGCGAGCGTTGGTCGGCGACATCGAACGCCAACAGGGGCACCCCATACCGTGCGGCGGCCAACTCGGTACTGACCGCCGCATCGACGCGAAAGTGCGACACGGCATGCGCCGCCGCCGCGTTGGAGTTGGCCGGTACCAGGCCCGCCCTGGGCAGGTGCCCCGCCAGCCAGTGCCGCACCTGGGCGGCATCCGCCGGGAACGCCGCTAGGGTCTTGACATCGGCCGCTGTGAAGCCGGGCCGCACCACAATGGTGAACTCGATATCAAGGGTCAGTTCGGCGAAAATCTGAAGCGGCGTCCCTGTCGCCAGGCTGTCCAGCGTCGGCAACACAGAGCCGTCGATCGAATTCTCAATCGGCACGCACGCGTAGTCGGCGTCATGGGACCGGACAGCGGCCAAGGCGGCCGGGATGGTGTCGGCCGGCACGGCTGTCAGCCCAGTCGTTGGGCACAGACGTGGGACCATGCCGTTGGCGGCCATTCGGATTGCCGCCGCTTCAGTGAAGCTTCCTCCGGGTCCGAGGTAGGCAACTTGAGTCACATTTCACTCCAATTAGCTCGTCGGATTTTTCGTGCACGTCAGTCCCGGGCGGTGGCCGATGGCTGTTGGTTTTGGGGGGACCAAAGGACGTCGACGACATCGTCACGGCACGCGAATCGCGGTAACAACGCATGGCGGGGCGACGCCGGAGGGCGCCGCATGGGCGTCGCCTCCGGATGCCGTGCTAGATAGACGGCCAATTCGTTCACTAACTGGGTTTGGGCGGGAGCCTCAGACATAGTTCTCGTGGACATAGCACCAGCGCCAGTTTGCTTCGGGCTCCATAGCTTCAACGATCGGGTGTTCCAGCATGTGGGCATGAGCCCGGGCGTGCCGCATCGGCGAGGAGTCGCAACAACCGACGTGCCCGCACGTCAGGCACAGCCGCAGGTGCACCCACGGTGTGCCGAGCTGCAGGCATTCCTCGCAGCCATTCGTACGGGGGCTCACCTGGCGGATCGCCGCCACGTGTGGATCTATACCCACGGATGTCATGATCGCGTCTCCTTCGTTCTGGTGTCGGTGAGCGCCGGGTCCAGCCCAATTCCGCAGTGCGGCAACGGCAGCAGCGCCCGACTGGCGTCCTCGTACCTCATGGTCGCTGAGGACCAAGGGTCGGCACCGCCTGAATCGCCAACTGCTGCGCGACCGCGGGCGCCTTGTCCACATCCACTTTGACGAGTTTCAGCTGGCCTGCACGTTCGGTCGCGAGCTGTTCCAGTGCCGGGCTCACCATCCGACAGGGGCCGCACCAGGTGGCGCACAGGTCGACGAGCACCGGTACCGAGGAGCACTCGACGACCTCGGAAGTCTTCGTCGCCCAACTACGCGATCCACGGCAGCCACTAGTGACACTGGGCGCCCCGCCCTGCCAGGCGGCGATCACCGAGTTGGTCGTCCCGAGATCGATGCCTACCGCTGTTGCCATCGTCTATTCCCTTCGGTTGTCGCTGGTGAGGATCTGCAGTGCACGGTCGGAGACCTCGACGTCGGCGACGACGTCGTAGTACTTGGGCTGCAGTCCGCTGACGGAGTGGAAATCGCGGCGACCGCCCTGCAGCGCGTGAATCAGCAGGCCGATCAGGGCGCCGACGACGGCACCGAAGATCAGGCCGTAGCCGGCCAGCACCACCGCGGAGACCAATGGTTGGATCCAATTGACCAGCCCGAAGATCCAGCCGATCAGTGCGCCGACCAGGGCGCCCGAGCCGGCGCCGCGCAACGCCGCCCCGCCGTAATTCAACCGACCCAGAACTTGCTCGACGTACTCCAAGTCCCGGCCCACGATTGCCACCCGGTTTACTTCGAACCGCTGATCGGACAGGTAGTCGACTGTGCGTTCAGCATCGGCATAGTTATCGAAAGTCGCGATGACTTGACGAGCGGGCTCATTACGCCGCACCGCCGAAGTCGCCACCGTTGAATGCTCGACCATCATTCCTCCTAGGCGTCCACGGTTTGTTGTTGCGCGGATTCGGCTTGAATGGACTGCTGTCCCTGGTTGGGGTTGTCGATTTCAACCTTGCGGGGCTTGCTCGCCTCCGACACCGGGATGGTCAACGTCAGCACGCCGGAGTCACATACCGCGCTCAGCTTGTTCGGATCTAGGTTGTCACCGAGAAATAGTTGACGCCGGAAATCGCCTTGCGGCCGCTCATCGACGAGCAGCTCATCGCCCTCCTGCCGCAGCGGACGGCGGCGCGCGTCGATCTCTATGACGTTGCGCTCGACCGTGACATCGATGTCACCGGCCTTCATGCCCGGTACGTCGAGGGCGACAATGAATTGGTCACCGCGCCGCAACGCCTCCATGGGCAGAGTTCGCGCAGTGCGTGCGCCGGCCAACGCCTGCTCGGCAAACCGGTCAAGTTCGCGAAACGGATCGAATCGCATCAAAGCCATGGCTACTCCTATGTTCGCAAGGGTGGCTGTAACGGAGATCCGACCGCCGATAGGTTGGACGCATGGCCCGCCGGTAACCTCCGAACAATAAGTCTGGCAATCAAATTCGAATACCGCGTGCGCCTAGGGAGCCAGAAATGTCACTGAGGATTGGTCCTGTCAGCACAAGTGGATGCAATAGGGCGATCGCTCCGGTACCTGGAGTGGTTAGGAAGTGACAAGGACATCGAACGATGTGCAGCACGCCAGCATCGGGACCAGCATCATGGGGAGGTTGTCGGCGACCGTGGTGGTGGCGTGCAACGCCGCAAGGGCAGCCCGCACCCGTGAGTAGTGCTGTCACGAAGGCCCATTCATCCCCTAGCGATGGCCCAAATACTAGGATTTCCCGCGTCCTCGGCGTGGCCTGACGTCGCCGCGAGCTGTCAGCTCCGCAACGTGACGTGTGGGCTTCGGCCATAGGTTTGGCGGTAGAAGACTGCGAAGCGACTGGCGTGCATGAATCCCCAGCGGGCAGCGATCGCGGTGACGGTGTCGTGCCTGCGGTCGGCGGCCAGCAGCTCGTGGTGGGCGTAGTGCAGTCGGATCCGGCGAAGGTATTGCAGCGGCGTGGTGTCCAGATGGCGGCGAAACATGTATTGCACGGCGCGCGGTGTGAGACAGACAGTTTCGGCGATATCGCTCAGGCCAATGCACTCGTCGGCGTTGGATTCGATGAACTCGACGGCGCGGCGCAACAGCACGGGCTGGTTATCGTTGCGGTCATCCGGCGTCGGATCCGCGATGGCCGTGTGGGGAATGGTCAACAAGGTGACCGCGGCCAGTAAGCGGCCAGCGATGCCCAGCATGAGTGGCGTCGCGAGGCTGTCATCGGCCAGCACCACATCCTTCACATAGCCGACTGTGGCTTGCCTCAACCGCTGAGCCGCCGCATCGGCCGGTGCGGAACCGGTGAAGCGGACCGGCGAGTGCGCATGGCAGGCCGGCACGCCCTGAGCCACACCGGCGACTAGCGATGGATCCAACAACACCACGGCGTGGTGCACATCTTCGGATTGCGAGTAATGGGGCAGGCCGGGCTGCGACCTCGTCGTGATGTCGCCAGGCTTGGCACCGCCGGCTACGCCGTCGCAGTGGCCGGACGATGTGGCGTGAGCCACGGCGAGATCAGACAGTTCGACATGGAAAGGTTCCGGCCGGATCAGAGGGGCCACGAGGCGCCTAGCCGGTGGAAGTCTGCGGGCAGCTGACTGAGCACATCGTCGAACTCTCCGGGTGTCACGGCGTCACGAAGTGTTGCGAGTACCGCGTCTACGGCCACGTCGGCCACGTCCGGGTCGGTGTCGGCGCGTTCGGCGGTCCGTTCGACGAATTCCTTCACGCTGAATGCCTCGGCGTTCTCGTGGGCGCTAATCAACGCGGTTTTCAGAGGAGCGGGCAACTGGGCTGCGAGATCTCGTGCCTCACCGCCGCTGATGCGTTCCGCGAGCATGGACAAGGTGGCGCGGGTCAGCGTCGCCGCGTCCTCCTCCGACAGTTCGGCGTTCTGTGCCACCTGGGCGATGAACTCTTCATATTTCATGCCGCTCCCTTTCCGATCTCTACTGCTGCCATCGTGCTCGATTCGCAGCCGCCATGCCTCCGGCTGGTGAGCTGAATCCACGGCAGAAAACCGGCCTGTCAGGTGAAGTCAGTGCCCAGGCACCCGCTCGGCACGCCGCTGCGATGAGGTTCTAGCGTTGTCTGTGTCTGCCGGAACCTCATGCCTGCAACGACATTGGTGACCCGCTCGTAGTCAGTCGCGAAGGCTACGCGCGATGATATTGCCGGGCGAAGCCGCGTGTGTCCGGCGCTCCAGGTCGTCGCCGTCATCGCGGGTCATCTTTGATTTCGACGCCGCCGAACCGAACCTTATGCTGTGCAATGCGTTTGACCCACTACCCATATCGTCGCGTTGACGATAGCCGTTTCTGGATGCGCTGCCGGACGTTGGTAGGGCAGGCGCGGTCAGTGGCCGGAGTCGTGATTTGGTGCCGCGATCACGATTCATCCGCCTGAGTGCTCGCATGTCGAGTCTCCGATCCCGTGAAGTTCCCGAATTCCTTGAAGGAGCGTATCGATCGACGATGCGCCTTTCGCGAAACGGCACTCCCCTACGTGACGGAAGCCGATTGCTGGCGCACACGCGCACCGACGTCGGCGCCTTCGCCATCTAACAGATCAACCTGCCGGGGCATGGTGACACAGCCTCACCTGCCCATTACTCACAAACCGAAGATCTGCATCAAATATTTTCTGTTGACGGAGCCATCGTTGGTCGCCGGTGCAACAAAGATGCGGACGGCGTCGATGCGCTGCATTTTGTTGCCGGGATCGCGGCCGACGCAGGTTGCATGCATTGAAGCGGACCGAATTTGTCGAAATCTTTCCCTCTGTCATTGAGGCGCTTCGGCACTCCCGGTGAGCTCGTTTTTGAGCGTTGCCGATGGGCTTTCACCGAATAGCTGGCGATACTGTTCGGCGAAACGACTTAGATGCAGGAATCCCCAGTGACTTGCCACCGCGGTGACGGTGCGCTCATTCGCGCAATCGGCTGCTAGTTCGGCGCGCGCCTTGTGCAGCCGAAGCCGACGGAGATACGTCATGGGCGGTGGCTGACCGGACCGCTGAAAGGCCTTCTGCAACGCCCTGGCGCTGACCCCGGTGGCGCGGGCAAGATGAACTGTGCCCCAAGGTGTTTCGGGGTGTTCGTGCATCAAATCGATGGCGCGTCTGGCCACCGCTGAGCTTGCGCAAGCCTCGTCCTCGGCGAGCGCCTCGGCATAGTTGTGCGGCTGTATGAGCAGCAGGCCCTGGACCAACAGATGCTGCAAATTGTCGATGGCGAGTCGATGAGCGAGGATCCCGTCGGCTTGCCCGGCCTCGCGCGCCAGGAGCCGGACCAACCCAAACCAGTCGCTGGATGCTCGAGCGCTTAGGCTCATGCTGCGGGCAAAGGTGATTCGTTTCCGCACCGGCCGGTTCAGCATCATTTCCAG
>JAOPVI010000405.1 GCA_025966225.1 Mycobacterium sp. | reverse complement strand
CACGCGTCTTGCACCCAGGTGACACCCCTGGCCAGGTAGTAGTCGGCTGCGGTGCCGAGCGCGGCGATGCGGGTGTCCTCGTCGCGGTCGGGCAGGACGGCAGTGACCAGGTCGACCGCGCCCCACTCCCGCAGCGTCCCGAGCACCGAACCGTCTTCGCGGTGTGGGATCTCGCCCAGCACCGGGTCGGGTGTCTGGGGCGTGATGCCCGCACGTTCCAACGCAACCGAGTTGACCCACATGGTGTGGTAGTCCCACGCCCGCAAGGCGACGGGCCGATCGGGCACCGCCTCGTCCAGCCACCGGGCGTCGAACAAACCACCCGGCGCCAGGCTGCTGTCGTAGGAGGCGCCGACGATCCATTCGTCGTTCGGGTGCTCGGCTGCGAATCGCCGGACCGCCTCGACGATCTCCGCGACCGAGGAGCACGGGCGCACGGCGGGTCCCACGAATTCGAGCCCGCCGAGCAGAGGGTGGGCATGTCCGTCGCCGAACGAAGGCATCAGGAAACCGCCCTCGAGGTCGACTTCCGCGGGCTCCTGCTCGGCCGCCATCGCACGGGCGGCCTCACCCAGGGCAACGACGACTCCGCCGTCGACCAGGACCGCGTCGACCGTCGGTCCGGAGGCCCCCGTCCACACGGTTCCGTTGCGAAACAGCGTCGTCGCCACGGTTTGGCACATTACGCGGCGTCACGAGTTACGCATTGCGAACGACACCCATCCGCTTCGGAGTCTGTTCCGAATATTCGGCGTGGAACGAGAAGACTTGCTCGGCGGCTCGATCGCCGTCATCGGAAGTGGTGTCGCGGGGCTGACCGCCGCCTATGTGTTGTCGGCCCGAAACGGGGTGACTCTGTACGAGGCCGACACCAGATTGGGCGGCCACGCCCACACCCATTTGCTCGACCGGGGTGACGGCACCGTCGTCGGCGTCGACTCCGCCTTCCTGGTTCACAACGACCGGACGTATCCCACCCTGTGCCGGCTGTTCTCCGAACTCGGGATCGCGACGCACGACACCGACATGTCGATGTCGGTCCGGGATGACGCGATCGGTCTGGAGTTCGCAGGGGCGCGTGGGCTCGGCGGGCTGTTCCCGTCGCCGGCGACGCTGGCCCGGCCGCGATATCTGCGGATGCTGTTCGAAGTCAAGCGCTTCCACCGAGTGGCCACCCAACTGCTCGAAGACGAGTCCGACGACGCCGCGCGCGACCTGGAAGCGCTCGGCGCCTTCGTCGCGCGACACCGCTTCTCCAACTACTTCGTCGAGCACTTCATGACCCCGTTGGTTGCAGCCGTCTGGTCGTGCGCCCCCGGTGAGGCGATGCGCTACCCCGCCCGGTACCTGTTCGTCTTCCTACAGCACCACGGCATGTTGTCGGTGTTCGGGTCTCCGACGTGGCGCACCGTCGTCGGAGGTTCGGCCACCTACGTCGACGCCGTCGCCACCCACTTGCAAGAGCTCGCCGCAGGCGTGCCCGTCCGGTCGGTTGAGCGGCTACCAGACGGCGTGCTGATCAAGGCGGGTGACGCCGCGCCACGCCTGTTCGACGCCGCCGTCATCGCGACCCACCCCGACCAGGCCCTGCAGATGCTGGCCAAACCGACGCAGGCCGAACGCGCCGTGCTGGGAGCCATCCCATATTCGACCAATCACGCTCAGCTGCACACCGACGCCTCGGTCCTACCGCGCCGGAAGCGGGCGCAAGCGTCGTGGAACTACCTGTCCACACCCGAGACCGACAACGTGGTGGTGACCTACGACATCACTCGGTTGATGGGGTTGGGCGAGCAGCACCGGTACCTGGTCACACTCGGCGGCCGCGATCGCATCGATCCAGCCTCCGTCATTGCCGACATGACCTACGCTCACCCGCTCTACACCCCCGAATCGGTTGCCGCTCAACGACTGTTGCCGACACTCGACGACGACCGGGTGGTATTCGCGGGGGCCTACCACGGCTGGGGCTTCCACGAGGACGGCGCCGCATCGGGCTTGCGGGCGGCCGAGCGCCTCGGCGCGCATTGGTCCGCACCTTCGGAGCGGGAGCCGGCTTCATGCTGACCCCGGCCATCTACCGGACCCGGATCACGCATCTGCGTCGCGCCCCGGTCCACCACTACTTCGAACAGAGCGGGTACTGCTGGTACGTCGACCTCGACAATCTCCCTCGGCTACCGCGCTGGCTGCGCCCATTCGCGAAATTCGATGCGAGCGACCACTTTTCGATGCCCGTCGAGGACGGTCAGACACTTCGAGAACGCATCGACGCGTTTCTCGCCGACCGCGGCATCTGCCTGCCCGGTGGCACCGTCACCGCGATGATGCAGGCCCGGGTGCTCGGCTACGTGTTCAACCCGTTGAGTGTCTTCTGGTGTCACGACGCCGAAGGCGTGGTGCGCCACGTGGTGGCCGAGGTGCACAACACGTACGGCGGCAGGCACGCGTACCTGTTGCCTGCCACCGGCGACCAGCCTGCAGCCGTCAAGAAGAAGCTCTACGTCTCGCCGTTCAACGAGGTCGACGGGTACTACCTGGTGCGCGCGCCTCGTCCCGATGCCGAACTCAACGTGGCGATCTCGCTGCATCGCGAGAACAAGCCCGCGTTCGTCGCAACGCTGCGCGGCACCCGACGACGCGCGTCGATCGGCCAACTTATACGTCTCCAGCTGGTGGCGCCGGTGGCACCATTGATGGGGGCGTTCTGGATTCGCATCCAGGGCATCACATTGTGGGCGCGTCGGGTTCCGGTGGTTCCGCGAACACCCGTCGGCGAGCGGGAGCGGGTCGACCAACTGTGACCATCCAGACTACCGGAAAAGCTTCCGCGGCAGCCGATCCCCAGCGCTGGCCCGCCATTGCGCTCGTACCCCGGGGCCCGGTCAGCAGGACCACGGGCCGCGTCGCCGACGGGCTACTCCGGCGCGCGGTCGCGACGCTGCCGATCCGACTCGTGTATCCGGATGGTTCGGTCATCGGTGCGGCCGACCCGACCCTGCCGACGATGACGATCCATCAGCCCAAGAACCTGGCCCGCCGCGTGGGCCGCTATGGCCTCATCGGATTCGGCGAGTCCTACATGGCCGGAGAGTGGCAGTCCAACGACCTGGCCGGCGTGATGACCGCGTTCGCCAACTCGGTCGCCGATCTCATTCCACCTGCGCTGCAACGCCTTCGACCGCTCGCCGTGGTGCGCCATCCACGTTCGATGTACAACAGCATCAAGCAGGCCCGAAACAACATCGCCGAGCACTACGACCTGTCGAACGAGTTGTTCGCGAAGTTCCTCGACGAAACCATGACCTACTCCAGTGCGCTGTTCGAGACCTCCCAGCCCAGCTGGAACGACCTCGCCGAGGGGCAACACCGCAAGATCGATCGACTGCTCGACTCGGCCAAGGTGGGGCCGGGCAGCCGCGTGCTCGAGATCGGAACGGGCTGGGGAGAACTGTGCATTCGGGCGGCTGCGCGCGGCGCGCACGTCCACTCGATCACGTTGTCCGCAGAGCAGCAGCGCATGGCGCAACGACGGGTGGCCGAAGCGGGACTCTCCGATCGGGTGCTCATCGAGCTCAAGGACTACCGCGAGGTGGACGGGCGGTATGACGCCGTGGTGTCGGTCGAGATGATCGAGGCCGTCGGCTATCGATTCTGGCCCACCTACTTCCACACCCTCGACCGGCTGGTATCCCCCGGCGGGCGCGTCGCCATCCAGGCCATCACCATGCCACATGATCGAATGCTGCTGTCCCGCAACACCTATACGTGGATTCAAAAGTACATATTCCCAGGCGGAATGATCCCATCGGTCGAGGCCATCGTCGGCATCACCGAGCGGGAGACCCGACTGCGAACCGTCGGCATGGCTTCGCTGCGGCCGCACTATGCCGAGACGTTGCGGCTCTGGGGAGAGCGCTTCCTGCAGCACCGGAATGCGGTGTCGGCGTTGGGCTTCGACGACGTGTTCCAGCGGATGTGGGAGCTCTACCTCGCCTACTCCGAGGCCGGGTTCCGGTCTGGTTACCTCGACGTCTACCAGTGGACCTTCGCGCCGACGGGTAGCGGCGCATGACCTTCCTCGTCGTTTCGGCGGCCGCACTGGCAACCGTGGTGCTGGGGTACGGCATCACGTTTCTGATCGGGCGTCGCATCGGCCGCTACAACGTCGTCGACGTCACGTGGGGCGTCAGCTTCGTGGCCGTGGCTGCCGTCGCGGCACTGGTCGGCACCGGTGACCTGTTCCGTCGGCTGCTGCTCCTGGTGCTGGTGGCAGTGTGGGGTCTGCGACTGGCCTGGCACCTGGTCGGCAAGTCGGCGGGTAAGGGTGAGGACCCGCGGTACAGCAGGCTGTTGAAGGACGACTTCTCGGCGCTCAACGTGCTGCGCAAGATCTTCCTCATCCAGGCGTTCGCGACGTGGTTCATCTCCCTGCCGATCCAGCTGTCCGCGACGCTCGGGCCCACCCCAACAATGCTGCTTCCCGTGCTCGTCGCGGGGATCGTGGTGTGGGCGGTCGGCGTGCTGTTCGAGGCCGTCGGCGACCACCAGTTGGGGGTCTTCAAGGCCGATCCCGCAAACAAGGGCGCCGTCATGGACCGCGGTCTGTGGGCGTGGACGCGTCACCCCAACTACTTTGGGGATGCGTCGGTGTGGTGGGGGCTGTGGCTGATCAGCATCACTGGTTTGCTGTCGCTTTCGACAGTGCTGTCGCCAGTGGCGATGTCGTACTTCCTGGTGTACGCCACCGGAGCCCGCTTGACCGAGAAGATCATGGCCAACCGACCGGGTTTTGCCGAATACTGTTCGCGTACATCCTTTTTCGTGCCGCGTCCGCCTAGATCGTCAATACCGTGACGTTGTTCGAATTGGCCGCTAGGCTACCGGGGGTGACAGCTGACCTCGACGCACTGCTGCGCCGGGTGGCTCAACGCGATGTCGAAGCCTTCGCCAGCTTCTACGACCACACCCGCGCCAGGGTGTTCGGACTCGTCACCCGGGTGTTGCGGGACCCCGGCTACAGCGAGGAAACCACGCAGGAGGTCTACCTGCAGGTCTGGCAGAACGCCACCAATTACAACCCGTCGGCAGGTAGTCCCCTGGCCTGGCTGATGACGCTCGCGCACCGCAGGGCCGTCGATCGGGTGCGCTCGGAACAGGCCGCCAGCCAGCGGGAATCCCGCTATGGGGCCGCGAACGTCGAGACACCGGCTGACCGCGTCGCCGAGGCCGTCATCCACCTCGACGAGAAGCGTCAGGTCACCCAGTGCCTGGATTCGCTGACCGATGCGCAGCGTGAGTGCATCCAGCTGGCGTATTACGAAGGTCTGACCTACGTGCAGGTCTCCGACCGTCTGGCAGCAAACCTTGCGACGATCAAGTCACGGATGCGCGATGCCATCCGTGGACTGCGCAATTGCCTGGGGGTCTCGTGACCGAGCCGACTGCCCCCGACCTCATGACACTGGCAACGCCCTACGCGCTGCACGCGGTGTCCCAGGCTGAGAACGACGACATCGAACGACAGCTGACGACTGCGCCCGACCTCGTCCTGCGGGCCTTCACGGACGAAGTGCGCGCCGTGCGCGAGACCATGGCCGTCGTCTCGAGCGCGACCGCGATCGATCCGCCCGACCAGCTTCGGGACCGGCTGCTCGCCGCGGTCAACGACGGTGCTCCGGTGCGACGCCTGAACCCGCCTCAACGCCGCAATTGGCGCAGCATCGTCATGTCTGCAGCCGCCGCGCTGGTGGTCGGGCTGACCGTGGTTGGCATCGGGTGGGCCATCCGGCCCGAGCCCAAACCGACCACGGCAGAACAGATCTTCGCCGCGAGCGACGTGCGCACGGTGTCGGGCCCGATCCCGACCGGCGGTACGGCCACGGTCGTGTTCTCCCGGGAGCGCAATGCTGCCGTCCTGGTGATGAACAACGTCGCCCCGCCACGAGCGGGCACCGTCTACCAGATGTGGCTCGTCAACTCCGAGCGTGCCCGGTCGGCAGGCACCATGGATGCCGCGGCCGTCGCGCCGTCGACCACTGCCGTACTGCCCGACCTAGGCGACTCGACGGCCCTGGCCTTCACCGTCGAGCCAGGCGCGGGCTCCAGCCAACCGACCAGCCCCATCTTCGCCAAACTGGCACTGACCTAAGCTCGATTCGTGGCCAAGGAATTTCGCTTCGCGCTGGGTTTGCAGGCCGCTCGTCGTCAACAATCCGTGCAGGACTGGGGACGTCGCGCGGAGAGCATGGGTTACGACGTCGTCCATCTGCCCGATCACCTCTACGCACCGGCACCGTTCCCGATGCTGACGGCCGTCGCGATGTCCACCGAGACGCTCCGGGTCGGCACGTTCGTGCTCAACGCCGGGTTCTACAAGCCCGCACTGCTGGCTCGTGAAGTCACCACCCTGCGAAACCTGAGCGGCGGGCGCTTCGAACTGGGGCTGGGAGCCGGCTACAACAAGGTGGAGTTCGACGAAGCCGAACTGCCCTTCCCCACCGCGGGCCAGCGCGTCGACTACCTGCGCCACGTCACCGAGCACATGGTCGAGCACGTGGCCGACGTGCCGATCCTCATCGCAGGCAACGGCAACAAACTACTGACCATGGCCGCGCAGAAGGCCGACATCATCGGGCTGACGGGCGGCGGTCCGATCACCGATGACTCCGATCCGCTGGCCGACCGCATCAAGTTCGTGCGCGACGCCGCCCCCGATCGCTTCGACGACCTTGAGCTGAACATGTCCGTCATCGGGATGCCGACGGACGATTCTGGAATACCCGACCTGACGCAGGCGCGCCGGTCCCTCGGCGAGCTATCCGACGAGGAAATGCTGCAGACTCCGACCGTGCTGTCGGGTTCGACCGTTGACATCGCCGACACCATCCGGCATTACCGAGATCACTACGGGATCACCTACATCACCGTGCAGCAGGCCCACGCCGAGGCGTTCGCAAAGGTCATCGAAGAGTTGCGCTGACACACTTGGGTAGACTCCTGCTGCTATCCCGCCCCCGTAGCTCAGGGGATAGAGCACGGCTCTCCTAAAGCCGGTGTCGCATGTTCGAATCATGCCGGGGGCACGGTCAGGTGTATTGCGTCGGGTGATGGCTGACATTTCTGCTTCGGGTGATGGGCGACAGTGTTTCGGCTGATCCTTGACAGTGGCTTCGGCTGATCCTTGACACTCCCTTGATGAGGGAGTCAACCGTGGATCAAACCGAAGCCGGACATTGTGCTGCCTTCCACGTCGGTACACGCGTTGGCCATCAGGACATGGCTGATGT
This sequence comes from Mycobacterium sp., assembly GCA_025966225.1. Classification (GTDB taxonomy): domain Bacteria; phylum Actinomycetota; class Actinomycetes; order Mycobacteriales; family Mycobacteriaceae; genus Mycobacterium. The sequence continues at coordinate 3,636 of JAOPVI010000405.1, read as the reverse complement.
GTGCCAGCTTGGGCAGCGTTGATCGATTCCAGCTTGCATTGGCGCCGCCGTCGCTGCCGTACCGCTGACGGTTGAATCTAGAGGGACTTCAGGCGCGTGCAAGGTCGAACGACTCAAGCGTTGGGGATGGGCTGGTCGTCGTCGCGCGGGCCGAAGAATCCGAACCGCTCGATCATCTGCTCGACCGCCGTGGGCGTCCAGTCCCATGCGACGATTTGGCGCCGGGAACGGCGGCTGTGTGTGGCGCGCAGCAGTTCGTAACCGTCGGCCCGTAGCAGCGTTGTAGGTTCCCCCGAACCGCAACTCCATTGATGCCCTTCGTCGTCGCGGATGAGCACGGTCGCGCCATGCCGGAGTTGTTGCCGCAGATACAGCATCATCACCTCGAGAAATGGTTGCCAGTGCTCGCGGTCGACGCGAGGAAGTCCCAGCGCTTCGTGCAGGTCTGCTTCGTGGCAGATCACGTCGGCGGCCATATTGGGTCCGAAGATCTGTTCTTCGGTCAGCGTTGATTCCGCTGCCAGGCCGACACGGTCCCACTCGACGAGGAGCTCACCAACTGAGTGACGCCGGCGTTCCCCGACATGTCGTGCGGTCCACTGATCGCCCGGCGCCCCGTCCACCCGTCCGCTGGCCGCATCGGCGGCGCATCCGACCAGATGCGCCAGGAGCTCATGCGCCGTCCATCGTGGCGTGGCCGGTATCGGTGCCTGTAGCTGTTCATTACTGAGCATGGCGGCCAGGTCGGCGACTCGGGCGCGGGCCTTGCGATAGATCATGTCAAGCATTGCGACCGTACTGTCTCACGCCTGGGATTGCCGGAAGATCAGTCCGCCCAACAGCTTTCCGGCGAGCCGCCGATGTGTGGTGTTCTGCGAGGCGGCCAACAGCCATCCTTCGTCGGTGCGCACCGCGACGCTGGTGTTGACCCGCTCGGGGCGGCGATTCCATTTGCGGCCCTGCTGGGTTACGGCGGCTCGTGCCTGGATCAGCGCCACGTCGGGCGTCAGATACCGCACTTGGGTGATTTGGGTTCGCAACCGCGTTCCACGTAGCAGTTTTTTGAACAGCGGCGCGTACGACCTGGCGATCGCTGCGCGGCCTTTGTGCCGGCTGCCTAGGAAGGTGACGTAGTCCGCATCGGCGGTGAATACACTGGCGTAGGCGTCGGGGTCGGCGGTGTCCCAGCCCATGACCTGGCGATCGATCAGCGTGCGGATCGCGTGCTCGTCCGCGGGATTCACCGATGATGAGTGCGATTGTTGGTCGACGACGACGTGTGGTTTCTTGGATGGATGCAGGAGGTTGGCCAGCAGGATGCGCGCGAAGAGGGCTGGGTCCTGGAGTCGTGTGGGCGGGTCGATGAGACCGCGCACTCGAAGGATTCGTTCGGCCACGGCGATGTCGTGGGTCGCCGCCTTCAACGCCGCGTGTTGCGTCCAGCTGCGCAACCGTTGCTGCGGAGTACGCGCGGCGCTGCCGGATGGAGCGCGATCGTTAGCCCGGTTCACCGCCCACACCGGTCCAATATTTCCAGAGGCGGCGAGGTAGAAGCGGCGCGGCAAATCGGTGTTGCCCGCTCGCAAGCAGTCGCGCAACGCGAACGCCTGTAGGGCGGCCATCGTCATGCCTTGCCCGTACAGAGGATTGAGGTTGCACACCGCGTCGCCGAGCACGAGCAGGCCAGCTGGGAGGCGCGGCATTCGGTCGTAGCGTCGCCATGCGGCGGCGGTGCTTCGGGAGATCGAGATCTCCCCAATGGGTGCTGCATCCCGCAGTCCGGCCGTGATCGTCGCGGGGAGCATCTGCTCGGCCGCTGCCAGCATTTCGGTGAAATCGCTTGGGGGGTTACCATCCTCGGCCGGGCGCGCGATAGCCAGCATCCACGTGTCGTGTTCATAGGCCACCAACAGGGCGCCAGGGGCCCTGCTGCCCTGGTTGACGAACGCCAGCCGCTCGGTGATGCGTCCCGGCGGGATGCGCATCAGTTGACTCGAATAGCCCCCGATTGACGGTATCCGCTCTTCCGGTGGGGCACCGAAACCGTGACTTTCCAGGAAGGCGGGTGTCCGCGCTGCGCGCCCGGTCGCGTCGACGACGAGGTCCGCGTTGACGGTAATGGTGATGCCATTGTCGTGGTTGATGATTCGCGCACCGGTAACGGTATCGGCTGCCATCACCGGTTCGACTGCCTCGTGGTTGTCGAAGACCGTGACGTTGGCTAGTGCGGCGACGCGTCGGCGAAGATGAAACTCCATGAAGGGGCGACTGGCCTGGTACGCCGCTAACGGTCCCGGATCGGCCAGCTTGCCCGCGGGGTTGAGCTCATAGCCGGCTACGCGTACGTGTAGCCGTGACAGGTCGTCGCCGTCGTCGACAGTGGCCCCAGTGGCGGCGAGTTCGTCGAGAAGCCCGGGGAACAACTCACCGAGGATCTGCGTGCCGCGACTGAGGAAGTGGTGCAGGTGGCGTCCCTGCGGCACCCCTTTGCGCTGGCCTGGGTGATCAGGCAGCAGGTCTCGCTCCACCACCGTGACCGACCCGTAGAACTCCGATAGCACGCGGGCGGCCAACAGTCCCGCCATACCCGCACCGAAAACCACGGCCTGCGAATCTAACTCAGCCACAGCGGCCCCTTCCATCCCCAGCGCAAATGCGCCGTCGACCCCGACCTACGAGAACAGACCGTACACCCACTTTAAGAAAAATAAGAGAAACTTGTGGTAACAATAAGACTCGCCGCGGGCCACCATCTACAACGTGGGCGGTCAGCTCACCGACCGCGCCGTGCCGAGACCACGTGACGAGGACGGGCGCTGGATCGGCGGCTCGACCGACCAGTGGATCGATGAATTGACTTCGGCGGTCCTCGATTACGACGCAGCAGCCATCTTCTACCTGCCCTCCGGCCAACCAGAATCAGCGATCCAGCGCTGGATGCACGAGGTCGACCCCGAAGTACGCTGCGCCATCACCGCTCACGGCGGAGGCGGCAGCGGAGGCTGTTTCTCCAACTCGTCGAGCGCGGGGTCGTCGCCTTCCTCCGGTGGCGAGGGCCTCGTCGGCATGTAGATGGTGGGGCGATAGTCCTCAGGTGGGTTATCCACCTGCGCGACGCAACCCATCCCGTACGTGGTACCCGTGGGGGTTCCGCCATGGTCGACGCAGCACGTGGTGGCGATGGTGTCCATGTTCTGGTCGGGACCGGGAATCGTGGTCGCCGTACACGTGGAGTAGCCCTGCTCGTCGAAGGTCGGCGACGCCTGCGCCAGCCCTGGGGTACCCACCGCCAGCAAGGCAACCGTGGCAGCCAGCGCACGCCGCGCTTGAGCAACAAAGGTGCCAGCCATGGTCTCCGACCCTAGCCCAGTCTGCCCGCCATGCTTCGCGGTACGCTCCCTACGCAGCTGGTGTACCAGGCCGAGCGCAAGCAAGGTCCCGGCATCGAGCAGTGCACGCCGGTTTGAGTGCATTGCGAGAGGGAACCCGATGAGAATCCGGGACTGTCCCCGTTCGGCGGCGCATCGCCTCGTGGAATGGGCGCATGGCCGTAGCGGTTGACACTGAATGCCATTGGTGCGCAGTGCGGCCGGTTCGGCTGATGGTCCTCGGGCGATGAACCACCTCGTCGCACAT
>JAOPVI010000371.1 GCA_025966225.1 Mycobacterium sp. | reverse complement strand
AGGTAACGTTGTCTGTGGACAATTGGGCAGATTCGTCGGTTGCATCGGGCGGAGGGGTGCCGGTCAAGGTGATCGCTCGGGCCTACACTTCCTGGTGAGAGTTTTTCCGAATGATTGCCCACCACAGTCGGCCATGCCGCACCTGATAGTCCCGTCGGTGGTCGGTACTCCGGTGGCAACGACGCGGGTCGCGACGTCGAGCTCGACCGAGGCTCTGCCACCTAGGCTGGCGAGCCCTTGAGGACCCTTGCGGGCGTCCTTCCGTGGTTCCTACCCGGGCTGGCCATCACGACCGTGATCGCACTCGCGGTCGCTGGCCGTGTCGCACGGCGCCTGCGCACCGAGAGCTGGATCGCGTTCCTCCTCGTCATGAGCGTGGGGGCCGCGCTCGCGGCCCCGATCCCACCCGACGCGGATGGGTTCAGTAGCCGACCTTCGGCACCAGGCCGGTGCGAGTTCGGGCGCATCGGACTGGCGCCGCTCTCCCAATACCTCCACCTTGGCGACACCAGCCTCAACGCGACGGAGAGGTCTAGGATCTCAGGCCTCCGCACGTTCGACCAGCTAGCGCATGTTCTCACGTGGCCTGTTGTCGTCGGCGGCGTGACATTGGGGCAGCACATCGACCACACGAAGGGATGAAGGCAGCACGGTGCGTAGCGAGGACTTGAGGAGTGTCGACCAGATGACGCCTAAGGCAGGCGTCCCAGCAACACTGCGCGAGATTGCTTGCAACCAAACCCACGCTGGTAGATTACATTGTGATCCCGCCCCGCTGGGGCAATCACCCATCCGGAGAACACCAATGCCGTCCGTTCCCGCAAATCGATCGTTCGAGCGCTCCAGCGAGCTCCAGGCGAGACTGCATGACCTGATTCCTGGCGGGGCGCACACCTATTCGCGCGGCTCGGATCAATATCCCGAACACATGACGCCGGTGCTGGTGCGCGGCCATGGCTGCCGGGTCTGGGACGCGGACGACAACGAGTACATCGAGTACGGCATGGGACTGCGGGCGGTGACGCTCGGTCACGGCTTCCGGCCGGTCGTCGAGGCGGTGTGGTCGGCTATTTCCAACGGAGCGAACTTCACTAGGCCGACCGTGCTTGAGCTGGCCGCGGCCGAAGATTTCCTCGGCCTAGTACCGGGCGCCGACATGGTGAAATTCGCCAAGAACGGGTCCGACGTCACCACGGCCGCGGTCCGCCTGGCCCGTGCCGCAACTGGCCGTGTCAAGGTCGCCGCCTGCGAACAGCCCTTCTTCTCAACCGATGACTGGTTCATCGGTACCACCCAGATGGACAGCGGTATCCCGGAATCGAGTCGAGAGGCGACCGTTCGCTTCCGCTACAACGACCTCGAGTCGCTTGCGGCGGTGTTGGCGGCTGCGGACGTTGCCTGCGTGATTCTCGAGGCCGCGACGGCAACCGCTGAACCCGAAAGTGGCTACCTCCAAGGTGTCCGGCGGTTGTGCGACCAGCATGGCTCACTGTTGATCATTGACGAAATGATCACCGGCTTCCGCTGGTCTGCGCACGGTGCGCAGGCGGTCTATGACGTCCGGCCCGACCTGTCCTGCTTCGGAAAAGCAATGGGCAACGGATTCCCGGTGTCCGCTCTGGCGGGTAAACGCGAGTTCATGGAGCTCGGCGGCCTGCGGACCGACCGTGAGCGGGTGTTCCTGCTGTCCACCACACACGGTCCGGAAACCGGCTCGCTCGCCGCGTTCCGCGCGGTGGTCAAGAATTACACGAACGACGACCCGATCGGCCGGATGGAACACGCGGGACAGCTGTTGGTCGAGGGCGTTGAAGCGGCAGTTCGCGAGGAGGGCCTGGCCGACTATGTGCAGCTGACCGGCAGGACGTCGTGTCTGACCTTCATCACCCGCGATTCCGACAAGAACCCGTCGCAGGCCTACCGCACCCTGTTTCTCCAGGAGTTGCTTCGGCGGGGGGTGCTGGGTCAGTCGTTCGTCACCTCAGCGGCCCACACCGATCACGACATCGAGCGCACCGTCGCCGCGGTGTGTGAAGCGCTGCCCCTCTATCGGCGCGCAATTGAGCAGGGCTCGGTCGACGGACTTCTCGAGGGCCGCCCGGTTGCGCCGGCGATCCGCCGATTCGCGGCGCCACGAACGCTCGAGGCGCCGGCCGTCGCTCACACTCTCACTCCGTGAATTGGCCGTCGACCGTCCATGTGCCGTCGAGCTCGGGCATCCTCGCACGGAGCTCGGGTAGTAGATCGGGCAGTGTAAGCAGCACTCGATCCGGTCGTGCAGCGAGAAGTTCATCGGGCGAGATGATGGGAATGTCGGTGCCTGGCATCCGCCGGCCTTGTTTGGCGACCGACGCGTCGGCGACCGCAGCGAGCAGGTCCGCGTTGAGCCCCGCGCGGCTGAACAGCGCTACCGCGCGCGACGCGGCCCCGTAGCCAAGGACGGTACGCCCCGCCTCGGCCTCCTCTTCGAGCCAGTTTCGAAGCGAGTCGACGTGTCGATCGGCGAAGTGCTGGAGACGGCAGATGCAATCCGGAGTCGTCACACCCAGCGCTTCCTCTGCGGCGAGGATGCGCTTAACCGTTTCGTCGGGTACGGCCGCGCCGTGCACGGCTGCCACCAATACCGTCCCCCCATACAGATCGAATTCCCATGCGGTGGCGACCCGCATACCGACCGTACTTAGCAGGTACATCAGCGCAGTCAGCGAATAGTAAGCGAAATGGCCGTGCCGCAAGGCATTCCACTGACCTTGCTCGACGATCGTTTCGATGGAGTGATACTGCAGCAGTAGCACGCCGTCCGGGGCGGTGACGCGGGCGCGCCCCTCGAAGGCTTCCCGCTGGTCGCGTTCGTGCATGATACCGAAACAGTCCAGCACCACATCCGCCTGCGACATCGCGGTAGTGAAGCCACGTTCGGCGAGTAGCGGGATCCAGGTGCCGCCGTGTGGGCTGCCGAATTCGAGGACGGTGTCTCCCCGCAGCCAGCCGTCCGCTTCGACCCGTTCGATTGCCGCTTTGGCCTGGTCCTTCAGTGCCTGCGGCTCCACGCCACGGGGCTCGTCGGCGACCGTGTCATCGTCGGCGAGTTGCGCGAGGCCACAGAACCTACACGCGTCCATCGCCAGCGGATGAGACGCCTCGTCCGCGCGCACGGGATCGGTTGCGAATGGGAAGTGGTCGGCCGCAGGCACCGTTCCGAGATCGAGCACCCGGGTTAGATCACTTTTCCCGCACCCCCGGCACGCAGTCATGGCAGCATTTCCCGGTGCACATCGAAAAGACCGCCCTCGCGGACGTTCTTGTCCTCGTTCCGCAACCGTTTCGCGACGACCGCGGCCTGTTCACGCGGACCTTCGACGCGGACATTTTCGACGACTATCTCGGCGCGCCGGGTGTCTCCGCCTCGTTCGTGCAGGATTCCCAGTCCCGTTCGGCGAAGGGCGTAATCCGCGGCATGCACGGACGTTCCGGGCGCGGGGAGGCGAAGCTGGTCCGCTGCGCCAACGGTGCCGTGCACGACGTGCTGGTCGATATTCGCAGGGACTCGCCGACCTTCGGCAAGCAGCAAGCATTTCTTCTCGACGACAACGACTTTCGGCATCTGTACGTGCCGCCCGGGTTCCTGCACGGGTTTCAGGCGCTGACCGCGACCGCCGATGTGTGCTATCGGATCGATCGCCCGCACGACCCGTCCGAGGATGTGGCCGTCGCATACAATGACCCGGATCTCGCGATCGACTGGCCGGTCCCCGTCTCGGCGGTATCCACCCGTGACGCGGGGGCGGGAAGTTGGGCGGAGCTTATCAGGCATCTGTCGTGATTCGCCGCATGGACTCGTCGAGAACACCCGTGGCGCGCAGTGTTTCCAGATGCGGTAGCCGGGTGAACTTCTTCGCGAAATCGTCGCCGGTCAGCCCGGCCGAGATGTATTCCCTGTAAAGCTCGGCCGCACCATCGGGTATCGTCCACACCGCTTCGAAGCCCAGTGCATCGCGAAAGGAGGAGAAATCCACTCGGTAAGAGCGCGGATCGGATCCAGTCTCACCCGTGATCAGCAACTTGGCGCCAGGCACCACGTCGACCACCGACTGCGCGATCTCGGCGACCGTCAGATTGTTCGATTCGGTTCCGACGTTGTAGGCAGCGCAATGCACCTTGCTGATCGGCGCTTCCAGCGCGACGAGGAAAGCGGTAGCGATGTCCCGCGCGTGCACCAGCGGGCGCCACGGGGTGCCGTCCGAGAGGACGCGAACGTCGCCGGTCAGCACCGCGTGGCCGACCAGATTGTTCAGCACGATGTCTGCGCGCAGCCGCGGGGAGAATCCGAACGCCGTCGCGTTGCGCAGGAACACCGGGGAGAAGAAGTCGTCGGCCATCGCGGCCACGTCGTCCTCCACCCGGACCTTGCTGTCCGCGTATGGAGTCAGCGGGCGCAACGGAGCACTCTCGGTGACCAGGTCCTCGCCAGCCGCCCCGTACACCGAGCAGGTCGAGGCGTAGAGGAACCTCCGGACCCCCGCCTCTTTCGCCAGTCGGGCCAATCGGACCGAGGCGTGGTGGTTGATGTCGTATGTGATTTGCGGCGCCAGCGCGCCGAGTGGGTCGTTGGACAACGCAGCGAGGTGGATGACCGCCTCGAACCCCTCCAATTGAGCGCACGTCACATCGCGCAGGTCCACTTGCATGCCCGGTGGATCGGTCGGTGCCGGCCCCAGCACGCAGTCGGCGAAGAAGCCCGAGTCCAGACCCTTCACGTCATGCCCTGCGTCCCGCAGAATCGGCACCATGACCGTGCCCAGATAGCCCTGGTGCCCGGTGACCAGTACTCGCATTCCCGATGTCCCTCCTAGGCCGTCAGCGGCCCTCGAATGTGATCCTCGTCTTTTCCAGAATGAAGGCCTCTGCGTGTGGCGCGTGGCATTGCACCCCGCGAAGCCTGGACAGCCCGAGAAACGCTTGCTCGTCGAACCAGTCGTGGCTCGTCTGGGACGGATAGTGCTTGAGCAGCAGCCGCGCCTTCTCCTCGGCCACCTCGGTGTCGAGCGGGTGGTAGACCGTCGGGCGCGGAGTGTCGGCTTCCCATTTGAGGATTTCGTAGCCGAGAATGAGATGGTTGCGAAACTCGGTCGGCAACAGTTCGGAAAGCAGCCGATGATCTTGGTGAGCGTCATCGCGTTGCGGACCGAACACCACATCCGGCTGGCACGATCGGCGGAAGTCGCTCAGGCGATCCTTGATTCGTCCCCAATATGCGGGCGCCCGACCGTCCGGTATGTCGAGGACGGTGACCTCGACGTCGGCACTGGGACAGAACGCGCCCAGTGCGCTCTGCTCCTCCGCCTCACGGGTGCCCCCGCCGGACAGTACGAGTCCGCGCACACGCAGCCCCGGACAATTTCCGGCCAAGGTCAGCAGCGTGCCGCCCATCCCGATCGCGATGTCGTCGCAATGCGCACCGATGACCGCGATTTCGGTGAGTGCACCGGTGGATAGTGGGATCATCGGGCCCTTGCAGCCGCGCCCAGGGTGGAGCTG
>JAOPVI010000035.1 GCA_025966225.1 Mycobacterium sp. | reverse complement strand
GCCTTGATTCCCTTGGGCCAGCTGATGATTGCGGTGTCCGCGATGCCGCCCTCGTGCGAGGCGTAGCGCTTGAACAACTTGTACGGCGTGTTGAACGCCATGGCCCAGCCGATCGGATAGTGGTTGTAGGTGCTTGGTCCGCCGAGCTCGTCGAGGTACTTAAGGTTCTCCTCGATCGTGTCGGCCATGCCGTTGAAGAACTTGTTCTCGTTCACCGAGCCGTTCGGGCCGCCCTCACCGCTGGCGCCGTTGTCGGAGATGGTGACGATGATCGTGTTGTCGAGTTGCCCGGACTCCTCGAGATAGTCGAGGATGCGGCCGATCTGGGCGTCGGTATAGGAGAGGAACCCGGCGAACACCTCGGCCATCCTGCTGAAGAGTCGCTTCTCCTCGTCGTCGAGCGTGTCCCACGGTCGCACGGTGTCCTGGTAGGGCCACGCCTCCCCGTTAGGCCCCTTGACGTCGAGATACGGGTTCACGGGCGACAATTCAGTGTGCTCCGGCACGATGCCGAGCTTCTTCTGATTCGCCAGGACGAGCTCGCGGTACGCCTCGTAGCCCATGTCGAACTTGCCCGCGTACTTGTCGGCCCAGTCCTTGAATACATGGTGCGGCGCATGGCCGGCACCGGGGCAGACGTAACTGAACCACGGTTTGTCGGGCGCGATCACCTTGGCGTCGCGGATGAACTCGATGGTCTTGTCGGCCAGATCCTTCGAAAGGTGGTAGCCGTCCTCCGGGGTCGCGGGCGGGGCGACGGGATGATTGTCATACACCAATTCCGGATACCACTGGTCGGTCTCCCCGCCCATGAATCCGTAGAACCGCTCGAAGCCGCGGGAGAGCGGCCAATGCCGTTTGGTGGCAGCCAGATTGGATTCCTCGAGCGGGGTGAGGTGCCACTTCCCGACGCAGTAGGTGTTGTAGCCCTGTTCGGCCAGCACCTCGGAGAGCAGCGCGGTATCGGCGGGGATGCGCCCGTTGCAGTTCGGGAAGCCGTCGGTGAATTCTTCGATGGTCGCCATGCCGACGGTGGTGGCGTTGCGTCCGGTGAGCAACGAGGCGCGGGTGGGCGAACAGAGCGCCGTCGTGTGAAACTGCGACAACCGCACGCCACGCTCGGCGAGGCGAGTCATGGCAGGCATCTCGACCAGGCCGCCGAAGCAATCCCACGTGGCGATGCCGGTGTCGTCCCACACCAGATACAGGACGTTGGGCGCATCCTTCGGCGCGGCTGGCGCGGCGTAGGGACCCCAGTCGGCCTCCGAGTCGCGGATGTCGACCTCGATCTTGCCGTTGAATTCGCCCATTCTTCCCGTCGCTTCGCTCGCCCCAGCTGTCATCGCGCCTCGTCCCGTCGATGGATCGCGCCGTCCGCGACGACCGCCCCGCGAACGTACACCCGCAACGTATCCGGCGGCTGAGAAACTGACGACGGCGCCACATCGCGTCCACGGGACAGCCACCACTGCATGGCGAGCAGCGGAATCGTCCATCCGAGCCAGCCCGACAGGCCGGCCACCAACCAGATGAAGCGCTCCTCGTCGCCGCCAAAGATGCTGTCCCGCAGGGGTTGCAGGGTGATGTACAGAATCGGGTTCCAGATCCGGTTGGTGATGATGGAGAACGCGAGCGTCACGCTACGGAGCATGTGGCGCCGATGGTCGGCGAAGTGCCGGCGGCGCGCGGCCAGGTACCCGTTGACGGTGAACCATAGCCACAACGCAGCAAGTGCGACGCTGCCCACGGCGAGGAAGGGACCGAACGGTGTCGCAGCGCCGATCACCATGCCGGTCGCCGCCGCGGGGAGCGCCGCGGCGACGTACACCCGGCCGGTGTAGCGGTGCACTCGCGGCCACCTGGCGCGCACGCCCGGCCAGATCTGGACCAACGCCGCCACGATGGCCACGGTGGCCAGTGCCACGTGCGCGACCAACAACGGGTAGTGCAGACCGAAGGTCGCAGGCACCCGCGATCGGGAGGGGTCGACGGTCAGGTAGGGCGGAAGCGAGAAGGCCAGGAAGGCTGCGACCACGATGGCCAGTGCCAACCACCAGCGATTTGCGTACGTCATACGCATTAGCGTACGGCATACGCATCGAACGCACGATGGGTTAACCTGAGATCGTCATGACCAGCCGCAAAGCCGACGAAACGCCGATCCCGCGCGCGCTCGAACTGCTGTGGCAGGGGCCGAGTCCCTCACGCCGGGCGGGCGGGTTGAGTCGAGAGCGGATCGTCGCGGCGGCAATCGAGCTGGCCGACGCCGACGGCCTCGGCGCCCTGTCGATGGCCCGCCTCGCGGAGCGACTGGGTTGCGGAACCATGTCGCTCTACCGCCACGTCGCCAACAAGGACGAATTGGTCGTGTTCATGCTCTCCGAGGCACCGGCGCCGCCGCCCGCCGGGTCGGATGGCGCGATTTGGCGCGACGCCCTATCGAATTGGGCATGTGGACTGTGGGACGTGTACCACCGACATCCGTGGGTCCTACAGGCTGCCGCATCGGGGCCGCCCGCCGACCCAGGGCAGTTGGCGTGGCTGGACGCTGGACTCGCCGCGCTGCGCGGCACGCCGCTCACCGAGCACGACAAGCTCGCCGCCGTCATGTCGGTGCTGTACTTCGTTCGTGGCGCGGCGGCCTTGGACCTCGAAGCCGGCGCGCGCGACGCGTGGCAGTACCCCCAATTACTCAGGCGGCTGATGGATCCGGCGCGGTTCCCGGCCCTGGCAGCCGCGCTCTCCGCAGGCGTGTTCGACGGTGCCGACGACGACCCGAGCGCCGGACTCGCCTCGGGGCTACGGCGCCTGCTCGACGGCATCGGCGTCGAGATCACGGCGGCGAACACCGACTCGCGTTCGGATGACGGCTAGTCGACGCGCACGCGACCTAGTGGTGACCGGCGGCCCGAGTGCCATGCACGGCCACCGAGTCGGTGGAAGTATGCGGGGGTGTCGACGAAGAAGCAGCCCCAGACCATCTCGTACCCGGCCCCCGAGGCGCGTCCTCACCGTCATGACGACATCGCGGTGGACCCACACGTCATCGTGCTTTTCGGAGCGACGGGCGACCTGGCCAAGCGAAAGCTGATCCCGGGCCTCGCCTACCTCGACCAGTCCGACCTCGCTCCGGACATTCAGATCATCGGGACCTCTCTGGAGGACCTGACCGTGGACGAGTTCCGCGAAATGGCGCGGCACGCGGTCGACGAGTTCGGCACGCACAAACTTACCGACGAGCAGTGGACCCGCTTCGCCGAGGTGCTCAGCTACGTCCCACAGGGGGCTGGACCCGATGCGTTGGCAGCCGCGGTGGCCGAGGCCGAAGCCAAGCTGGGACCCGAAGCGCGTCGGCTGCACTATCTTTCGGTCCCCCCGAAGGCCGCCCGTGCTGTCATCACGATGCTGCGCGAGGCCAATCTGGTGGAGCGGTCGCGCGTGGTAATGGAGAAGCCGTTCGGCACCGACTTCGACAGTGCGGTGGCGCTCAACGACTTCGTCCACCAGACGTTCCTGGAGTCGCAGATCTTCCGCATCGACCACTTCCTTGGCAAGGAGGCCGCGCAAAACATTCTGGCGTTCCGCTTCGCCAATGGGCTGTTCGAACCGATCTGGAACCGCAACTTCATCGACCACATCCAGATCGACATCCCCGAAACCCTCGGGCTGGACGAGCGGGCGAACTTCTACGAGAGCACCGGCGACTACAAGGACATGGTGTTCACTCACCTGATACAGGTGATTGCCATCGTCGTCATGGAAACGCCGACCTAGCTGGAGCCGCGCGCCATCAGCGATGAGAAGAACAAGGTTTTCCGGTCGATGTTGCCGGACAAGTGTT
>JAOPVI010000294.1 GCA_025966225.1 Mycobacterium sp. | reverse complement strand
GTGGCTGTCCCAACGACTCTCGCACGTGCTGGGTCGCAGTCACGGCGGCGACGGAGTCTGTGCGGGTGTCGAATTCAGAAATCCGCACTCACTGATTGCCGAGCTCAACGGCACCGGCCACGACGATCCGTGGGCGCCCGACACCATGGTGTGGCCGCTGCTGGAGGTCATCGACCAGAGCCTTGACGAGTCCTGGTGCAAGACGCTGGCCGCCCACCTCGGCCACTTCGCGGCGGGCGACGAGAAGGAGCTGCGGCGGGGCAGGCGCTACGCCGTGGCGCGGCGGATCGCGGGGCTCTTCGCGTCCTACGCCAGACAGCGTCCGCAGCTGCTCGCCGACTGGCGTGACGGCAACGCCGAACTCGACGGCGATCTCGACTGGCAAGCTCCGCTGTGGCAGGCCCTCGTCGACCGCGTGGACGCCGACCCACCGCATGTCCGCCATCAGAAAACCCTTGCTCGCCTTCGGGAATCGCCGATGGACCTGCCGCCCCGACTCTCCCTGTTCGGCCACACCCGACTTCCCATCACCGAAGTCGAACTGATCGACGCCCTGTCCAGCCACCACGACGTGCACCTATGGCTGCCGCATCCCAGCGACATGATGTGGCGCGCGCTGACGGGTGTGCACGGTCCCATTGCGCGCCGCGACGACACCAGCCACCGGGCGGTTCACCATCCGCTGCTCGCTACCCTCGGGAGGGATCTCCGCGAGTTGCAGCTCATCCTGCCGACGGAGTTGGGCACCGACGAGTACCTGCGCCCTCCGGCTGGCAGCCGCGAGCACCCGGACACCCTGCTGGGTTGGTTGCAGTCCGACGTCGCCGCGAATGCCGTTCGACCACAGGGCCGTTCGCTTGCGATGAAAGATCGTTCCGTCCAGGTACACGCGTGTCACGGCCAAGCCCGACAGGTGGACGTGATGCGTGAGGTGCTGCTGGGTCTGCTCGCCGACGACCCCACGTTGGAACCACGCGACATCCTGGTGATGTGCCCCGACATCGAGTCCTATGCACCCCTGATCAACGCCGACTTCGGACTGGGCGACGTGCTGCGTGGAGCGCACCCGGCGCACCGGCTGCGGATGCGACTCGCGGACCGCTCCCTCGTCCAGACCAACCCACTATTGGGCGTCGCGTCGCAATTGCTCGCCCTGGCCGGCAGCAGGGTGACCGCCAGCGAGGTGCTCAACCTCGCCCAGACCGCCCCGGTGCGTGCCCGCTTCGGCTTCACCGACGACAACCTCGAAGACGTCACCCGCTGGGTCCGCCAGGCGAACGTCCGCTGGGGCTTCGATCAAGTGCACCGCAAGCCCTATGGCGTCGACTTCGTCCACAACACATGGCGTTTCGGCATCGACCGCGTGCTCGCGGGCGTGGCCATGTCCGACGACGCGCACGCGTGGATCGGGTCGACGCTGCCGCTGGACGACGTCGGCAGCAACCGCGTCGAGCTGGCCGGTCAGCTCGCCGAGTTCGTCGACCGATTGCAGCGCACCGTCGAGGCGCTCACCGGCGACCACCCGCTGGACGACTGGCTGCACGCGTTGACCGACGGCATCACGGTGATGACGCGCGTCAACGATGCCGACGCGTGGCAGACCAGTCAGATGCAGCGCGAGTTCGGCCAGGTGCTCAGCGACGCGGGCGCGCGGTCCGGCACCGTGCTGCGACTCCCCGACGTCAAGGCGCTACTCGAGCGTCACCTTGCGGGGCGGCCGACGCGTGCGAACTTCCGCACCGGCACGTTGACGGTGTGCACGATGGTGCCGATGCGATCCGTGCCGCATCGGGTGGTGTGCCTTGTCGGCCTCGACGACGGCGTGTTCCCGCGTCAGGGCATCACCGACGGGGACGACGTGCTGGCCCGCAATCCCATGACCGGGGAGCGTGACAGACGCTCCGAGGACCGACAGTTGCTACTCGACGCGGTCGGGGCGGCCACCGAGAAGCTGGTGATCACCTACACGGGCGCCAACGCCCACTCGGGTCAAAGCCGCCCGCCCGCCGTGCCGTTGGCCGAGTTGCTCGACGCACTGGACGCGACGACGCCGAAGAGCGTCCGACAGAGGATCGTCGTGCATCATCCCTTGCAGCCGTTCGACATTCGCAACGTCATACCGGGCGAGCTGGTGCCAGACGTCCCGTTCACGTTCGACAACACCGTGCTCAAGGCGGCACAGGCCAGCACCCGCGAGCGCTCCGAGCAGCCGAAGTTCATCTCCGGGCCGCTGCCCGAGCAGCCACACGAGGACGTCGCGCTCACCGATCTGATCGGGTTCTTCAAGGATCCGGTGAAGGGCTTCTTCCGTGCGCTGGAGTACACCCTGCCGTGGGACGTCGATGGCGTCCAGGACGAGATCTCCGTCGACATCGACGCCCTGGAGCAGTGGGCTGTCGGTGATCGGATGCTGGGCGACATGCTGCGCGGCATGACGCCCGACGACGCCCGGCAGGCGGAGTGGCGCCGCGGCACGCTGCCGCCCGGTCAGCTGGGCTGGCGCAAGGCGGGTGAATTGCGTGAGCAGTCCACTCTGCTCGCGGCGACGGCCCTCGGGTATCGCAAGTCCGATTCGGACGCCTACGACGTCGACATCGACCTGGGCGCCGGACGCCGCTTGACGGGCACGGTATCGCCGGTGTTCGGCGACCGTTTGGTCTCGGTCACCTACTCCAAGCTCGACGGCAAGCACCTGCTCGCATCATGGATTCCGTTGCTGGCGTTGTTCGCCCACCATCCGGACCGAGACTGGTCGGCCATCTCCATCGGGAGGCCCAGGCGCGGAGGCACGCCGCTGGAGAAGGGGCTCGGCCGCCCACAGGCGCCCGCCGTCGACCTGCTGCGAGATCTGGTGGCCATCTACGACGCCGGACGACGGGAGCCGCTGCCGCTACCCATCAAGACGTCCTATGCGTGGGCGAGCGCCCGCCATGAAGGTGGCGACCCCGAACGGGAAGCGTCGTTCAAGTGGAAGTCCGGCAATTATCCGGCGGAGGACAAGGACCCGGCCCAGGTGCGAGCCTGGGGACCGAACGCCTGGCTGAAGGATCTGATGCAACCCCTGCGGCCCGGCGAGGAGGTCGACGGCGAGACCCACCGACTGGGTGCCTACGCCGCCCGACTCTGGCTGCCGTTGCTGCGAGCGGAAGTGTCCGTCTGATGGACCGTTTCGACCTTCAGGGTCCGCTGCCGGAGGCAGCCTCCACCACCGTGCTGGAGGCGAGTGCGGGCACCGGCAAGACGTTCGCGCTCGCCGGTCTGGTGACGCATTACGTCGCGGAGGGTGCGGCGACCCTCGACCAGATGTTGCTCATCACGTTCGGGCGCGCGGCCAGCCAGGAGTTGCGCGAGCGCGTCCGTCGCCAAATCACCTACGCAGCAGCCGCTTTCGACGATCCCTCGCTCGTCGGCGACAACCAGTTGGTGGCGTACCTGCTCGACGGAACCGATGAGGAACGGGCGGCCCGGAAACAACGGCTGCGCGACGCGTTGGCCGGCTTCGACGCCGCGACGATCGCCACCACCCACCAGTTCTGCCAGCTGGTGCTCAAGTCGCTGGGCGTGGCGGGTGACTCCGACTCCCGCGTCACGCTGGTGGAGAGCCTGACGGACCTGGTCACCGAGGTGGTCGACGACCTCTACCTCGCGCACTTCGGCCAGCAGCGCGACGATCCAGAACTGACGTATCCCGACGCACTCAAGCTGGCACGCGAGGTCGTTGGCCATCCCGCGACGGAGCTGCGCCCGCTCGACCCGCCACCCGAATCGCGGGCAGCGGTCTGCGTCAGCTTCGCCAATCACGTGCTCGCCGAACTGGAAACGCGCAAGCGCAGACTGGGCATCCTGGGTTACGACGACCTGCTGACGCGGCTCGCGGAGGCCCTCGACGCCGAGGACTCCCCCGCCCGGCTCCGGATGCACCAGCGTTGGCCCATCGTGATGGTCGACGAGTTCCAGGACACCGACCCCGTGCAGTGGCAGGTGATCGACCGCGCGTTCAGCGGCCGGTCGACGGTGATCCTGATCGGCGACCCCAAGCAGGCGATCTACGCCTTCCGCGGCGGTGACATCGTCACGTACCTGAGCGCCGCCGAGACCGCAGGCGCCAAGAAGACGTTGGGCACGAACTGGCGCAGCGACAGCGTCCTGGTCGACTCACTGCAGGCCGTGCTGCGCGGCGCCGAACTTGGCGACCCCGCGATCGTCGTGCACGACGTCGAAGCGGCGAACCAGGGTTCCCGACTGGTCGGGGCACCGCACGACGAGCCGTTCCGGTTGCGCGTCGTGCAGCGAGGAACGTTCGGCCTCAGGGGAACTCAGAACATCCCGATCAACGACATCCGACAGCACGTCGGCAAGGACCTCGCCAATGACATCGGCGCGCTCCTCACCAGTGGCGCCACGTTCAACGGCGAACCGGTGCGCGCGGGAGACGTCGCAGTGATCGTCGAGACGCACCGGGATGCGCGAGTGTGTCAGCTCGCGCTGGACCGAGTCGGGATCGCCTGCGTGTACACCGGCGACTCGGACATCTTCGCGTCCGAGGCGGCCGACGACTGGCTGTCCCTGTTGGAGGCGTTCGATCAGCCGCATCGCGCCGGGGTGGTGCGCGCCGCCGCGGCGACGATGTTCTTCGGGAAGTCCGCCGAGAATCTGGTTGAGGGCGGCGACGCGCTGACCGACCAGATCGCGGAGACGTTGCGGGAGTGGGCCGGTCACGCTCGCGAGCGCGGCGTCGCGGCGATCTTCGAGGCCGCGCAGCTGGGGGGCATGCTCGAGCGCGTGCTGTCGTGGCGCGACGGCGAGCGGCACATGACCGACCTGGCGCACATGACGCAGCTGCTGCAGGACGTGGCGCATCGCGAGCACTACACGCTGCCCGCGCTGCGCGATTGGCTGCGCGCGGAGCGTAACGACCGCGGCGGGGCAGGCGAGCGGAATCGCCGGCTGGACAGTGACGCCGCGGCGGTGCAGATCATGACGGTGTGGGTGAGCAAGGGGCTGCAGTACCCGATTGTGTACCTGCAGTTCGCGTTCAATCGCTGGGTACCGGAGCCCGACCTGATCCTGTTTCACGACGGTCCCACCCGTTGCCTGCACATCGGGGGCAAGGAGAGCCCCGACTACCGCGAGGTCGAGCGGCTCGGCCGGGAGGAGTCAGCAGGCGACGACAGCCGGCTGACCTACGTCGCACTGACCCGGGCGCAGGCTCAGGTGGTGGCGTGGTGGTCACCGGCCCGCGACGAACCCAACGGTGGGCTGTCCCGACTGCTGCGGGGCCGGCAGCCTGGTGAATCCGTCGTGCCCAACAGGTGCGTGCCCAGCAAGATCAACGACGACGACGCGCTCGCGCGGCTGCGACAGTGGGAGGCTGCCGGGGGTCCCGTGTTGGAGCAATCAGTGCTGACGCCTGCGTCCTCGCCGTCCGCCGAACCGGCGCCAAGGAAACTCGACGCCAGGCACTTCCACCGCGCGATCGACACCACCTGGCGCCGCACCTCGTATTCGGGGCTGATCCGCGTGGCGGAGCCGCCGGGGGTGAGCAGCGAGCCGGAGGTCGTCGCGCTGGACGACGAGGTTGGTGACCTCCCGCTGTTGCAGCCGTCGACCGGGCCGCAGGTGCCGTCGCCGATGGCCGACCTCCCCAAGGGCGCGAAGTTCGGCACTCTGGTGCACGCGGTGCTGGAGACCGCCGACCCGTTCGCGGCGGACCTGGCCGCCGAGTTGGAGGCGCAGATCCGCGAGCATTCGGTCTGGTGGCCGGTCGACGTGCCCGCGCCCGGACTCGCAGCCGCGATGGTGCCGATGCACGACACGCCGCTGGGCCCGCTTGCCGGGGATCTGACGCTGCGTCAGATCGGCCTGCGAGACCGGCTGCGGGAGTTGGACTTCGAGTTTCCCATGGCCGGCGGCGACCTGAGGGCTACCGCGCCGGAGATCCATTTGCGAGACGTCGGGCGGCTGCTGGCCGAACATCTGCCTGCCGACGACCCCCTGGCCTCATACGCCGCGCGGCTGACGAGCGATGCCCTCGGCAATAAGCCGCTGCGCGGGTACCTTAACGGGTCCATCGACGCGGTACTGCGCATCCCCTGCCTAGAAAGCCCAGGTGGCGGCGATCGCTACGTGGTGGTCGACTACAAGTCGAACTGGCTGGGCGACGGCGACGGTGCCCTGACGTCGGCCGACTACGAGCGGGCCCGCTTGGTCGAGGCGATGCTGCACTCGGACTATCCGCTGCAGGCGCTGCTGTACAGCGTTGTGCTGCACCGCTTTCTGCGTTGGCGGCAACCGGGTTACTCCCCCGACCGGCACCTGGGCGGTGTGCTGTATCTGTTTGTACGCGGCATGTGCGGGCCGGAGACCCCGGTCATCGATGGCCATCCCGCGGGCGTCTTCGACTGGCAGCCTCCGGCCTCGCTGATCGTCGCCATTTCTGAGGTACTCGACGCCGGGAGGGCGGCCGCATGACATCCGTCGAACCGGTCGATACCGCGCATTGGCGCCGGGCCGTCGGGGCCCGTGGGCTACTGGCGGCGTTCAACGAAGCCGCCGTGATCGACTCGGCGGATGTGCTTGTCGCGCAGCGACTCAGCGCGATGGCGAACGAAACCGACGAAAGGGTGATGCTGGCGGTGGCCCTGGTGGTGCGGGGGTTGCGCGCCGGGTCGGTCTGCCTGGATCTGCGGTTGGTCGAGTCCCAGGTCGACGTCGCCGACCTGCCCTGGCCGGCGAAGGACGACTGGCTGGAAGCGGTGTGGGCCAGTCCGCTGCTCGAGGCCCCACACGTCTTGCGTCGCCAGGAACACCTGCTCTACCTCGACCGGTACTGGCGGGAAGAGGAGCAGGTCGCCGACGATCTGCGGGCGATGGTGTCCCGCCGCGGGGTCGAGTCCGCAGCTGACATCGAACGTCTTTTCCCGTCGGGCTACGAGGAGCAGCGCGGGGCCGCCGAAATCGCTCTGTCGCAACGCGTCACGGTGCTTACAGGCGGACCTGGCACCGGCAAGACCACCACCGTCGCGCGACTGTTGGCGCTGTTCGCCGGTCAGGCGGGATCGGGGTCGCGGCTGCGCATCGCATTGGCAGCGCCGACGGGGAAGGCGGCGGCCAGGCTGCAGGAGGCCGTGCAGTTGGAGATCGACAAGCTGGAATTGGTCGACCAGCGACGGCTCGCGGGGCTGCAGGCCACCACGCTGCACCGGTTACTCGGCAGCCGGCCTGACACTTCCTCGCGCTTTCGGCACCACCGCGGCAACCGACTGCCCCACGACGTCATCGTTGTCGATGAGACGTCGATGGTGTCGTTGACGATGATGGCCCGGTTGTTGGAGGCGGTCCGGCCGCAATCCCGACTGTTGCTGGTCGGCGACCCGGACCAGTTGGCCTCGGTCGATGCCGGCGCGGTGCTGGCCGACCTGGTCGACGGCCTGGGCGCAAGCGATGGTTCACCGGTGGTGGCCCTGCAGACGTCGCATCGGTTCGGCGAGTCGATCGGCGCGCTGGCGGCGGCGATTCGCACCGGTGCCGCCGACACGGCGCTCGAGGTATTGCGGGCTGGCGGTGACCACATCGAGTGGATCGACGCCGCGGACCCGGCGGTCCCTTTGCGCAAAGTGCTTCTGCCGCAGGCCCTTGCGTTGCGACAGGCCGCCGTCCTCGGTGACGCCGGCGCGGCGTTGGCGACACTCGATGAGCAGCGATTGCTGTGCGCGCACCGGCGTGGCCCGTACGGGGTGCAGCACTGGAACCACCAGGTCGAGCGGTGGCTCACCGAGTCGACCGGCGAGCCGATCTGGTCGGACTGGTATGCGGGGCGGCCGGTGCTCGTGACCGCGAACGACTACGGGTTGGGTCTGTACAACGGCGATACCGGCGTCACGGTGGCCGGCCAAGACGGGCTGCGGGCCGCGATCGCGACTGCCGGTGAACCGCGCGCCTTTGCGACCAGCCGACTGCCGGACCTCGAGACCATGCACGCCATGACCGTCCACAAGAGCCAGGGCTCACAGGCGTCGGAAGTGACGGTATTGATGCCGCCGGTGGAGTCGCGGCTGCTGACCCGCGAGCTCTTCTACACGGCGGTGACCCGGGCCAAGACCATGGTGCGGGTGGTCGGGTCGGCCGACGAGGTGCGAGCGGCCATCGAGCGGCGGGCGGTGCGCGCGACGGGGCTGGCGTTGCGGCTGCGCGAACCGACCGACTGAACGCACTGCCAATTCACGTCCGCGCATGCGTCACGCCCCGGACGTACGTTTGGTATTGCCCGCCTTCGAGCGACAACTTTTGCGTCGCCACGGAAGTCGAGCTGCTGTCGCTACGAGGCGGGCAAATGGAACTGCCCAGCTCTGAGCGACATTTCGGCAATGCACAGCTAGAACACGGGCGACCCGCCCGCGTGAATGTGCGAAGCGCCGCTAGCTCGCCCGCAGATGCGAGTTGTCCGGATGTTCGGCCATCCACTGCCGCTCGACGCGCTTGACGCGAAGGTGCTCGAGCGCGATGAGGATCGCGCCCGCGGTTACCAATGCGCCCGCGATGAATGCCAGCGGCAGCTGTAGATCGTCACGCTGGTAGGCCGTAGCCGCCAGGAACCCGGCGATCGTGATGATGCCGAGCATGATGAGGCCAAGGCCTGGGAGCCAGAGCGTGTCGATGAACGATTCACCGGCATGGGGCTGGGTGGTGCGGGAGTGGTCCACGGGATCGTGATGCGCACCCTTCATCTGCAGCTCCCTTCGTGAGGAGATGTCCCCAGCGTACGCCTATTGTGAGCTGCGTCACATTGCAGCCTTTGGTCGACCGGCTCGGATTCCATTGCGAGCACCGCGAACACGTCCTTGGCCTACGATTAGCGTGGGCGATCTTGATTCGGGGGGACGGACCGATGCTCGAGTTGATCGACAAGGGCCGATGCACGGACGCGCACCCGGTGCCGCTGCTCTTCGTTCACGGCGCTTGGCACGGGGCTTGGTGTTGGGATGAACATTTCCTGGACTTCTTCGCCGACAAGGGCTTCCGTGCAGTCGCGGTCAGCCTGCGCGGCCATGGTGCCAGCACCCTGTCGCAGTCGCTGAACTCAGTCACTTTTACCGACTACGTCGACGATGTACGTACCGCCGTCGACATGCTCGGTTCCGAGCCCGCGCTCATCGGACACTCCTTGGGCTGCTTCGTCGTTCAGCGCTACCTCGAGAAGCACGACGCCCCCGCTGCAGTCGTCTTGGCGCCCGCCACGCCGCGAGGGATGCGGCGAAGCGCGATGCACATGTTCCGCCGTCACCCATGGATCTTCATGCGCGCCAGCACCTTCGGCAACTCAGCCGACCTAGTCAGCACCCCGGCGTTGTGCCGTGAATTCCTGTTCTGCGCCCACACCCCCGAATCAATAGTCAGCTCCTGCGCGGTCCGGATGGGACCCGAGAGCGCGCGTGCCGGACTCGATCCGGTGATCCGTGCTCGCAGAGCTGGCCTCGTGAGGACGCCGTTGCTCGTGCTGGGTGCCGAAGACGACGGCTCGCGAGTCGAGGGAGACGTGTCTGCCGTGGCGCGGGCTTACCAGACCGACGCGGAATTCTTCCCGAACATGGGTCACGACATGATGCTCGAGCCCGGATGGGCTGACCTGGCCAAACGAATCCAGGAATGGCTAGCCGATCAAGGCCTATAGGTGTTGACGAGCGACGGGATTGATTCGTCGATGGCAGCGCTTGTCAGTTGTCCATTTCCGATTGAGCTAGGTGAGGGGCGCGGAACAGGGCTGGTGCGTCGGCGGTAGCGTTCGTATCGTGGCTCGCTTTCGGGATCAGGTGGCAATCGTTACGGGCGCCGGCGCGCCTGGCGGGATCGGTGCCGCCGTCGCGCGGGACTTCGTGGCCGAGGGCGGCCGTGTGGTTCTGGGCGCGACCTCCGAGCGGGTGCACGAGCGCGCCGTCGAACTCGGGGACGCTGCCGTCGGGGTGGTAGCCGACCTGACCGTCGACGGGGCAGCGGACAGTCTGGTGCGTAGCGCGCTCGACCGGTGGGGCCGCCTCGATGTCTTGGTGAACAATGCCGGGATGACTTCGGTGTCGACGGGCTGGGACGCCGACGGGGACGTCGCGGAGTTGTCGTTGGCCGACTGGGACTCGGCACTCGCCCGCAACCTGACGACGGCATTCCTGATGTGTCGTTCGGTGGTGCCGGTGATGAGGTCGGCTGGATATGGGCGGATCGTGTCGGTCGGTTCGACCACGGGCACGGTGAACGCGATGCCGGGGCAGTCGACGTACACCGCTGCGAAAGCTGGACTGGTGGGGTTGTCGCGAGCGCTGGCGCTGGAATTAGTCCAGTCTGGTATCACCGTGAATGTTGTTGCGCCAGGATATATTTCGACCGGTTCGCAACTGCCGTTCGAGGCCGAGGCGGCTGCGGCGGGGCCGATCGGGCGCAGCGGCACTCCGGAGGAGATCGCGGCATGCGTGCTGTTCCTGGCGCACGAGTCGGCGTCCTTCGTGACCGGCGCGGTGCTGGTGGCCGACGGTGGACACGGCCTCCCAGAGACGTGGCCACGTCCGTAGCCGTTACCCCGGCGGGAAAACGACAACCCGAAATCCAGCCGACGTTGTCGGGATCGTCAGCCCCGGGTGGGGGCCAACGCAAGCAATAACTCTCGCGTACTTGACGCCTGTTGGACATCCACTCCACATGTCCGAGGGGCCGACGGCGAGAGATCGGATGGGGCCGCCATCCGCGCTATCGCACCGCCGCTGTCGGCAGCATCGCATGCACGCCCCAGACGTCATTCGCGACTTGTGTCACCCGGAGCTGCACGACCACGCTTGCAAGTGCCAGTGCGGTCGGCTTGTCGAGTTCGTAGACCTGCTGCATCCAACCGACCATCGCGTCGACCGCGTGACCCATCGCGATGTTCAGGTCAGGGTCGAAGCCGAAGGTGACAAGGCCCGCCGGGGTCGTCGCATGGATGCCCGGCACGGGCGGGTCATTCACCAGGCGGAGCCGGACCTCGGTCGTCATCGGGCACTCGATCGCGGATCCACCGACCTCGCCGTCGCCTTGGGCGGCGTGCCCGTCACCGAGGCACAGCAGCGCATCGGGCACCGTGACGGGCAAGTACAACGTCGATCCGGCGACGAGTTCACGGCAGTCGATGTTGCCGCCTCCCTCGGCTCGAGGCGGGAGGGTCGAGTGCGGACCCGGCTGCACCGGCGGCAAGCCGATCGCCCCGAGGAACGGGGCGAGTCCGACTTTGTGCCCGAGGTGGTCCACTGCCGATGCTTCATCTGCGTCGATCTCCCAGAGCAGCCATGCAGGCGGGCCGTCCGCCACTCCGAGGCGGCGCGTCAGCCGGTTGTCGAAGGCGGCCGCCAGCGTCCAGCCCCACGGGCCGGGCCTCATTGACAGGATTTCGACGGCCAGCACCTGGCCCGGCAGAGCCGAGCGGACTCCGATCGGGCCAGCGAGGCAGAGCCCCCGTCGGTCCCCGAACATCCTCGGCCTGGCTTCCCCTGGCACCGTTTGCGGCTCGAGATACCCACGCGCGTCGAGGGAATCGACGATCACCGTGTCCCCCGGGTTGACCATGAGACACGGCGGAAGTGCTGCGTCGAACACGTCAGTCGTGGTGGCGGACGACGCTCCGAGCCGATGAATGGACACGCGCGAGTATGCCTCATGAAGAAAGCGCCGCCCCGAACGCGTCGCAGTCTGTTCGGCGCGCTAGTTTGCGGGAATGTTGAGTCTGCGAGCGCTACAGGCGCTTAGTGCAGTCCGCGCCAGAGGTTCAGTCGCGGCCGCGGCGGCAGCACTCGGCTACACCCCGTCGGCCATCTCGCAGCAGCTCGACCGGCTCCAGCGCGAGACCAAGACGGTGCTGCTCGAGCCGTACGGCCGCAGCGTTCGACTGACCGCGGCCGGTGAGCTGCTCGCCGACAGCGCCGACGTCATTCTCACGGAACTCGAGGTAGGTGAAGCGGCGCTTGAACGAATGCGGGGTGCGGTGTACGGAACGGTGCGGGTGGCGGCGTTCCCGACAGCGGCGCGCGGACTGCTACCTCGCGTGCTCGCCGACCTGCGATCGAGCGAACCCGACCTCAAGGTCGCCCTCGTCGAGACCCATTCGCACCAAACTCTCGAGATGCTGGATCGCCGGGACTGCGACATAGCGATCGCTCATGACTGGCCGCAGACGCCGCTCGCGGTGCCTCAGGAGCTTGAGGCGCAGCTGCTCGGAAGCGACGTCGCAGACGTCGTCTTGCCCACCGACCACCGACTGGCCCGCCGGAAGCGGATCGACATCCGCGAACTATCCGACGAGACCTGGGTAGCCGAGCTCGGCTCGGTAGCGCACGACCTGCTGGTTCACGTGGTCGGTGCGGGGGATGGTCCGCGGGTGCAGTACGCGGTACCTGAGTTCGCCACCCAACTGGCCCTGATCGCGTCCGGCCTCGCGATCGGGCTCGTACCGAGAATGGGGCGAGCCCAGCTGCCGGCCGACGTCGTGGCGGTTCCGACCGAACCGGTCTTTGAGCGGCGGTGCTACGCGGTGGTCCGAGTCGCCAGCGCAACGCGGCCGAGCATTCAGGCGGTGCTCGCCTCATTGCGAGCGCACTGGCCCGAGCCGAGCGGGAGGTAGGGCGCAGGGCATCGATCAGGCGGCGGCAGCCAGCGGCGTCACGTTAGTAAACGTAAACTCAAGGCCAACATATCCGTGCTTGTCCTAACGGGATCGGCTCTCTAGCGTGCTCAAAAAGCTCTAGAGCGAACGTGAGGGAACCCGTGACAAACAATGACGGATCAAGCTCGGCTGCGGGTCGCCCCGATGAGCGCGCCGCGGATTCCCCTGATTCCGTGGGCTTGCAGAAAGGGGCGGTGGGTCTCGGCGGCGACTTCGTCGGAGCGATCTCGTGCGTCGCACCGACGCTCAGCGTCGGGTTGACGCTCGCCGCGTTCGTCATGGCGGTGGGCGTCGCCGGCCCGTCGAGTGTCTTGATCACCGGCGTGGCCATGCTCTGCGTCGCGACGGGCTACTCCCGGCTGAACCGGGTCGAGCCGAACGCCGCGGCGGGCGTCCCATGGCTGCGCCGGATCATGCCGGCCCTCGGCTTCGTGATGGGCCTGCTCGTGGTGATCACGATCTTGTTCATCCTCATCTCCAACGTCTCCCTGACGGGCACCACGGTGCTGTCACTGTTCGACACCAACCTGGTGAACAATGCCCTGGCCGTGTGGGCAGTGGGGGCGACGTGCGTCCTCGGAGCGGTAGTCGTCGCGGTCTTCGGCGTCCAGGTGCAGATCCGCTTCCAGACCGTCATCGTCGTCCTCGAGTACGCCGTCGTCATCTTCTGTGCCTGTGCCATTCTCTGGGCGCACGCGAACGGACATCTCAGCGCGGCACCGCACCCATCGTTGAGCTGGCTGTCTCCGACCTCGGCCACGGGGGCGGGGGGCGGGATCGCCGCGGGAATCGTCCTCGCCGTTTTCACTCTCGGCGGCTGGGAGAATCCCATCTACCTGGCGGAGGAGCAGCGGAACTCAACCAAGGATCCGGGCCGCGCAGCCTATCTCGGCATCATCTGGGGCGCCATCTTCCTCGCCTTCCTGATCTTCGCGTTTCAGTCGGCCGCTCCCGCAGACGAGCTACAGAAGCAAGGCGGCAACGTCCTGGCCTACGCCACGGGGCTGGTCCTTCCGTCTCCGTGGCCGATGTTGATCAACCTGGCGCTGATCAGTTCCCTGGCTGCCGGCGTCCAGGCGACGGCCAGCGACGGTGCCCGCACCGCGTACGGGATGGCCCGGGAGCGCATTTTTCCCGCAGTCTTCGGCCGCGTGAATCCCCGCTACCGCACACCGTCGGCGGCCTTCGTGATCATCGGACTCGCGGTCGTGGTTGTCTCGGTCCTGTACGCGGCCAGCGGCAGCTTCGTCACGATCCTCGCCAACGTGACGTCCACCGCGGGCTACCTCTTCACCATCATCTACGTCTCGGTCGCTCTGACGTCGATCTGGCTGTTCCGGTCGCACGTCATCTCCTCGCCCGGCCGCTTCGTGAGCGGAGCACTCGTTCCGTTGGCCGGATGCGCAGTGCTGATGTACGCCTTCATCAAGTCCCTCACCACCGCCCCCGCAGGCGTCGTGCTGCCGACGGTCCTGGTGCCCACCTTCGCCGTCGTCCTCGGGCTGGTGCTCCAACGCTTCAGCCCAGTCCCGTTCTTCCGGCAGAAGGTCACCCCGTACGCGGAGGCAGCCGAGCCCGAGTCGCAAGAGTCCGCAGTCACGTCCGTTCGGGACGTGACCCCGACGCTCGCCCCGGAGCAGATATGACACTGGTTCTCGTCGCCTCGTATCTCGAGCCAGCATGCGTCGAACGGATCCGCACCGAGGTGCCGTCGGTGGAAGTGGTTTACGAACCTCAGCTCCTGCCCGAGCCCCGTTACAAGGCCGATCACATCGGCACTCCGCGACTCCTGTCGCAACCCGACACGGACCGCTGGGAGAAGCTGCTGGGCGCCGCCGATGTGATGTTCGACTTCGACTGGGCGCATCCGTCGCTGATGCCGCAGCGCTGCCCGAACGTGCGGTGGGTGCAGGCGACCAGCGCCGGGATCGGAGATGTCGTCGAGGATGCGGGGCTGACCGACGCGCCGTTCGTGATAACGACCGCGGCCGGCGTCCACGCCGTGCCGCTGTCGGAGTTCGTCATCGGCGGAATGCTCTTCCTCATCAAGGACTTCCCGTTGATGGAGCGCCAAAAGCGCGAGAAGCACTGGCAGCGATACTCCGGCGGTCAGCTGTCCGGCAAGCGCGCCACCATCGTCGGCGTCGGCTCTGTCGGCCGGCACGTCGGCCGCACGCTGAACCACCTCGGCGTGACGGTGACCGGTGTCAGCCGCCGCAGCGACCAGGAGACACCAGACGGATTCGAGGACATAGTGCCCGTCGACGAGCTCGAGCGGGCGTTGCGCGGCACGGATCTCCTCGTCGTCTGCTCACCGTTGACGCCACACACCCGCAACCTCATCGGCGAGCGACACCTCGAACTGCTCGAGCCCGGTGCCATCGTCACCAACATCGGCCGGGGTCCGGTGATCGACGAGAAGGCCCTCCTGCGACACCTTGATACCGGCCACCTCGGCGGCGCCGTCCTCGACGTGTTCGAGCAAGAGCCGCTTCCGAAGGAGTCCCCGTTCTGGGATCTGCCCAACGTCGTCGTCTCGCCGCACTCGGGCTCGACGGTAGAAGGCGAGAACCGCAGGATCACGTCGCTGTTCATCGACAACCTTCGGCGCTTCCTCGAGAGCCGCCCGCTGGTGAACATCTTCGAGGCCGACCGTGGGTACTGAGCCTCGCACCGCCGACGGCTCCGCGCAGCGGGTCGTCGGCGTAGCCCATGAACTAGGGGTCCGGGTCGACCCGGAAGAGGCGCCCTGGATGGCCGCAGCTCTGGAACAGCAGCGGGACATCGAGCGGCTGATTCTGGAGCTTGACCTCGATGACGTCGACCCGATCACGGTGTTCGACCCGCGCTGGGAAGGCTGACGTGGAGCTGTGTTCGGCGGCCCGGGTGCGAGAGCGGCTTCGCGTCGGGGAGCTGACCTCGGTCGAGCTCACTGAGTCCCTGCTGCGGCGCATCAAGGAAACAGAGCCGCTCGTGCACGCGTACGCCCACGTCTGCGCCGAGTCCGCCATGCGGTCAGCGCTAGCCGCCGACGAGCGACGAGCAGCCGGCGAGGATCTCCCGCTGCTCGGGATCCCGCTGGCGATCAAGGACAACATCGAGACTGTCGACGCGCCCACCGAGGTCGGCTCACGGGTGATGCGCGGCCACCGCCCGTTGCGCGACGCCACCGTCGTCGAGCGGCTGCGGGCCGCAGGTGCGGTGATCCTCGGCAAGACCGTGACGCACGAGTTCGCCTACGGCCTCAACACCCCTCCGACCCGCAACCCGTGGGATCTCGACCGCTTTCCTGGCGCCTCGAGCGCGGGCTCAGCGGTAGCGGTCGCGGTCGGCTCGGCGTTCGGCGCCCTCGGAACTGACACCGCAGGGTCGGTGCGCACGCCCGCGGCCGTGAACGGGATCGTGGGCTTCAAACCGACGTACGGCCGGATCAGCCGGGCAGGGGTGTTCC
>JAOPVI010000280.1 GCA_025966225.1 Mycobacterium sp. | reverse complement strand
ATCGGCTGGAGCTCAAGAAGTTCTGCCCGAACTGTGGAACCCACCGGGCGCACAAGGAATCGCGTTAACGGTCCGCCCACGGGCAATGGCTCGGGGGTTGACCAGAAAGGTTCGGGATCCGTGGGCCTTTCTTCGAAGATCGTCGGGATGCACTTTCGCTACCCCGACTTCTACGAGGTCGGGCGCGAAAAGGTCCGCGAGTACGCCGTCGCCGTCAAGAACGACGATGCGGCCTATCACGATGAGTCGGCGGCGGCCGATCTCGGCCACGAATCGCTGCCCGCGCCCCTGACCTTCATCTCCGTCTTCGGCTACCAGGCGCAGACGGCCTTCTTCGCCAACGCGAACATCGGCATCCAGGACGCGCAGATCGTCCAGGTCGACCAGGAGCTCAAGTTCCTGCGCCCGATCCACGCCGGCGACCGGCTGTACTGCGACGTCTACCTGCACTCGATCCGGCAGGCGCACGGCACGGACATCATCGTGACGAGGAACATCATCACCAACGAGCAGGGCGAGGCCGTCCAAGAGACGTACACGACCTTGGCGGGTCGTTCAGACGACAGCGGAAAGGGCTTTTCAGATGGCACTGCGTGAGTTCAGCTCCGTGAAGGTGGGTGACGAGCTTCCTGAGCGCGTGATTCCGCTGACGCGGACGGACCTGGTGAACTACGCCGGCGTTTCCGGTGATCTCAACCCCATCCACTGGGACGACGAGATCGCGAAGCAGGTCGGCCTGGACACCGCGATTGCGCACGGCATGCTGACCATGGGTCTGGGCGGTGGCTACGTGACGTCGTGGATCGGCGACCCCGCCGCGGTCACCGAGTACAACGTCCGGTTCACCGCCGTGGTGCCGGTGCCCAACGACGGCGTTGGCGCTGAAATCGTCTTCAACGGACGAGTGAAATCCGTTGAGCCCGAGACGAAGTCGATCGTCATCGCAATTTCGGCGACCACCGGCGGAAAGAAGATCTTCGGCCGCGCCACGGCCACTGCGAAGTTGGCGTAGGAATGCCCCTCAAGGCGGACGTCCAAGGAATGGTGCACCACTATTCCGAGAGCTTCATGATCGGTCGCGAGCAGGTTCGTCAGTACGCGCGGGCGATCAAGGCCGACGATCCGGCGACGTTCGACGAGAAGGCCGCGGCCGAGCTCGGTCACGACAACGCCATCGCGTCGCTGACGTTCCCGTCGATCCTCGCCCTGCTGGTGCAGCAGGACTTCTTCCGCAAGGTAGACGTCGGTCTGACCACCATGCAGATCGTCCAGGTGGATCAGAAGTTCGTCTTTCACCAGCCGCTGCAGGTCGGCCTGTGTCTCCACGCGTCGCTGGAGATCCTGTCCGTCGTCGAGCGCTTCGGCGCGGACATCGTCGTCACGCGAAGTGTCTGCGTAAACGAGGACGGCGAAATCGTCCTGGAGGCCTTCACCACGCTGATGGGCCACGAGGGTGACAACTCGATCCAGGTTCAGTGGGATCCCGAAAGCGGGCAGGTCATGCGGAGCGCGGCCAAGGATTAGTCGCGGCGGGCAGGAGCGAAGCGACGCGGGGATTAGCAACTCGGAACTGGGCCGATGTACACTCGGTCCTCGGGGTTTCGCCCAATTAAGCGCGCTGTCCGTCGGTTTCTGATCGGCCGATCGGGGAGCGCGCGAGTTGTGTAAGCCCCGAACGCAGGTTGGCCTGCCAACCTTTAGGGGCGTAGCTCAACTGGCAGAGCAGCGGTCTCCAAAACCGCAGGTTGCAGGTTCAAGTCCTGTCGCCCCTGCTCAACTGAATACTCGACAGGCGTGGACACTGGAAGGTGGCCACGAGACCAGACGAAAGGCACGCGGTGAGCGACAAGCGCGACGACGTCGACTCCGACGTCGACGATGTCGACGACATCGATGCCGTAGACGACATCGACTCCGTGGACGAAGCGGCCGTCAGCCCCCGCGGGAACACCGCGGTGGTGGCCCGGCCGCAGCGGCCCACCGGCAAGCGCCCGCGGCGCGAGGTCACCGACGACGATGACGCCACCGCCGCCGATGCGAAGGGCGGTTCGTCCAAGAACGGCGACGGCAAGAAGCCGAAGAAGGTCAAGCAGAAGTCGGGCAAGTCGCGCAATCCGATCGCCTTCGTCTTCAATTACCTGAAGCAGGTCATCGCCGAGCTGCGCAAGGTGATCTGGCCAAACCGCAAGCAGATGGTCAGCTACACCACCGTCGTGCTGGTGTTCCTGGCCTTCATGGTGGCGCTGATCGGCGGGGTCGACCTCGGCCTCACCAAGCTCGTCACGCTGGTGTTCGGCTGACAACCGCCACACGCTAGCGACGAGCAGAAGACGTTTTAGAGAGGATTGACAACCGTGACAACCTTCGATGGCGAAACGCCCTCGGGTGTGTCCGACGCGCTCGCTGAGGCCGCGGACCCGGCGACCGTGATCGCCGACGAGACCGCGGAGTCGCTGGAGCAGCCCACCGCCGAGGTGGTGGCTGACGCAGGTGACGCGGAGCCCACCGACGAACTGGTGGCCGCTGAAGCAGCCGACGAAGCCGTCGAAGCCGGAGCCGAGGAAGCGTCTGAGGTCGCCGCCGGGGCGGCTGCCGTGTCTGAGGTCGCCGCCGAGGCGGCTCCGGAAGAGGACGAGGACGTCGACCCCGTCGAGGCACTGAAGAAGGAGCTGCGCCTCAAGCCCGGCGAGTGGTATGTCATCCACTCCTACGCCGGCTACGAGAACAAGGTGAAGGCCAACCTCGAGACGCGTGTGCAGAACCTCGACGTCGGCGACTACATCTTCCAGGTCGAGGTGCCTACCGAAGAGGTCACCGAGATCAAGAACGGCCAGCGCAAGCAGGTCAACCGCAAGGTGCTGCCCGGCTACATCCTGGTCCGGATGGAGCTGACCGACGAGTCGTGGAGCGCGGTGCGCAACACGCCCGGCGTCACCGGTTTCGTCGGCGCGACGTCCAAGCCGTCGCCCCTGACGCTGAACGACGTCGTCAAGTTCCTGCTGCCGCAGGGCGCGGCCAAGAAGGCGGCCAAGTCCACGTCGGCGGCCGCTGGTGCCGCGTCGTCCGAGGCCACCCTCGAACGTCCGGAGATTCTCGTCGACTTCGAGGTCGGCGAGTCCGTCACCGTCATGGACGGCCCGTTCGCGACGCTGCCCGCCTCGATCAGCGAGGTCAACGCCGAGCAACAGAAACTCAAGGTGCTGGTATCCATCTTCGGACGCGAGACGCCGGTCGAACTGACCTTCAACCAGGTCACCAAGATCTAAATAACGCAGCGATCTAAGAACCACGAGACCAGAAAGAGCAGGACCGAATACTCATGCCCCCCAAGAAGAAGAAGATCACCGGGCTGATCAAGTTGCAGATCGAGGCAGGGAAGGCCAACCCCGCCCCGCCCATCGGGCCCGCATTGGGCCAGCACGGCGTCAACATCATGGAGTTCTGCAACTCCTACAACCAGGCGACCGAGAGCCAGCGCGGCAACACCATCCCCGTGGAGATCACCGTCTACGAGGACCGCAGCTTCACGTTCACGCTGAAGACGCCGCCCGCTGCCAAGCTGCTGCTCAAGGCCGCAGGCGTGCAGAAGGGCTCCGGCGAGCCGCACAAGACCAAGGTCGCCACGGTGAGCTGGGCTCAGGTGCGCGAGATCGCCGCGACCAAGAAGGAAGACCTCAACGCCAACGACATCGACGCCGCCGCCAAGATCATCGCCGGCACCGCCCGGTCGATGGGTATCACCGTCAAGTAAGCAGTACCAAGAACGCGTGGAAGGGCCAGCTCCGGCCCGCGATGAGCCCCGGCGAAGAGCCGACGACTCAGTGACCACTGCCAACAACAAGATTGGAATCACAATGAGCAAGAACAGCAAGGCCTACCGCGAAGCCGCCGAGAAGATCGACCGCGACAACCTGTACACCCCGCTCGCGGCCGCGAAGCTGGCCAAGGAGACGTCGTCGAAGAAGCAGGACGCCACCGTCGAGGTCGCCATCCGGCTCGGCGTCGACCCCCGCAAGGCCGACCAGATGGTGCGCGGCACCGTCAACCTGCCGCACGGCACGGGCAAGACCGCCCGCGTCATCGTGTTCGCCGTCGGTGACAAGGCCGAGGCCGCGCTGGCCGCAGGTGCCGACGAGGTCGGCAGCGACGACCTGATCGAGAAGATCCAGGGCGG
>JAOPVI010000270.1 GCA_025966225.1 Mycobacterium sp. | reverse complement strand
TGAGGCCGCAGGTGATACTCAACGACGAACTCACGAATCTCCGCGGACGTGAACCCCGGACTGATCGACACAAACCCACCCCCACACTGGCCTAAAACTGACTCACAACCAGCCTGACAAAGAGGGTGTGCGAACGAAAGCGCGCCGAAGTCGCACGGCCGTAGCCTGGTAGGCGTGCACTCGACGTTTCTTGGCCGTCCCGTGGCGGGCGATCGCGCCATGATCATGGCGATCGTGAACCGGACGCCGGACTCGTTCTACGACCGCGGTGCCACCTTCACCGACGAGGCGGCCAAGGCCGCTGCCCATCGGGTGATCGAGGAGGGCGCCGACGTCGTCGACGTGGGCGGAGTCAAGGCCGGCCCGGGCAGCGACGTGGATGCCGACGAGGAAACCGCTCGTGTCGTGCCGTTCATCGAGTGGCTTCGTGGCACCTTCCCCGACCAGCTGATCAGCGTCGACACCTGGCGCGCCTCAGTCGCCAAGCAGGCCTGTGCGGCTGGCGCGGACCTGATCAACGACACCTGGGCCGGGGCGGATCCCGGATTGGCCGACGTGGCCGCCGAGTTCGGGGCGGGGCTGGTGTGTTCGCACACCGGCGGGGCAATCCCCAGGACCCGGCCGTTCCGGGTCAATTACGGCACATCTGAGCACGGAGTGGTCGACGACGTGATCGCGGAGGTCACCGACGCGGCCGAACGCGCGGTTGCTGCTGGCGTGGCAAGGGACGCCGTGCTGATCGATCCGACCCATGATTTCGGTAAGAACACTCATCATGGTCTTAGTTTGTTGCGCCACGTAAAAGATCTTGTAAATACCGGATGGCCTGTACTGATGGCGCTGAGCAACAAGGATTTCGTCGGGGAGACTCTGGGCGTGGGCTTGACCGAACGCCTGGAGGGCACCCTGGCCGCGACGGCGCTTGCCGCCGAGGCAGGGGCCGCGATGTTCCGCGTGCACGAGGTGGGGCCCACACGACGCGTACTCGAAATGGTCGCGTCGATCCAGGGCGTGCGTCCACCGACGCGGACCGTGAGGGGACTGGCATGAGCATGACACCTGAACTCGACGCAGCCGATGCCGTAGCGAACCATCGCTGGCTGACAGATCACACCTGGCGCAGGCCGGACTGGACGATCGCCGAACTCATTGCGGCCAAGGGCGGACGGACCGTGTCCGTCGTCCTTCCTGCGCTCAACGAGGAGGAGACCGTCGGCTCGGTGGTCGAGACCATCACGCCGCTGCTCGGTGGGCTCGTCGACGAGATCGTCGTGCTGGACTCTGGCTCGACCGATGACACCGAGATCCGGGCCCTCGCCGCGGGCGCCAAGGTGATCAGCCGCGAGGTCGCGCTGCCCGAGGTCGAGCCGCAGCCTGGCAAGGGCGAGGTGCTCTGGCGCTCGCTCGCGGCGACCACCGGCGACCTGATCGTCTTCGTCGACTCGGACCTGATCGATCCCGATCCCATGTTCGTGCCCAAGCTGCTCGGCCCGCTGCTGACCACCGACGGCGTGCACCTCGTCAAGGGCTTCTACCGCCGTCCGTTGAAGGTCAGTGGCAGCGAGGACGCCAACGGCGGTGGCCGGGTCACCGAACTCGTCGCCCGTCCGCTGCTTGCCGCGTTGCGCCCGGAGCTGACTTGCGTGCTGCAGCCGCTGGGTGGTGAGTACGCAGGCACCCGAGAGCTGCTGACCGCCGTGCCGTTCGCGCCCGCCTACGGTGTCGAGATCGGGCTGTTGATCGACGCCTACGACCGACTCGGCCTGGACGGGATCGCGCAGGTCAACCTCGGCGTGCGCACGCACCGCAACCGGCCGCTGACCGAGTTGGCGTCGATGAGCCGTCAGGTGATCGCCACCCTGCTGTCGCGCTGTGGCATCCCGGACTCCGGCGTCGGGCTGACCCAGTTCTTCGCCGACGGGGACGACTACACACCGCGGTCGTCGACGGTCTCGCTGGCCGACCGTCCGCCGATGATGACGCTGCGGCCGCGCTAGCCGGCCGGGTGCGCGTGGCCGGCGTGTCGGCGGGTTAAGGCAGTATCGATGCCGTGACCATGATTCTGCTGTACCTGGTCGTGCTGATCCTGGTGGCCGTCGTGTTGTTCGGCGTGGGCAGTGTGCTGTTCGGCCGCGGCGAGCGGCTGCCACCGTTGCCCCGCGCGACCACCGCCACGGTCTTGCCCGCCTCCGGAGTTACCGGAGCGGACGTCGACGCCGTCAAGTTCACCCAGACGTTGCGCGGCTACAAGACCAGCGAAGTCGACTGGGTGCTGGACCGGTTGGGTCAGGAACTCGACCTGCTGCGCGGTGAACTGTCAGCGGTGCACGCGGCCTACGGCATCGCCGAGGATCGCGGCTACGACGATCGCCGTGAGGGTGCGCACGCGCTGCCCGACGAACTCTCGTCAGTGCCCGCGGGGTTCGGCGATGATGACCCCGACGTCGAGGATCGTTCGGAGGGCACGCCCGCGCCGCCCGACGACGGACCCGAGTCGTGACGGACTTCGTCGCCGACGACGGGAAGACGCGCTGCGGGTGGGCGGTGGCATCCGGATCGCGTGCCGCGACAGCCGATTCCATCCTGTACCGCAACTACCACGACACCGAGTGGGGGCAACCGCTGCGCGGGAATCAGGAACTGTTCGAGCGCATGTCCCTCGAGGCGTTTCAGAGCGGACTGTCGTGGCTCATCATCTTGCGCAAGCGGGAGAACTTCCGGCGCGCCTTCAAGCACTTCGACGTTGCGAAGGTCGCAAGGTTCGCCGACCGCGACGTTGAACGGCTGATGGCCGACGAGGGCATCGTCCGCAACCGGGCGAAGGTCGAGGCCACCATCGCCAACGCCCGCCTGGCAGCCGACCTCGACGTCGAACTCGGCGAATTGCTCTGGTCCTTCGCTCCGCCCACGCGGCCCCGGCCTGCGGAGTTGTCGGAGGTGCCTGCCGTCAGCCCCGAGTCAACGGCGATGGCAAGGGAACTGAAGCGGCGCGGGTTCAAGTTCGTGGGCCCGACGACGGCCTACGCGCTCATGCAGGCGACCGGAATGGTCGACGACCACGTGGCCTCTTGCTGGGTGGCGCCGAGGGCCTCCGGGGTGGCGTGACGCGGGCATAGCCGGGTCTTTGCACACGCAATGCCCCGGATAGGGAACAATGGTGCTAGTTCAGATGCAGTTCAGTGCCGGGAGCTGTCGACGGGTGGACGGTCTCGGCCTCTACCGGATCCGTTGACGCGGTCCGGCTCATGTTGGAGGGAGCACTCGATGGCGGCGATGAAGCCCCGGACCGGAGACGGCCCGTTGGAGGCAACCAAGGAGGGGCGGGGCATCGTGATGCGAGTACCACTGGAAGGTGGTGGACGACTCGTCGTCGAACTGACGCCCGACGAAGCCGCCGCACTTGGCGACGAACTCAAGGGCGTCACCAGCTAGCAATCGCGGCGCGGAAACGTCCACTACGGACGGGACCGCGCCGATGCGCTGTGCGGAGCCAATTGCTCCGCTCCGCTACGCGGTGACCTTGCGGTATATCTCCAGCGTCTGTTCGGCGATGTGCGCCCACGAGAACTCGTCTATGCACCGCTGACGTCCGGCCCGCCCGAACTCGTCTGCCCGGCTCGGTTCGGCGACAAGGGTGTTCACGGCGTAGGCCAACTCCTGCTCGAAGTGGCCGGTGTTGGAAGCGTCGTAGTGCACCAGCAGCCCGGTCCGTCCATCGTCCACCACCTCCGGAATGCCTCCGACGTCGGAGGCGACGACTGCCGTACCACACGCCATCGCCTCGAGGTTCACGATGCCGAGCGGCTCGTACACCGAAGGACATACGAAAACAGTTGCTGCTGAGAGTATTTCGCGGATCTTATCGGTCGGCAGCATCTCCTGTACCCAGAACACCCCGCTGCGTGCCTTTGCGAGTTCCTGCACCGCTCCGGACACCTCGGCAGCGATCTCCGGCGTATCGGGGGCGCCCGCGCACAGCACCAGCTGAACGCCCGGCGCGAAGTGGTGCGCGGCCGCGACGAGGTGAGCGACCCCCTTCTGTCGGGTGATCCTGCCGACGAATGCCACGATCGGTTTGACCGGGTCGACGCCAAGGTCGGCCAGCACCGAACCCTGCGGGGAAGGCGCAGCCGGATACCAGGCGTCGGTGTCGATTCCGTTCTTCACCACGTGGACGCGGCCGGGATCGAGCGCCGGGTAGGTGCTCAGCACGTCTTCGCGCATGCCTGCACTGACGGCGATGACGGCATCGGCGGCCTCTACCGCGGTGCGCTCCACCCACGTCGACACCCGGTATCCGCCGCCGAGTTGTTCGGCCTTCCACGGGCGCATCGGTTCGAGTGAATGCGCCGTCAGCACATGGGGAATCCCGTGCAACAGCGCGGTGAGGTGACCCGCAAGCCCGGTGTACCAGGTGTGTGAGTGGACCACCGTCGCCGCGGCGGCGTCGTTGACCATGATCAAGTCGGCAGACAGCGTCACCAGCGCCGCGTTGGCCCCGGTCAGTGCGGGGTCGGGTTGCGCGACGATCGCGGTATCCCGGGGCTTTCCCATGCAGTGCACGTCGACGTCGCACAGGTGTCTCAATTGGGCGACGAGCTCGGTGACGTGTACGCCTGCGCCGCCGTAAACCTCTGGCGGATACTCCCGAGTCATCATCGCCACTCGCATGGTTACGACCGTAATCGACAGTCGATGTCCTCGCGGGCGTGAGCACCAATTGCTCGTCGCATCGGAGCGTCAAATTCGCTGGCACCAATTGCGTTGACCGACACCCGCGCCGAACACGCGGCCAAAAGTGCGAATGGCTAGCCGCAGTCCCTGGTGGCCGATAGGTTTGACCCATGAGGGAACTGCCACAAGTGCTGGGCATCGTCCTGGCCGGCGGCGAGGGCAAACGGCTCTACCCGTTGACCGCGGACCGTGCCAAGCCGGCGGTTCCCTTCGGCGGCGCCTACCGGCTCATCGATTTCGTGCTTTCGAATCTGGTGAACGCCCGCTACTTGCGGATCTGCGTTCTGACGCAATACAAATCGCATTCGCTGGATCGACACATCTCGCAGAACTGGCGGCTTTCGGGGCTTGCAGGCGAATACATCACGCCGGTGCCCGCGCAACAGCGCCTCGGGCCGCGCTGGTACACCGGTTCGGCCGACGCCATTCTCCAATCGCTCAACCTGATCTACGACGAAGACCCCGACTACGTCGTCGTGTTCGGTGCTGACCACATCTATCGGATGGACCCCGAGCAAATGGTCCAGTTCCACATCGAGAGCGGGGCGGGCGCCACGGTCGCCGGTATTCGGGTGCCGCGGTCCGAGGCCAGCGCGTTTGGATGCATCGACGCGGACGAATCGGGGCGCATCCGCGAGTTCGTCGAGAAACCGCCCGACCCGCCGGGCACGCCCGACGATCCCGAGCAGACGTTCGCGACGATGGGCAACTACAACTTCACCACGAAGGTGCTCGTCGACGCCATCCGTGCCGACGCCGACGACGATCGTTCCGATCACGACATGGGCGGCGACATCATCCCGCGGCTTGTCGCCGATGGGATGGCCGCCGTGTACGACTTCAACGACAACCAGGTGCCTGGTTCGACGGAACGCGATCACGGCTACTGGCGTGACGTCGGCACGCTCGACGCGTTCTACGACGCCCACATGGACCTAGTGTCGGTGCATCCCGTGTTCAACCTCTACAACCGGCGCTGGCCGATCATGGGGGAGTCCGACAACCGGGCGCCTGCGAAGTTCGTCAACGGTGGTTCGGCGCAGGAGTCGGTGGTCGGGGCGGGCAGCATCATCTCCGCGGCCTCGGTGCGCAATTCGGTGCTGTCGTCGAACGTCGTCGTCGACGACGGCGCCATCGTCGAAGGAAGCGTGCTCATGCCGGGTACCCGCATCGGCCGCGGAGCGGTGGTGCGACACGCGATCCTGGACAAGAACGTCGTCGTCGGGCCTGGCGAGATGGTCGGCGTCGACCTGGAGAAGGACC
>JAOPVI010000253.1 GCA_025966225.1 Mycobacterium sp. | reverse complement strand
CCTGCGGGTAGAACGAGCTTGGAGGTGGACACCTAATGGCCCTCCTTGAGCACCTCTGGCTTGAGATTGACTTTGCCCTGCTTGTACACGCCTTTCAAGTTGCAGAACGACGCGGCGAGCAGGTACTTGCCGTGCTCACCTGCGCCGAGGGCCTCGATGGTCTTCTCGAAGGCGGCAGCCGTCGTATAGAGCTTGTCGTTGATCTCGGCCTCGACGCCGTCTTCCTCGCCACCGACGACGCCGATCTCCACCTCGAGGATGATCTTGGCGGCGGCCGCGAGCTTCAGCAGTTCCTGGCCGATCTCGAGGTTCTCGTCGATCGGCACCGCCGAGCCGTCCCACATGTGCGACTGGAACAGCGGGTTGCCGCCCTTGGCGACGCGCTCCGCCGAGATGGCCAGCAGCGGGCGGACGTAGGTGTCCAGCTTGTCCTTCGGACAGTGGTCGGTGTGCAGCGCGACGGTGATGTCGTACTTGGCGGCGACCACGTGCGCGAACTCGGCCAGCGCCACCGCTCCGGTGACCATCTCCTTGATGCCGAGCCCGGACGCGAACTCGGCGCCACCCGTCGAGAACTGGATGATGCCGTCGCTGCCCGCGTCGGCGAAGCCCTTGATGGCGGCGTTCACGGACTCCGAGCCGACGCAGTTGATGGCCGGGAACGCGAACGAGTGCTCCTTGGCACTGCCCAGCATCTCCGCGTAGACCTCGGGGGTGGCGATGGGCATGGGGGTTCCTCTCGGCGATCCGGCTCAGGTGTCTCGTGCAGTATCTCAAGAACGGCGCCGACGTGGCAGGCCGACCGCTGCGATTCATGGATCCCGCCGAAGAAGTGCGGATATCGCGACGGGTGGCCGAGTAACGAAACCCTAGACGGATGCTTAAGTAGCTGAGAAGCTCCGTTGGTGGGGGGAGGCTCGTGAGCCGTGCCGTTGAGACCGGCCTAGTCGACGACTTCCTGAACCCAGCGTCACGCGAACCCGCCGCACTGGTCGTCGAAGGCGAGGCGGGAATCGGCAAGACGACGATGTGGTTGGCCATCCTCGACCGCGCCCGCGAACAAGGAGCGCAGGTGTTGTCGGCGCGGACCGCGGCCGCCGAGTCCGCGCTCGGGTACGGCGTGCTGGCCGACCTGCTTGACGGGCTCGACGACTCGGTCTTGGCTTCACTGCCCGATCCGCAACGCATCGCGATGGAGCGAATCCTCCTGCAGGTCAACGTAACCGGTCCCATCACCGATCAACGCGCGGTGGCCGCAGGTTTCCTGTCAGTCATCGAAATCCTCGCCGCTAGAGGCGGGTTGGTGCTTGCCATCGACGACCTGCAGTGGCTCGACGCCTCCACGGAGCACGTGGTGGGCTTTGCCGCACGACGACTCTCGGGTGCGGTCAGACTGCTCGCGACGGTCCGCACCGAACCTGGCGTCAACACCGACACCTCTTGGCTGCAGTTGCCCCGGCCGGACGCGATCCAACGGATCCGGATGAGACCCCTGGCCATCGGCAGACTCCACGCGGTGATCTCCGATCGCTTGGGGCAGTCGTTTGCGCGGCCCACGATGAAGCGGATCCACGAGATCTCGGGGGGCAACCCCTTCTACGCCCTCGAACTGGCCCGCGCGATGGGCGATACGACGGGCTCTTTCGGAGCTCTGCCGGACACGCTCACAGAACTGGTGGCGGCCAGGGTTGAGTGCCTCGACGCCGATATCGGCGAGGCGCTGCTCGCCGCGGCATGCGTACCGGCGCCCACGGTGGAA
The DNA here is from genome assembly GCA_025966225.1 of Mycobacterium sp. Lineage (GTDB taxonomy): Bacteria > Actinomycetota > Actinomycetes > Mycobacteriales > Mycobacteriaceae > Mycobacterium. The sequence continues at coordinate 902 of JAOPVI010000253.1, read as the reverse complement.
CTGGTGGCGCGAGCCACCGGCGCCGACACCGAGCAAGTAGCGCGGATGCTCGAGGACGCCGAGGACAAGGGCATCATCGGGATCGACGGGCAGCGCATTCGCTTCACCCATCCCCTGCTGAGCCGAGGCGTCTACACCTTGGCGACCGCTGCGCGGCGGCGGTCGATGCATCGACGCCTCGCCGCGACCGTCGACCAACCCGAACTGCGCGCCAGGCATCTGGCGTTGGCCGCCACCAGCGCCGACGCCTCGACGATGGAATCCCTTGACGCCGCCGCGGAGTCTGCCCGCGCACGTGGCGCACCCGCCGCGGCCGCCGAGTTCCTCGACCTGGCGATCCGGCTAGGCGGCGACACTCCGCGACGTCGGCTCCGGGTCGCGAGCCACCACTTCAGCGCAGGAGACACCAAGCGGGCCCAGGTGCTGCTCGAGGACGCCGTCACCACGATGGAGCCTGGTCCGCTGCGAGCCGAGGCGTCGAGCCTGCTCGGTTTCGTCCACCTGTTCGGCGACAGCTTTCTGGAAGCCGCCGGGGTATTGGAGCGGGGTCTGGACGAGGTAGGCGACGACCTGAGGTTGCGGACCCAGCTGTTGGTGACGTTGGCCTACGCCCGATACAACGCGGGCCAATTCGGCCGCGCCGCCCATCGAATCGACGAAGCGATCGCCCGTGCCGAGCGACTCGGGCAGCCGATCCTGCTAGGTCAGGCGCTCGGGCTACGGGTGATTCTCGGCTTTCTCCGCGGCGACGGCCTCGACCAGATGCGACTCGTTCGGGCACAGGCGTTGGAAGACGTCGATGCCGACATGCCGATGGCGTTTCGCCCCAGGATGCAGAACGCGATGCTGCTGGCATGGACCGGGCACCTCGATCACGCCCATGACGAGATGGCGAACATTAG
>JAOPVI010000209.1 GCA_025966225.1 Mycobacterium sp. | reverse complement strand
GAATCCTGCAGCGCTACAAGGATCTTCAGGACATCATCGCCATCCTCGGTATCGACGAGCTCTCCGAGGAAGACAAGCAGTTGGTGTACCGGGCGCGTCGTATCGAGCGCTTCCTGAGTCAGAACATGATGGCGGCCGAGCAGTTCACTGGCCAGCCGGGTTCCACCGTGCCGCTCAAAGAGACCGTCGAGGCGTTCGACAAGCTCGCCAAGGGCGATTTCGACCACCTGCCCGAGCAGGCGTTCTTCCTGATCGGTGGCCTGGACGATCTGGCCAAGAAGGCCGAGAGCCTCGGCGCGAAGCTGTGACCGGACGAGTGGCCCGAAAGGTGGTGCGCCATGGCTGAACTTCACGTCGAGATCGTCGCCGTCGAGCGCGAGCTGTGGTCGGGCGACGCGACGTTCGTGTTCACCCGCACCACCTCGGGGGAGATCGGCATCCTCCCGCGACACATCCCGTTGGTGGCCCAGTTGGTGGACGACGCCATGGTTCGAGTCGAGCGCGAGGGTGAGGACGACCTTCGCATCGCCGTCGACGGCGGCTTCCTTTCGGTTACCGAGGAAGCCGTTCGAATCCTCGTCGAGAACGCCGAATTGGAGTCCGAGATCAATGCCGACGAGGCGAAGCAGGATTCCGAATCCGACGACGAGCGCACTGCTGCGTGGGGCAGGGCGCGGTTGCGTGCCCTAGGCCAACTCGACTGATCCGCCGATGAGCGCGCTCATGATGATCATGGTCGCGCTGATCGGTGTGCTGTTGCTGGTCGTCATCGCCCTGATGTACCGGCTGTGGAAGCTGCGCCAGGTGGGCGGGACAGCGGCGATTCTGCGCGACGTCCCTGCCGTTGGCGGACACGGCTGGCGTCACGGCGTATTGCGTTACCGCGGAGAGGAAGCCGGGTTCTACCGACTGTCGAGTATCCGTTGGTGGCCGGACCGCAGGTTGTCCCGTCGGGGTGTCGAGGTCGTGTCGCGCCGAACCCCTCGCGGCGACGAGTTCGACATCATGACCGATGCGATCGTGGTCTTGGAGCTGCGCGACACCAGCGCGGAACGGCGAAGGGGCTACGAGGTCGCGCTCGATCGGGGGGCGTTGACCGCGTTCACATCCTGGCTGGAATCTCGTCCGTCGCCCCGTGCGCGGCGGCGCAGTTCCTAGGCCCGACTGCCGCCCGGTTGCCAGAGCACGTCGCCTTCGGGATTGGCCACCCTGGACAGGATGAATAGCAAGTCCGACAGTCGATTCAGGTACTTGGCGGGCAGCACGCTGACCGACTCGCCGTGCTCGTCGATCGCGCGCCAGGCCGTCCGTTCGGCCCGTCGCGCGACGGTTCGGGCGACGTGCAGGAGCGCCGACAACGCCGTACCCCCAGGCAACACAAAGGAATTCAGTGCTGGGAGGGGCTCGTTGAACTCGTCGCACCATCCCTCGAGACGGTCGATGTAGTCCTGGGTGATCCGTAGGGGCGGATGTTCGGGATTCTGGACCAACGGGGTCGACAGATCGGCGCCTGCGTCGAACAGATCGTTCTGAATCTGCAGCAATACCTTGAGGATTTGCTCGTGCGGTTGTCCCAATGCCACCGCGACGCCGATCGCCGCATTGGTCTCGTCGCAGTCGGCATAGGACTCGAGTCGCGCGTCGTTCTTCGACACCCTGCTGAAGTCGCTGAGCCCAGTGGTCCCATCGTCGCCGGTACGCGTATAGATGCGGGTCAGGTGTACTGCCATGGACCAAACCGTACTCGGCAGGCCGGCTCGGCAGACTGACGGCAGGCTCCGGGACCGTCCGCGCTGACCTAAACTAACGCTTGTGAGCGAGCGATTCATGGTGACCGGTGGCACCCGGTTATCAGGCGAAGTTGCCGTGGGGGGCGCGAAGAACAGTGTTTTGAAGCTGATGGCGGCAGCGCTGTTGGCCGAGGGCACCAGCACCATCACCAACTGCCCGGACATCCTGGACGTCCCGTTGATGGCCGAGGTCCTACGCGGCCTGGGGGCGACGGTCGAACTCGACGGCGCCACGGTGCGGATCACGTCGCCGGACGAACTCAAGTACGACGCAGACTTCGCAGCAGTGCGGCAGTTCCGTGCGTCGGTGTGCGTACTGGGACCGCTGGTGGGTCGATGCAAGAAGGCCAAGGTCGCACTACCCGGTGGCGACGCGATTGGCTCGCGGCCACTCGACATGCACCAGGCCGGGCTGCGCCAGCTTGGCGCACGGTGCAACATCGAACATGGATGTGTGGTCGCCGAAGCGGATCACCTGCACGGCGCGGAGATACAACTCGAGTTTCCGTCGGTCGGCGCTACCGAGAACATTCTGATGGCCGCGGTGCTGGCCGAGGGCATCACGACGATCCACAACGCCGCACGTGAACCCGACGTCGTCGACCTGTGCGAGATGCTGAACCAGATGGGCGCCGAGATCTCCGGGGCAGGCCTGTCGACCATGGTCATCAACGGTGTCGATCGGCTTTACCCCACTGAGCACAGGGTGATCGGTGACCGCATCGTTGCGGCCACGTGGGGTATCGCCGCCGCGATGACGCGGGGCGACATCTCGGTGACGGGCGTGGACCCGCAACATCTTCAGTTGGTACTGCACAAGCTCCACGCCGCGGGGGCCACCGTCACGCAGAGCGACGACGGTTTCCGCATCGTTCAGTACGAACGGCCAAAGGCGGTCGACGTCGCCACCCTGCCGTTCCCCGGTTTCCCCACCGACCTGCAGCCCATGGCGATCGGGTTGGCCTGCGTTGCCGACGGCACGTCGATGATCACCGAGAATGTTTTCGAAGCGCGGTTCCGCTTCGTCGAGGAGATGATTCGACTCGGCGCCGATGCGCGGACCGATGGTCACCATGCCGTGGTGCGAGGCATTCCGCAGCTGTCGAGCGCACCGGTGTGGGCGTCGGACATCAGGGCGGGCGCAGGCTTGGTGCTGGCCGGACTGGTCGCCGATGGAGACACCGAAGTCCACGACGTCTTCCACATCGACCGTGGGTACCCCCTGTTCGTAGAGAACCTCGCGAGCTTGGGCGCCGAGATCGAGCGGGTTCACTGAGCTCGGCTTGCACCTTGGAACTCCATGGGCGTGTTGGGATTTCGGAATCCGAGGGTGCGTCGGGTACTATTTGAGACAACGAGTTCGAGCGTCAAGCTCTTGCTCACTGACCCACGGCCGCAGTCTCTTCGGACTGAAGGACGGGGTTTGATCGGCCCCCGAAGATGGTGTACAGTAGTGGGGTTGCCTGCTAACAGGGCGTGTTGTTTGAGAACTCAATAGTGTGTTTGGTGGTTTTTGTTTGTTTGTTTTGCCATGCCTTGGGGGGACTCCCCGTCTTCCGTTTTCGGGGTGTGGTTGTTTTTTTGCCAGTTTTGACTGGT